>DATMSB010000160.1:0-45149 GCA_035565615.1 Vulgatibacter sp. | reverse complement strand
CCCCGGCGACCGCTTCGTCTCGGGGCGCCACGCCGTGGTCTCGGTGGCGGTGGACGGGGTGCGGATCCGCGACCTGGGCTCGTCCAACGGGACCTTCGTGAGGCTGACCGCCCCCACCCCCCTCGAGCCCGGCGACGCCATCCTGATCGGCGCCCGGCTTCTGCGGGTCGAGCTCCGCTGAAAGGGGCGAGGCGATCCACCGCCCTCGATCGAGAACGGGCCGCCCCTCGGCGGCCCGCTCGATTCACTGCGGCGCAGGGCAGCGTGCCGCCGGTGCCCGATGGGCGAGGGATCAGGAGTAGGACTTCTCCTTCTTCTCCTGCTCCTCCTTGCACCGGATGCAGAGGGTCGTCACCGGCCGCGCCTCGAGGCGCTTGAAGCTGATGTCCTCCTCGCACCGCTCGCAGATGCCGAAGGTGCCGTCCTCGATGCGGCCCAGGGCCTTCTCGATCTTCTTGAGGAGGAACTTCTCCCGGTCGCGGAGGCGGAACACCATCGACTGGTTGTACTCGGAGGAGGCGAGGTCGATCTCGTCCGGCAGGTCGTCGGTGTCGAAGTTGGACTCCTCCATCAGAGTCCGCTTGGCGCTCTGCAGGAGGCTCTCCCGCGACTCCTCGAGCATCGCCTTGAAGCGCTTCAGATCCTTCTGGTTCACCGGCCCTCCTTTGGCCCCCCGGAGCGGGGCGGAGTCGTTTTCGAAGGTGTCCATTTTCCCGACCGCAGGAAAAAGGCCCGCTTGTCTACCAGCGCCCCGGGATGCCGTCAAGTGGGGGAGGTCAGCGAAACGACGAGAGTTTTTGCTGCATGAAGCCGCTTGCTCTATCGTGCCTCCACCGACGCGGCGGGCCCTCGCCCGCTCCCTTGGGAACCACTCGCCTTGGCCGATCCCCTCTCCCGATTCGAGCGCGAGCTCGTTCGCGCCGCCCTCAACCTGGCCTCGAAGGCCGACGTGCGCCACCTCCTCTGGATCTCGGACTACCCGCCCGCCGCGGAGGAGATCAAAGGCAGGTCGCTGCGCCGCAAGATCATCTTCGCCGCGGCGAGCGAGAAGGTGGTCCGCGACCTCCACGAGGAGGGCTTCCAGGCCGTGCACATCCCGGCCTACGAGTTCACCCGGCTCGACAAGGTGAAAGTGGCACTGGTGGCCGCGGCGCGCTTCCTCGAGAAGGGTGACGTCGTGCTCTGCGTCACCGGACACGACCGCTCCATCGACACCATGATCAGCGTCAAGGTCGGCGACGACCACGACGAGGCGGTGTCCGTGGAGTCGCTGCGGCTGCCCCAGGAGTTCGATCGGCAGGTGGTCGAGCAGGTGATCTCCCTGGCGCTGGCCGTGGGGCAGGAGGGCTTCGAGGGTCATCCGGTGGGGAGCATCTTCGTGATCGGCGACTCGATCGCCGTGCTGGAGAAGTCCCGGCAGCTCACCATCAACCCGTTCCAGGGCCTGAGCGAAGCGGAGCGGAACATCCTCGATCCGAGGATCACCGAGGCGGTGAAGAACTTCTCGGTGCTCGACGGGGCCTTCGTGATCCGCGAGGACGGCGTCGTCCTCGCCGCGGGGCGGTACCTGCAGTCCGGGAGCGAGGAGCTGCACATCCCCCTGGGCCTCGGCGCCCGGCACGCGGCGGCCGCCATGATCACCAGCACCACCGAGGCGATCGCGGTGGTGGTGTCGCAGACCTCGGGGAGCGTCCGGATCTTCCGGGAGGGGAACATCATCTTCGATCTGCACCAGTCGCATCGGAGGATCTGAGGGGGTTCGGCGGTCCACGGGCGGACTGCCGCCGTTCGAAGGGACGAGCCGCGCGCCCGGGCCACCGGTAGACTGGCGGCACCCTCGGTTGCGTGGGCCTCTTCTTCGAATGCCTCCCGGACGATCCCGCCCTCTCGCCGGATCCCGCCGTGCGGGCGCAGAACGTCCGCCGCCTCCGGTTCTACGAGCGCTTCGGTGCCCGGCCCATCGTCGGCACCGCCTACGAGACGCCGCTGAAGCCGGGCGACACCGATCCCCCCTACCTCGACTACGGCGACCTGGGGCGGGATCGGCCCCTGTCGCGGGCGGCGGCGCGATCCATCGTCCGACATCGACTACCACCACGGCAACGGGCGGCAGGAGATCTTCTACGAGCGCGACGACGTGCTCACCGTCTCCATCCACGCGGACCCGCAGGTGCGTACCCGTACCTCACCGGGTTCCGGGAGGAGCGCGGCAGGGGCGAGGGGCTCGGCTGCAACTCGAACCTGCCGCTCCCCGAGGCCGTGGACGGCCCCGCCTACCGCGCCGCGTCGCGGCAGGCCCGCCCTGCGGCGTCCCCGAGTTGATGGGGCACATGTCCGAACCGCCGTTCGCGACGCCTTCGTCGCCCGAGCGCGGCGGCCGGCGGTGTGGCATCCGGCCGCGGCTCGGCAACTTGAATGGGCACATGTCCCGCCGGTGGCGCCAAGGGGGCGAGCGGCGGGCGAGCGGGTTTCAGGCGGTGACGCGGCGCCCGGCCACGCACTCGGAGCGGAGGGGGCAGGCGAGGCAGAGGTCCTTGCGCCGGCGGGTGGGGCAGGCGCCGCTCATGCCAAGGTGGCAGAGCGCGAAGTCGTAGCGGACGGGATCGTCGGGATCGAGGAGGCGCAGGGCGGCGGTGATCTCCTCGGCGGTGCGCCAGGAGAGATCCCTGCGGCGGGTGAGGCCCAGCAGCCGCGCGATGCGCATGACGTGGGTGTCCACCGGGTTCACGAGGAGCGAAGGAGCGATCAGGCCCTTCCATGTGCCGAGGTCGACCTCGTCCTCGCGGACCATCCACCGCAGGTAGAGCAGGAGCCGCTTGCAGGCGCCGCCCTTGGCCGGATCGGGGAGGAGGTGGTCGAGGGCCCGGGGTGCGCCCAGGTACGGCGCGGCGATCGCCCTGCCCTCCTCCCGCAGGGCACGGGAGAAGGCGGAGAGCGCAGGGCGCAGCGCGCGATCGTGGCGCTCGAGCTGGAACGCGAGGGCGGCGCCGAGGGAGCCGTGGCGGCGGATCGCGGCGCCCATTCCCGCGACGAGGGCACCGAGATCGGACGGCAGGTGGAAGCGGTAGGCGAAGGGCTCCAGCAGCCTGCCGTCGCGGGCCGGTTCGAAGCCGCGGACGAAGGCCGCCGGGGAGTCGCCCATGACGCCGAGCACGCCGAAGAGCTTGGGTCGGAAGAGATCGGCGCGGCCGTAGGCGAGCCCCGAGGCGAGGAGACCCGCCACCTCCTGGTCGGCGGGGTCGGCGTAGCGGCGCGGGGCCTCCACCGGATCGAAGCCGATGCGCGCGGTGCGGTCGAACGAGTCGAGGAAGGGATCGAGGACGGCCTTGAGGCGCCTGGCCCTGGCGGCGGAGAGCGTCGCCCGGACCGCAGGTGGGGAGGCGGCGCGCACGACTAGCGGCTCGCCTCGCGCACCAGGTGGGCGAGCTCCGGGGCGATGAGCTTCTGCACCGCGAGGCGGCAGGCGCCGGACGAGCCGGGCAGCGCGAAGAGGAGCCGGCCGTCCGCGGTGACGCCCGCCGTGGCCCGGGACAGCATGGCGGCGCTGCCGATCTCTTGGAAGGAGAGCATCCGGAAGAGCTCGCCGAAGCCGGGGAGCGGCGTGGCCAGGAGGCCCTCGACCACGTCCACGGTGCGATCGCGGGAGGCGATCCCGGTGCCGCCGGTGACGAGGATCGCCTTCGCCCCGGCGTCCTTGGCCCGGCCGATGGCGTCGCGGATCCCCGCGGGGTCGTCCTTCACGATCTCGCCGTGGACGAGCCGGTGCCCGCGGCCCTGGAGCGCCTCGCGCAGCACGCGGCCCGAGGCGTCGGTCGCCTCGGTGCGGCTGTCGCTCGCGGTGATCACGGCGAAGGGCACTCTCGCGAGCGCCGAGGCACGGTGGATCCGCGGCGCGTCCTCTTCGCCCGTGTGCGCGTGGCCGTGCTCGTGCCCGTGGCCGTGCTCATGTGCCCCGCCGCCCTCGCTCGCATGGCGGCGCCCATGCCACTGGCCGTGCCTCTGCCGACCCATCGGTCAGTCGATCTCCGCGAAGAGGAAGCCGTCCCTCTCGATCACCCGGAAAGCCTGCTGGTCCCCGCAGATGGCGGGGGCGACCAGGTTCTTGCCGGTCTCCAGGTCGAACCCGATCTCGTGGCAAGGGCAGACGACCATGGGCCTCCCCTCCTTGCGGGCGATCCAGCCGGCGGAGAGAAGGCAGCCCGCGTGGTTGCACCAGTCGTCGACCGCCCGGTACCGGCCGTCCACCTTCGCCAGGCAGACGAGCCTCCCGCCTTCGCCCTCCGGCTCGTAGCCGCGCAGCTCGCCCTCCTTCAAGTCGGGAACACCCAGTCGCACCAGCCTGGTCAATGCCTCGTCCTCCTTGGGAATCCCTCGAGCCTACCGCGCACCGCACGAGTCGGCCATCGAACCTTCGCCCCCCCCAGCGTCCGCCTCCCGCGTCCCGCGCGCGAGGGTTCCAACCGGGGCGCCCCGTTTCCAGATTCGAATCCAAAGGAGGATTGGTCATGACGCCGGTGGCGGCTCGCATCGCGAACATCGTTCTAGGGGTCTGGCTGTTCATATCCGCCTTCCTCTGGTCCCATACCCAGTCCCAGCTCACCAACACCTGGATCGTGGGGCTGGCGATCATCGCCGTCGCGCTGATCGCCCTCGCCGCGCCGCCGGTGAGGTACGTCAACACGGCGCTCGCCGTCTGGCTCTTCATCTCGGTGTGGGCGCTGCCCAGCGAGTCCGCCGCGACCCAGTGGAACAACGCCATCGTGGCGATCCTCGTCTTCCTCTTCTCGCTGGTGCCCGAGGGGATCACGACCGCCCGCGGACCGGGACACCGCCGCCGCGCCATCGCCTGATCGCGGGGCGCCGCCGCACCCCGGGCCAGGGCGGACCGGTTCCCGGCACGACGCGCCGGGGGCACTACGGCTGGAGCGCGGGAGAGGGAGCCGGATCGCCGGAGGGAGCGGGGGCGGGCGGCACGCCCTCCTTCGCCGCGAGGTCACGATCGAGCCGGCGCACGAAGGGCCACCAGATCGCCATGGCCACGCCGAGGTTCAGGAGCTGGAGCACGATGGCGGCGTCGTCGCCTCCCGTGGAGAGAAAGGCGCCCAGGGGCGACGGGAGGGTCCAGAGGACGTCGAGGCGGGGGCGGGCCACGAGCCCCGTGCTCATGGCGATCCACGCGGTGGTGACGCTCACGAGCGGCGAGAGGATGAAGGGCACCGCCAGGCGCGGGTTCATGACGATGGGCAGCCCGAAGAGGAGCGGCTCGTTGACGTTGCACAGCGACGGGACGATGCCGAGGCGGGCCACCGTGCGCAGCGCCGCGCTCCGCGCCCGGAGGAGGAGGAGCGCCGCGGCGAGGGTGCCGCCCGAGCCACCCTGCCACACGAACCAGAGGAAGAACTCCCGGGTGGCGACGTGGGGGAGCGGCAGTCCCTCCGCCGCCGCCGCCATGTTCTCCGCCAGCATGGAGAGCCACAGGGGCTTCACCGCCGCGAGCACCGCCAGCGGGTGCACGCCGAGGAGCCACATGAAGCTGTCCACGAGGACGAGGGCGAGGGCGCCGGGAAGCGAGTCGGTCGCGCCGACCAGGGGCCGTGCGGCGTCGGCGAGGAGGCCCACGAGCTCGACGCCGACAACGTGCACCACGATCCAGGTGAGCGCCACGCAGGCGAAGCCGGGCACGATGGCGGCGAAGCTCTTGCCGATGGCGTCCGGCACGGACGGCGGCAGCGAGATGGTCCACCGGCGGCGGGCGAAGACGCGCTGCAGCTCCACCGTTCCCAGAGCGATCGCCAGCGCGCCGAAGAGCCCGCCGGCGCCCAGGCCCTCCGCCGAGACGCCCCACCCTCCCCCCTCGAGCGGCGCGGGGCCCACCGCCACCAGGTACGAGGACACGGCGACGAGCGGCGAGCCGAGCTCGTCCATGCCGTGGCTGCGCGCGAGCGCCCGCGCGGTGCCGAAGCAGACGTAGAGCGCCACCAGCCCGCCGAGCATCCGGTAGGGCACGAGGATCGCCTGCACGTAGGACTCGAGGCGCTCCTGCAGCCACGCCGACGGGGGCTGCGCCAGCAGCAGGAACACCGAGCCGATGAGCACGAGCGGCAGCGCGCCGATCACGCCGTCTCGGACGGCGAGGAGGTGGCGCTGCGACGAGAGCGCGCGGCTCAGGCCCTCGAGCCGGGCCTTCACGCCCCCTGCTGCCACCGCCGCCGCTCTCATCCGGCGCATCCTGCCATCCGCCGGCCCTCGCCACCAGACCGGGCTACCCGAACACCTGGGGAAACGAGGTCGTGGAACCGCAGACACCGGCGATTCGGGTGTGACGCCGACGCGGAGGGCCGAATGCTGCGAGAGCGAGGAGGCGCCGCTCGCGCGGAGATCCGCCGCTTCGAGTGCGGCGCAGGCGCGGGCGGGCGGCAAGGTGGAGCCGCGGCGAAGACGCGAGCAGGAAGCAAGAACGCCGGGGCCCGGGGAGGCCTCGGCGTTCGCTTGCGCCACGCGGGGCGGGGAGCGGCCTACTTCTGCTTCTGGAAGTCGCTCTCCGCGAAGACGGGCTGGGGCGGGTGGTTCTCGCCCTGGGGGAGCGGCTCCTTCTGCGCCACCGGCTCGGTGGAGTGCTCCGCGATGCCGTGCAGCGGGAAGTGCTGGTCGGTCGGCTGCTTGGAGTCCTCGCGCTTCATCCACGGGTCGGAGGGGTAGGAGATCGCCGGCCCCTTGAGCAGCCGCTCGATGGGGTAGACGAAGCCCTCGCGGGAGTACTCGGGCGGCGTGTGGACGTAGGTGTCCATGCGGATGGCGTCCTTGGGGCACGCCTCCACGCAGAGGCCGCAGACGATGCAACGGAGCTGGTCGATCACGAAGGAGGTGGGGTACTTCTCGATCGGATCGTCGCTGTACTCCGACGCCTCTATGTAGATGCACTGCGCCGGGCAAACCGTCGCGCACATGTAGCAGGCGACGCAGCGGGGCTTGCCGTCCTCGCGGGGGACGAGGCGGTGCAGGCCCCGGTACCCCTCCGGATACGGCATCCGCTCCTCGGGGTACTGGATGGTCGCCACCTGGTTGCCCAGGCTGCCCTTCCGGTAGAGGACGTCGGTGCTCTGGTCGCGGTCGCCGAAGAGGTTGCCGAGAAAGTGCCGGGTGGTGACCGCGAGGCCGCGCAGCACCTCGGGGACGTAGAGCTTCTGGTACCAGGAGAGGCGCGCCTCCCCCGGGCGAAGCTCCGTCTCGCGATGAGTATCGTGGGCCATTTCCAGTCCGTCTCCCGTTGGCTCAGTGCCCCTGGGGCATGGCCGGCTGCGCCGGGGCGCCGCCGCTGTGCCGAATGCTGATGGGCTTCTTCGACGGGTAGAGCACCGTCAGTCCGATGACGAAGATGAGCTGCGCCAGGCCTGCCACCGCGAGCCAGTCGAGGGACTGGTCCGCCAGGATCAACGCGCCGGTGACGAAGACGTTCGCCAGGCCGATGGGCAGGAGGATCTTCCAGCCCAGGGTCTGGATCTGGTCGTATCGGAAGCGGGGCATGGTCCAGCGGATGGTGAGCTGCACCCAGCAGAGGAGGATGACCTTCAGTACGAATCCCATCCCGAGGACCACGGCGAGGCCGAAGGCCCCGACGTGCGAGGCGAGCCAAGCCTCCGCGCCCCAGGCCGGCGGCAGCGGCAGGTGGAAGCCACCGAAGAAGATCGACACGGTGATGCCCGAGAGCACCACGATCTCGACGAACTCCGAGATCATGAACATGCCGAAGCGCATGCCGGAGTACTCGACGAAGTAGCCGATGATCTCGGACTCACCCTCGGGGGCGTCGAAGGGGGCGCGCTTGGTCTCCGCGAGCGAGGCCACGAAGAAGACCAGGAAGCCGATCGGTTGGAGGAAGATGCCCCACGCCGGCAACGCCCCGCCGAAGAGGCCCGCGGTCTGCCCCGCGGTCATGTCCTCCAGCTTGAGCGAGCCGAAGATCATCATGGCGCCGACGAGGGAGAGGCCCAGGGCCACCTCGTAGGCGATCATCTGCGAGGCGGCGCGGACGCCGCCCATGAACGCGAAGCGGTTGTTCGACGCCCAGCCCGCGATCGCGGTGCCATAGACGGCGAGCGAGGCGAAGGCGAAGACGTAGAGCAGCCCGATCTCGAGGTCGGGCACCACCTGCAGCGACACCGGGAAGGTCGCGCTCACGCCCATGGAGGCGGCGAGGCCGGCGATGCCCGGGATGTCCGAGGCGGTGAGCACCGGCGCGATGGGCACCACCGCGAAGAGCAGGAAGATCGGCGCGAACGCCAGCATCGGCGCCAGGGTGAAGAGGCCCTTCGACGCCGAGTCGGGGACGAAGTCCTCCTTCGTCAGCATCTTGATGCCGTCGGCGAGGAAGTGCGGCAGGCCCGCCAGCGAGCGGTTGCTGAGGCCCGGCAGGGCGAAGCGCGCCCGGTTGGGGCCGATGCGGTCCTGCATGAGGGCCGACCACTTCCGCTCCGCGAGGGTGAGCAGGGAGGCCAGGATCATCACCAGGACGAGCAGGAGGGTGTGGGCGTTGGCCACCGCCACGCCGATGTAGGCGGCCCCGAAGAGGGCCTGCGCCACCACGCCGAGGGCGGCACCGACCCAGTAGAAGGCGCCGACCGCGCCGGCGATGACGGCGATCAAGCCGAGGATGATCGCGCTGATCTGTGCTGCACGCATTCCGTTGATCTCCAGGTCAGGCGTCCGATCCGGCGGAAGAGGCGCGCAGGGGGATGAGCTCGCGCCACCCCGGCGGGCGCCCGTCCACGGTGCCGCCGGGGAGAGGCGTCACGCCCTTCACCACGGTGCGCGGGGCCTTCGTCCAGTCGAAATCTCCGAGGGTGCCGGCGGGGAGCCGCTTGGACAGCTCGGCGAAGACCTCGCCGGCGGAGGCGAAGCGGTACTCGAGGCCGAGGTGGCCCAGCATGGTGGCCGCCCAGCGCCACCCGGGCTCCGACGCCCCCTTGGCGGGGTAGGCGGGCATGAACCGCTGCGCCCGCCCCTCGAAGTTCACGAAAGTCCCCTCCCCTTCCGAGTGGGGGGCGAGGGGGAGGACGATCTTCGCGGCGGCGGTGATCGGGCCGTCGTTGGCGGCGAGCGCCACCACCGCCTCCACCCCGCCGAGCCAGGCGGCGAAGGCCTGGCCCTCGGTGGGGACGTCGACGCCGCCGAGGAGCACGGCCTTGGGCTTGCCCTTGGTGAGCGCGTCGAACGGCTTCACCTCGAGGCCGAATGCCTGGGCCGCGAGCTCGACGCCCTTGCGGTTCGGGTTGCGATCCTCCCGGAGGAGGAAGAAGTCGGCGTCGCCCTGGGCGCGGCCGGAGACGAAGATCTCGGAGACCTTCAGGCCCTCCTTGGCGAGGAGCATCACCGCCAGCGCCTCCTCGAGGGAGAGCACGGGCGACACCACCACCGCCGCGTCCTTGCCGGCGGCCTGCAGCGCCCTGGCCGCCGCCTCCGCCGCGGCGCCGGCCTCGGCGGCGGCGCCGTCGATCGAGGCCTGGAGCACCCGGTCGTCGTAGAGCTGGTGGTAGGAGAGCCTGCCGTGATCGCACATCCAGTGCTGGTTCACGTCCTTGTTCTCGCGGGGGCGGTACCGGTAGGGCACCTCCTGGAAGTGGTCCAGGAAGGTGTTGCAGCCCCGGGAACAGCCGGTGCAGATCGACGGCGTGGCGGTGAGGAAGTACGCGCGGGCGCGGAACCGGTTGTCCTTGTTCAGCAGCGCGCCCACCGGGCAGAGGTCGACGATGTTGCCGGAGTAGTTGTTGTCGAGGACCTTGCCCGGGAAGGTGTCGACGACCTCGCGGGTGCCGCGGCCGAAGACGCCGAGCACCGGATCCTTGGCCACCTCCGCCATGAACCGGACGCAGCGGGTGCACATGATGCACCGCTCCTGATCCAGCACGATGAGCGGCCCCAGATCCTTGCGCTTGTTCTTCATCCACTTCGCGCTGTCGAGGCGCGAGGGGCGGTAGTCGTACTCCTGGAAGTAGTCCTGGAGGCGGCACTCGCCGGCCTGATCGCAGATGGCGCAGTCCACCGGGTGGTGCAGGAGGAGGAACTCCTCGACCGCCCGCTGCTGCTCCTTCACCCGCGGCGAGTCGGTGGTGATCTTCTGCCCCTCCGCCACCGGGACCTGGCAGCCGGGGACGAGCTTGCCCGGGGGCGCGGTGGAGACCTCCACCAGGCACATGCGGCAGTTGGCCGCGATGGACAGGCCCTCGTGGTAGCAGTAGTGCGGGATGTCGACGCCGACGGTCTTCGCGGCTTCGATGAGGTTGGTCCCCGCCGGGACGGTGGTCGGCTTGCCGTCCACCTCCACGTTGACCATCTGCACCGGCTTCTTCTCGTCGCTCACTGCTCCACCTCTCCGCCGATCATGTTGATCGTGTCGAAGGTCGGGATGAGGTCGGGGAGGATCGCGCCCTTCACCATGTGCTCCAGCCCGCTCATGAGCTGGATGCCGGGTGCGCGGCAGTGCACCTTGTACGGCCTGCCGGAGCCGTCGCTCACCAGGTACCAGCCGAGCTCGCCGTTGGGCGACTCGGTGTAGGCGTAGCACTCGCCCTTGGGGATCTTGATCCCCTCCATGATCAGCTTGAAGTGGCCGATCACGCCCTCGATGGTCGAGTAGACCGCGGGCTTGGGCGGCAGGCGGTAGCGCCAGTCGTCCACGAGGATCGGCCCCGGCTCGATCTGCTCGAAGCACTGACGGATGATCGAGTCGGACTGCTTCATCTCCTCGATGCGCACGTAGTAGCGATCGAAGTTGTCGCCCTGGGTCCCGAGCGGCACCGAGAAGTCCACCTTGTCGTAGACCCAATACGAGTGGGCCTTGCGGACGTCGTAGTCGACGCCGGTGGCCCGCAGGCAGGGACCGGTGAAGCCGTAGTTCACCGCGTCCTCCTGGGAGATCACGCCGGTGTGCCGGGTGCGGTCCAGGAAGATGCGGTTGTGGGTGAGGAGGACGTCGATCTCGTCGCGGAGCTGCGCCACGCGGTCGAGGGAGTCCTTCACCCGCTGGATCCAGCCCTCCGGCAGATCCCGGTTCACGCCGCCGATCCGGCCGTAGGTGGTGGTGAGGCGGGCGCCCGTCAGCTCGGCGATCCGATCCCAGAGGAGGTCCCGGGCCTCGATGGCGTAGAGGAACGGCGAGAAGCCGCCGAGCTCCATGGCCATGGCGCCGGTGCAGGTGAGGTGGTCGCAGATGCGGTGGATCTCGGCGCCGATGGTCCGGATGTACTGGGCACGGATCGGCACCTCGATCTGCGCCAGCTTCTCCACCGCCGACAGGAAGCCGAAGTTGTTGCACAGCGCCGACACGTAGTTGAGCCGGTCGGTGTACGGCAGGCACTGGGCCCAGGAGACGTTCTCGCAGCTCTTCTCGAAGCCGCGGTGGAGGAAGCCGATCTCCGGATCCAGCCGGACGATGTTCTCGCCGTCCAGCTCGATGTTGAAGCGGACGGTGCCATGGGATGCCGGATGCGACGGCCCCATGTTCAGCGTCATCGTCTTGGTGGGCAGCCTCGCTTCGAGCGCGTCGGCCACCGCCAGGTTTTCGTGCTGCTTCGCCATGAGTGCTCTTTGCGCCTCCGAAGGGCTACTTGACGACCGGGAGCTGGGAGGGCCGCGCCACCGCCGACCGCTGCGAGGGGACGGAGCCGGGGCCCGGGCCGGGGCCGCGGTAGATGTCCTTCACGTCCCGCTCCGGGATCAGGCCCTGCCTGCCGCGCAGCGGATAGTCCTTGCGGAGCGGGTGCCCCTCGAACTCCTCGTACATCCACAGCCGCTTCAGGGGAACCGGCCGATCGGTGAACTGGATTCCGTACATGTCCCAGCAGTACTTCTCCCAGTAGTCGAAGCCCCGGTAGATCCCCATCGCGCTGGGGACGGAGGGATCCTCCTCGGGCACCCGCACCTTGATCCGCAGCCGGTGCTTGTGGGTGATCGAATACAGGGTGTAGACGAGCTCGAATCGAGGCTTCTCGTCGATGTAGTCCACGCACGTGAGCGAGGCCGGCAGCTTCAGATCGACCTCGGGGTCGTCGTGGCAGAAGCGCAGCACGTCGAGGAGGCTCTCGCGCTCGATCACGAGGGTCTCGTCGCCGTGCTGGGCGTAGCCGTGCACCACGGCCTGGGGGAACTTCTCGGCGACCCGCTGCAGCGCCTTCTCGCTCACTTCGCTCCTCCGGCCAGCAGGTTCTGCGCCGCCGGCACCTCGGGCGGCGCGCGGTCGATGAGCTTGTGGGACTGGGCGCTGATCTTCTCCTGGAGGAGGATCAGGCCGTCGAGCACCTGCTCCGGCCGCGGCGGGCAGCCCGGGATGTAGACGTCCACCGGGATGATCCGGTCGATGCCCTGCAGCACCGCATAGTTGTCGTAGAAACCGCCGGACGAGGCGCAGACGCCGAAGGCGATCACCCACTTCGGCTCGGCCATCTGGTCGTAGACCCGCTTGAGGATGGGCGCCTGCTTCAGGTTCACCGTGCCCACCACCATGAGCAGGTCGGCCTGCCGCGGCGAGAAGCGGGGGAACTCGGCGCCGAAGCGGGCGACGTCGTAGCGCGAGCCCGCGAACGACATGTACTCCATGCCGCAGCACGCGGTGACGAAGGGGTACTGGAAGAGCGAGTACTTGCGGGCCCAGCCGAGGCCGCGGGAGACCATCCGCTCGAGGAAGCCGTGGGCCTCCTCCCGGCGGGTGGTCACCATTCCGAAATTCGAGGACATCTAGCTCACCTTCGAAACGAGGGTCCTTGGCACGGCTACTCCCACTCCAGCGCGCCCTTCTTCCACACGTAGACGAGGCCCATGGCCAGCGTGAACACGAACACGCCCATGGTGGCGAGGCCGTACCACGCGAGCTCCTTGAAGAGGATCGCCCATGGGTAGAGGAACACCGCCTCCACGTCGAAGACGATGAAGAGCAGCGCCACCACGTAGAACTTCACCCCGAACCGCTGGCGGGCCGTGCCGGAGGTCTCGGAGCCGCATTCGAAGGCCGTGCCCTTGATGGCGGTCATCCGCTTCGGGCCGAGGAGCCAGCTCGCGAAGGTGAGGACGACGGCCAGGCCGCCGGCGATCACGACGACGAGGAGAACGGGAAACCAGCTCGGCAAGTGCACCATGTCGTCAGCCACCACCTGAAGAATCGATGCCTCGAAAGGCGCTTCGCGAAGCGGCGCGGAGGATAGGAACGCCCCTGAACACTGTCAACGTAAATCCACCTAGCGACTGGGGTTTCGGGCCCTCGCCCGCTCCGATCCGGTCCCGGGTGAGGCCCGCCGTCGCCGAGGCGGGAACGATTCGATCGGCGCGTGCATCATGGCGCGAGGGCTCCACGCCCTCCGCCCTCACGCGCCACCTCTTCCTGCTGCCGTCTCGTAACGCCCGAACGCCTCCGCGTCCATCGACTCGAGCCCCGGCGCCTCGGGCGCCCCGTGGAAGTCCGAGCCGGCGGTCGGCTCCAACCCGAGGGAGCCGACGGCGAGGCGCAGCATCCGGCGGGTCTCCCCATCCTGGCGGGGATGATCCACCTCCACGCCCGCGAGCCCCGCCCTCGCGAGGGTGGCGAGCTCGTCCCCGCTCACCCGCGAGAGCCTGGGGTGGGCGAGGGACGCCACGCCGCCGGCGCCGCGGACGAGCGCGATCGCCTCCCCCGCCTCGGGCATCTCGCGCTCCACCCAACCCGGCCTTCCCTTGACCAGCCAACGGTCGAAGGCCTCCTGAAAGTCCCTGGCGTGGCCGTGGGCGACGAGCAGCCTGGCGAGGTGGGGCCTGCCCACGCTCCCCTCCTCGCCCAGGACCTCCTCGAGCGGGAGGGGGGCGCCGTGGGCGCGGAGCCGCTCGACCATCCGCTCCGCCCGCGCCCGCCGCAGCTCGCGGAAGCGGGCGAGGCTCGAGACGAGGCGGCGCTCCGCCGGGTCGACGAAGTGGCCGAGGACGTGGATCTCCTTCTCGCCGAGCCTGGCGGAGATCTCCACGCCGGGCACGATCCGAACGCCGAGTTGGCGCCCGGCGCGGTGCGCCTCGTCGACCGCCGCCACGGTGTCGTGATCGGTGATCGCGAGGACGTCCACGCCGGCTGCGTGGGCGAGCCGCACCACCTCGGCCGGAGCGAGGGCTCCGTCCGAGGCGGTGGTGTGGCTATGGAGGTCTATGCGCAGAGGCTCGCCCGATTTACTAGACGGATAGACCGACAGGTGTTTGCGTCGCCTCTTAGTTGCAGTACTCCGTTCCCGAGGAGGACGAGCAAGAACGCCTGTTTATCACAAGCACGTTGAATTGATCCGCGAACTGATGTCGAGACCCATCGAGAGTGTATATCGCCTACCGCTTCCTCGTGTCATCGTAAGTTACCCCTACGGCGTTCGCCCCTCTAAACCCTTCCTTCGACCCAGGTGGACGGAACGGCGTGACAAGCAAGATCGCAGTTGGAGCGTCGTTGGCGTAAATATGATCAATATACGTCAGATCGTCTGCGAAGTTAGAGGCAGTTACGACGTGCCGAAATGCCGGCCGTTCGGACTGCTGGGCGATGTTTCCAACGCTAATGCCACCCGCGATCTCCAATGCCGGAAGATTCGGGCTTGGTTCAGCAGAAGCTAGGACACCAGCACCGTTCGCTACCTGAACCGACGGGAACTCCTCCGGAAACGGCAATCGAGGCTCTGGCTTCGCTGATGAAATCCCTATCACCCCCCACCTCGCCGTCCCTTGGACACCCTTCGAATCTACCGTACGCACATTGCCCCAGGGGTCTTCTCCGATCCAGTCTTCGTCTGCACTTGCAACGACGCCTTCGGTTTTGGCATCAACCACTAGTCCTCTAGTGAAGTCCCTATGAAGGGCCTGCAGTGCATTGCTAACTGGCCGACCATAGAGTTCACTTGGCCTGGGCATGCTTCCCTGGGTCCCTTTTGTGATTTCGATTCCTATCGGGGTATCACTCGGTCCACCTCGAATCTCGGACCTGAGTCCAACATAACGCCCGACGACTATCGCGCCGGTGCCATCATCACCAATAAATGTTCCACCCTCTTCAATGCCGAATGCATATATTCCACTGACATGTCCAGTTGAATAAATGCCAGTCTGGTCTCGACGTAAACCCCATACCGCTGGTTACGCGTCAAAAGCCCCATGTATCCGCCATCCAACTGAAGTGCTCCAGAGAACCCCCCGTAGGGAAACGGGAAATCTTGTGCATATGGCGAGGGGGCCGCAGAAGTAAAAGTTTCTCCCCAGTGGCTATGCTCGGTTATCGAACAAATACAAGGGCCGCAGTCCTGCGGAACCGGATCCTCCGCATGGGCAAGCGAGCCCCCCCAAAGAACAACTACAGCAACAACCACACCTCCGACTACTCTCAAAGCGCTGCTCATGACAAACGCCTCCTAGATCGAAGCCTTGTTGGTCGTAGCTACTGCCTTCTTGCCTGTTTGCCCTCCGGATAATTACGGCGTTGCGCCCACCCGAATCGCATCGCTGACGCTGGCGGACCACTGTGGGTCACAGAGGTCGCCAAAAACCTCGACCTTCACATGGTATACGAAGTTGGCGTGCTCCGGCCAGATGGAGAAGACCTTCCCGTCCGGGCTGAGCTGGAAGCACTGGTGGCCGATGGACTCGGGGCAGCCCCTGCCGAGATCGAGCGGATCGATCTCGATGGGGGTCTGGTACTTGGAAGCACCCTCGACCCGGGTCAACTTCCACTGGAAGCTGAGGTTGTCGCCGAACGGCGCGTAGGCCTCGGAGGCGTCGAAGCTGATCCATTCGCCGACCCGCGGGAAATCGGGACCGGTCAAGAGGTTGGGGACCACCGGGGGTCGGGTGACGCCCTCGAGGAAGGTGTTGGCGCTGACCGGGACCGGCCTGCCTCCCCACTCCGGCTGGGTCGCCTGCGCGTCGCTGGAGGGGACCACCAGGGTGGCGACGTTGGTGCCGCCCTGCCGGGCGTCCACGTAGGTGAGGGTCTCGTTGCAGCACTCTCCCGGCTGCAGCGTCGTGTCGGAGCAGTTGGAGGAGATGCCGAACATTTCGGGCGAGCCGTCCCGCTGCGAGTCGACCGGCGCCGGGGAGCCGGCCTCTCCGCCCTGGAAGTGGAGGGTGCCGAGATCCAGGGGCGCGATCCCCTCGTTGCAGAGCGCGACCGTCTTGGTCTGCTGCCCGCACGCGGGGGTGCAGATCGCGACGTTGACTCCGTAGGAATCGCCCGCGCAGAGGCCGTCGAGGCACTTGTTGCCGAAGCCGCAGTCGCCGTCCACGGAGCAGGCGAAGGCCCCCATGCAGTTGCGCTGGGCGCACTGCGTCATCTCCGAGGGCGGGCCGACCGGCGCGCAGCCCGCGGCGTTGGCGGTGCCGAAGGTGAGCCCGGGCGGATAGACCTTGAGCCTGGGGCTCGAGGCGCCGGTGAGGATGCCGCGGGTGGACTTGGTGGCGGCCGCCGCGTGGTTCACCCGGAGGATGGCCTTGTGGATGCCGGGGCGGTCGGGCGCGTACCGGATCTCGACGGTGATGCGATCCTCGACGCTGTCCTCCTTGAGCTGGGACTCGGCCAGGTGGATGTCGGTGGCGGGGATCGGATCGCCCGTCCCCTTGCCCCGGTAGACCTGGAGGAGCGTGTACTGATCGCGGCCGTTCATCTGCGGCACCACGTAGTCCGTGATCTCGATGGAGTCGATCGTCACCGGCGTCAGCGTGGGGTTGCGGACCTCGACGGTGAGCGTCTTCGTCTCGCCCATCTTCACGTCGCCGTAGACCAGCTCCGGCGGGTTGATGAGGAGCACGCCCCGGACCGCCTCGCCGGAGAGGGTGCCGGAGGCACGGGTCAGGTTGGGCTTGCCCTCCTCGTCGGGGGGCGCGTTGGGATCGTTGGTGACGAGGACGACCTTGCGGTTGAGCTGGCAGGGCTGCAGCTCGGGGACGAACGCGAACTCGATCTCCCGGCTGTTGTAGCGGGCGGGATCGGTGCTGCCGGCGAGGACGAACGGCTCGAAGCCGACGGCCGTCACCTGCTCGAAGGGGTTGCCCTCCTCGTCCAGGAGCGAGTCGCAGGTGTCGCCCGCCAGCTTCTCCATGCGGATGCCGTCGACCCGGAGGTCGCCGCAGCCCTGGTTCGTGACGTGCACGCGCACCACCGAGGTCTCCCCGATGGCCGTCTTGCCGAAGGAGAGGTTGCGGGTGGTCGACTTGGACTCGTCCTTCGCCGTCTGGCAGCAGGCCTCGTCGCCGGCGTCCGCGCAGAGGGGCAGGCCGTCGATGCAGCCGAAGGCCAGGTAGGGCGCCGGATCCACGTCGGCGACGTGGGCGAGGAGCGGCACCGCGAACGGCTCGGTCTCCCCGGCCGTCACCACCAGGTTGGCGTCGTGATTCTTGTTCCTCTCGCCGCCGGTGGACTGGTGGGTGACCTGGACGTCCACACCATCCCCCCCGACGATGGAGAAGGACTTCTGCTCGTCGGCGATGGAGAAGTAGGCGGCGTCGGGCCCCTCGATGGCGAGGGTGACGGTCATCGCGGCGCGGCCCACGTTCTCGATCCGCACGACGCGGACGTCGGCGGCCTCGTCGCAGACGTCGCCCCAGGAGAGGAACTCGGGCTTCGCCACGACCTCGCCCGGCCTCTCCGACACCTGCGGATCGGAGCAGTCACAAGCTGCGAGCGGCAGCGACATCAGCGCCGCATACACGGCAAATCGAAGACCCTTCCTCAATGCGAGCTCCTTGGGTGCGCTGGCGCCAAAGGCCTTCCGGGCGGCCGGGCGACGGGAAACATTCGGTACGCATCCTACACCGACGACCCCGCGTCGCTGCAAGCGCCGGGAGGCCCCGGCGGGCAAGAAGCGCTTCCCACCGTGCGCGGGCCTCGATAGAAGGGCGGCGCGTGAGGAGAGCCCCCCGACAGCCACCGCCGGCGCGCCTGGTCGTCGCCGGCCTCGCCGCCGCGCTCGCGTCCGCCCTGCCCGCCGCGGCGCCGGCCCTCCCCTTCCCCGCCTCGCTCGGCGATTACTCGCTGGGGGCCGGCCCGGCCCTGGTGGTGGGATCGGGGGAGCTGGGAGGGGGTGTCACCGCCGAGGCGAACCTCCTCTTCGGCCTCTACTCGATCGGGGCGCGCGGCCGCGCCGCGGCGCCTGCGGCGGCGAGCGCCGTCGGCTTCGAGGTCGCGTTCGCCGGACTGGTGGGCCTGGGGGCGAGCGCGCAGCGGGACGGCCCCTCGATCGACGGATTCCTCGCGCTCCCCGTGCCCGTGGGCGTCGATCCCTGGTTCCTGTCGCTGGGGTGGAGGCCGAGCTTCCTGCTGGACGGCGGCGTGCGCCACGAGGTCTCGCTGCAGATCAAGTGGTCCAGCCTGCTCGTCGCCGACGACTAGCGGGATCCGCCGCCCCGACCCAGGTTGAACTCACGACGACGACCTCGCGAAAGGAGCGGACTTGCCGGCGATGGAGCAGGAGCTCGAGGTGCCGCTCCTCACCCCCAGGCAGATCGTGGAGCGCCTGGACTCGTTCGTAATCGGCCAGGAGCGGGCGAAGCGGGCCGTCGCCGTCGCCGCGTACAACCACCAGCGACGCGTGGCCCGCACGAGGCGCGGGGGCGAGGCCTCGCGCCTGCCCAAGGCGAACCTCCTCCTCGTCGGCCCCACGGGATGCGGGAAGACGCAGATCGCGCGCTGCCTCGCCCGGGTGCTCGACCTTCCCTTCGCGGTGGTGGACGCCACCGAGTACACGGAGGCCGGCTACTACGGCAAGGACGTGGAGTCGATGATCTCCGAGCTCCTCGCCCGCGCCGGGCAGGAGCTGGCGCGGGCCGAGGCGGGGATCGTCTTCATCGACGAGGTGGACAAGATCGCGAGGCGGACGCACTCCGCCCGCACCGGCGCCGGGAGCCGCGACATCGGGGGCGAGGGCGTGCAGCAGGCGCTGCTCAAGCTGCTCGAGGGGCGCAGCGTCTACGTGCCCCTGAACCCCGGCCAGCCCTGGACCCGGCACGAGCTGGTGAAGGTGGACACCAGCGAAATCCTCTTCGTCTGCGCGGGCACCTTCTCGGACCTCCACCAACCGGGGAGGTGGAGGCGGATCCGGGAGCGGGACCTGCAGTCCTACGGCCTGCTCGCGGAGTTCCTGGGGCGGCTGCCGGTGGTGGTGCAGCTCGAGGAGCTGGGCATCGAGGAGCTGATGCGCGTCCTCACCGAGCCGGAGGACGCGCTGCTGCGGGAGTACCGGGAGCTCTTCGCGCTGGAGGGGATCGAGCTCCGGATCACCGAGGGGGCGCTGCGCGCGATCGTGGAGCGGGCGCGGGCGAAGGGCCTCGGCGCCAGGGCGCTGCGGGGAACGCTCGAGGAGGTCCTCGAGGACGCGCTCTTCTGCGCGCCGGAGAACCCCGGCCACCCCTGCACGATCGACGAGGCCTACGTGGCGAGCCGCATGCTGCCCTGAAGGCGCTCAAGGCGCCAGGTAGCCGAACCACCTCGCGGCGGCGGCCACGAAGCTCGAGCCCGTCCCCAGGGGAATGCCCGCGAGCCGCTCGGCGTGGAGCCAGACCACCGCCCCCAGCCACGCGAGGAGGAGCCCCTTCCCCGCCCCGAGCAGCGCCCCCGTCCCTCGGTCCACGGCGCGGGCCTCGTCTTCGCTGGTGAGCCGATGCGCGATCGCCGTCCCCACCCAGCGGACGGGGATCGCCACGGCGAGGAAGGAGAGCGAGGTGGCCCAGAACCCCGCGGCGAGATCCCCGAGCCCCGTGATCCGGCCCACCTGCTCCCGGAGGAGCTGGCCGAGGGGCGCGGCGGAGGCCGCGGCGATCACCAGGGCGAGGAGCCGGGCGAGCTGCACGAGGGCGCCGACCGAGCCGCCGATCGCCGCCAGCACGCCGACGAGCGCCACGGCCCCCAGATCGAAGATCACCCCTCGTTCCGGGCGGCGAGGGCCCGGGCACGGGCCTCGTCGATGCGCGCCTTGAGCCGCTCGTTGGCGGGCTCGTAGAGGAGCGCCATCTTGAAGCTGCGCTCGGCGGCGTCGAGCTGCCCCGCCTGCAGCGCGGCGAGGCCGGCGGCGAAGAGCTTGCGGCCGTTCGGGGTGGCGCCGATCTCCTCCTCCAGGGCCTTCTTCAGCTCCTGCTCGCTCTGCTCGTCGTAGCGGAGCTTCTGCGCGCGCTCGGGGCCCGACACGTCGGCCAGGTACTTGCCGCGGCGCACCTCGTCGCGCAGCACCGAGTACGCCTCGGTGATCCGCTTGTAGATCCGGTTCACCCGCGCCCTCATCTCCGCGTCGTCCAGGTGGAAGACGCGGTCGGGGTGGAAGCGCCTCGACTCCTCGTAGTAGGCCTTCTTCACCTCCGCGAGGCCGGCGGTGGTGGGGATCTTCAGGAGCTGGAAGTAGTCCAGCTCGTCCAGGATCTCCGCGATCGCCTCCGACTCGGCGCCGAGCTCCAGCATCTCCGGCGACACGGGGCCTAGGCTCCCACGCCGGCGCGAGCCGTCTGCTGGCTGCGCGCGATGCTCTCGAGGATCTCGGCCTCGGTGAGGCCGGACGACAGGCTGATGCTCCGCTGGGTCTCGACGCCGGTCTCGAGGTCACACGCCCGGACGTTGACGATGCCGTCGGTGTCGATCTCGAAGGTGACCTCGATCTTCACGTCGCCGCGGCTGCCGACCCGGAAGCCGGAGAACTCGAACTCGCCGAGGGACTCGCACTCGTCGGACTTGGGGCTCTCGCCTTGCAGCACCCGGATCTTCACCTTGTCCTGCTCGTCGCGGCTGGTGGTGAAGATCTTCGAGCGCTCGGTGGGCACCGGCGTGTTCTTGTCGATGATCGTCTCGGTGAAGCCGCCGACCGTGGCGATGCGCAAGGGGAGCGGCGTCACGTCGAGGAGGAAGGTCGAGCTCTCCGACGAGAGGAGCGCCTGGGCCTGGATCGCCGCGCCCTTCGCCACGACCTGCTCGGGATCGATCCCCTTCAGCGGCTCCTTGCCGAAGTAGTGGGCCACCGACTCGCGGATCACGGGGAGCCGCGTGGGACCGCCGACGAGGATCACCGCGTCGATCTCGGAGGCGGTGAGCCGGGCGGACTGGAGGGCCTCGTCGCAGACCTTGAAGGTCCGCTGCACGAGGTCCATCACCATCTGGTTGAACTGCGGGGTGGTGAGCTCCTGGGCCAGGTCGAGGACGTTGCCCTCGGTGTCCTGGCAGATCCCCGGGATGAGGATCTCGGCGGAGCCGTCGCGCCCGCACTCGATCTTGGCCCTCTCGGCGGCCTCGTTCAGCATGGCGAGGCACCACTTGTTCTGGCGCAGGTCGAGGCCGGTCTTGGCGAGGAAGTCGTCCGCCAGCCACTTCATGATCCGGTTGTCGAAGTCGTCGCCGCCCAGGTAGGTGTCGCCGGCGGTGGAGAGCACCTCGAAGACGTCCTTGCCAATCTCGAGGATCGAGATGTCGAAGGTGCCGCCGCCCAGGTCGTAGACCGCCACCTTCTGGGCGATGTCCTGGCCGAAGCCGTACGCCAGCGCCGCCGAGGTGGGCTCGTTGATGATGCGCAGGACCTCGAGGCCGGCGATCCGCCCCGCGTCCTTGGTGGCCTGGCGCTGGTTGTCGTTGAAATAGGCGGGGCAGGTGATCACCGCCTTCTTCACCTCGCGGCCCAGGTGACTCTCGACGATCGCCTTCATCTCCCGGAGGACGTAGGCGGAGACCTCCGGGATGGAGAGGAGCTTGTCGCGGACCTGGATGCGGATGCCGTTGTTGGGCCCTTCGACTATGGAATAGGGCATGAGCTGCCGCGCCTTGATCACCTCTTCCGAAAAGAAGAAGCGGCCGATGAGGCGCTTCGCCGAGAAGACCGTGTTGGCAGGGTCCGAGACGATGTTACGCTTGGCGACGTTTCCCACGGAGACCGAGCCGTCTTCGAGGAAGCCCACCACCGAGGCGTGGTTCAGGTCTCCCCATTCGTTGGGGATCACCTCGGGAACCCCGCCCTGCACGACGCTCACGCAGGAGTAGCTGGTCCCGAGGTCGATCCCGATCGCAATCTCTTCGGTCATGGTGTCCGTCGCGTTGAAAATTACGCGCATTGTAAGGAAGGCACGGAGGGGGGTCAAACAACCGGACGCTCCGCTCGGGCGCGCTCGAACGCCCCTCCGACCCCCCTCCTTCGCGTCACCGCGAGGGCGCGCGCGGCCTCTGGACCGCGGGCACCTTCATCCCAACCTTTCGTAGAGACGATGGCGCAGATCCTGGCAATCCTCACCGACGACCCGTCGCTCCTCCGGTGTCAGCTCCACCGGATCCGGGGGGCGCTCGCCCTCAAGGAGGGCGAGCCCATCGGCGTGGGATCGTACAGCGACGGCGACGTCCTCCTCGCCAGCCACCCGGCGGAGAAGGGCCCCCGCGAACTGGCCTCCCTCGCGGCGGGGATCCGCTCCCCCGCGCTGCTGGCGGCGTCGCGACGGCAGGCCGGCTTCTACGAGGAGGAGGCGATCGATCCCTTCCGCTTCCACTCGTGGCTCTTCGCCATGTCGGGGGGCGTGGAGGGGTTCGACGAGCTGCGCGGAACGCTGCTCGAGAAGGTGCCCCCGTTCATCGCGCGCCAGGTGCGCGGCGTCACCGACCGGGAGCACGTCTTCGCGCTCTTCCTGCGCGAGCTGCACGCGGTGGGCGCGCTCGACGATCCCGCGCTGACCGCGGGCGAGGCCGCGCGCTGCCTCTCCAAGGCGATCCGCGCCCTGGACGCGCTCTGTGGTGAGAACGGGCGTACGCGCCCCGCCCCGCTGGCGGCGGTGGTCATGAACGGCCGCTCGATGGCGGCGGTGAGGCGGGGGCGGCCGCTCTCCTATGGCCTGCTCGAGGGGATGTCCGCCTGCGAGATCTGCGGCCTGGAGGAGGGGGAGCGCGACGAGCCCCGCCGCCGCGTTCACCGGCGCGCCAAGGCGGTGGCGCTCCTCACCGAGCCCGCGGCGGCCGACGGCTTCATCGAAGTGCCGGACGGGAGCACGGTCGCGGTCGGCCGCGGCCTGGACATCGCCGTCGCCTCGCTCGCGCCTTGATCTCCCCGGGTGGTCCGGCGCGCCCTCGGCGCGGTGGGGCGCCCCACGCCCGGCCACCGAAGCGATCGCTTCAGGCGCCGAAGGCCGAGGCCTCCAGCACCATGAGGAGCAGGTTGCAGAAGGCGTGGACGATGACGCCCGCGCCGATGGAGCCGGTGCGCTCCCGGAGCCAGCCGAAGAGGATCGCCGGGAAGAACACGGCGAGGCGCCAGGGGTGGAGCTCGCCCAGATGCCCCACGGCGAAGAGGAGCTGGGTGGTCCAGAACGCCGCGCCCGCCGGCGCGCCGAGGAGCCACGCCCTCCCCTTGCCCCACGCGTGTCCGAGGCGGGTCTGCAGGTAACCCCGGTAGAAGAGCTCCTCGGGCAGGGCCACCACCAGGAGCTGGTCCAGCACGTGGAGCCACATCCGATCGGGCAGGCGGAAGGCGAACGTCCCCGCGGCGCCGTAGGGGACGACGAGGCGGCGCACGCCGTCCGGCACGTGAGGCAGCGCCTGGAGCATCAGCCAGAACCCTCCCACCACGAGCGGGAGGAGGATCGCGCACACGGCCGCCGCCCAGGCGAGATCCCGGCGGAACCGCTCGCCGGCGGCCAGCGAACGCCACGGCCAGTCGGGGACCCCGTAGTCGTCCAGCGTCTCGCCGCGGCGGCGCAAGGGGATCCCGGGCAGGTAGAGGAAGAGGCCGGCGGCGACCGCCTTCACCTGCCTTCCCACGAAGGGGATGGCGAGGCCGACCGCCTTGGCGGCGACGATCCCGCCGAAGGCCAGCGCCCACATCCCCAGCGCCTCCCGCAAGATGGCGGAGCGCGACGGCGCGGCGGCGGTGGGGACGGCGGGGGAGGACATGGCGGGACTCTAACCGACCCTTGCGGCCCGAGGGGCGGCGTCGTACCAACGAAGGATGCCTCCGGTGCCTTCCACGCCATGATCGCCTTCTTCCTCGTGGACGGCGTGGGCCTCGGCGCCCGGGATCCGGGGCGCAACCCCCTGGCCCGCCGGCGCACGCTCCTCTCCCAGTTCGCCGACGGCACGGGGGAGCCCTTGCCCGCCGGCGGCGTCGCGGGGGCGGCCGACGCGACGCTCGGGGTGCCGGGCCGTCCACAGTCGGCCACGGGCCACACCACCCTCCTCACCGGGGTGAACGCGCCGGCGATCCTGGGCAAGCACCTCCTCGGCTTCCCGAACGGAAAGCTGCGCGAGCTGCTCGCCGCGCGAAACCTCTTCCTCGACCTTCGCCGCGGCGGGCGAATCGGCACGTACGCTAACGCCTACCGGTGCGCCTACCTGGACGCCCTCGGCCTCGCCCACGACCACGCGTCGCTGCCGGAGCCCGCGCTCCCCGTGCCGGCGACCCGCCTGCGCCCCTCGGCCTCCACCGCCGCCGTGGCGGCGGCGGGCGAGCGCTTCCGCACCTTCGATCACCTCCGGGCGGGCACGGCCCTCTACCACGACATCACCAACGAGCAGCCCCGCGGCGTCGGCTGCGATCTGCCCCGCCGCGACCCGTCCGAGGCGGCGGAGATCCTGCTCGAGCTCGGCGGCTCGTCGGACGTGGTGATGTTCGAGTTCTACCGCACCGACGAGGCGGGGCACGCCCGGGACTTCGACGCGGCCGACCGCGCCTTGGCGGAGCTGGACGAGCTGCTGCGCAAGGTGGTGGAGGGCCTGCGGGAGGGAGACGGCGTCCTGGTGACGAGCGATCACGGGAACGTGGAAGATCTCTCCACCCGGCAGCACACCCTGGCGAAGGTGCCGGTTCTCGGGTTCGGGGCGGCCGCCGCGGCGGTGCCGTGGATCCGATCGATCCAGGACGTGCACCCCGCCCTGCTCCGCCTCGCCGCGGCACGCTGAGCCGGGCGGCGCTACTCGCCGGCCCAGGGGCTCGGCAGGATCGGAGATCGCTGGTTCGCCCGGACGGTGCGCTGCAGCTCGATCTCGGTGATCAGCGCCGCGGGCGCCACGGTGGAGACCGGCACGTACCCGGACTCCGCGCCGCAGAAGCCGTTGAAGACGCCGTACTCGTCGCCGGTGGCGACGATCTTGTTGATCGACGTCAGCGGCGTCCCGACGATCTCCACCCCCCGGACCAGCTCCTCCTTCCCGGTGGCGACGTCGATCCGATAGACCATGCGGGGCACGCCCTTGAACGCCTGGTACCCGTAGGACGAGGTGTTGGTGTTGCCCCCGGTGATGTCCTTGATGAGGAGCGCGTAGGGCTTGTTGGCCTTCCTGGCCTCGGCGATCAGCATCTCGCGCAGCTTCGTGGCGGAGACCTTCGCGTCGGAGCGGACGAAGAGGTTCGCCATCCGCGCCATCGGGGTGCGGTTGGCCTGGGCCCTGCCGTGCCCGTTCGATCGAGTGAACCCCTTCACCGGCTTGCGCGAGAGCAGGTAGGCGCGGAGCACGCCCGACTCCACCAGCAGGGTGCGCTGCGCGGGGACGCCCTCGTCGTCGTAGCGGTACCAGCCGTTGAGCTGGGTGGTGCCCTCGCTGCGGGCGGTGGGGTCGTCGATCACCGTGAGGAAGGACGGGAGCACCGCCTTGCCCACCTGGCCCTTGAAGGTGCGGCCCTCGTTGTCGTCGTGGAGGCGCTCCCCCTCGAGCCGGTGCCCCACCGCCTCGTGGAAGAGCACGCCGGTGGCCTCGGGCGCGAGGATCGCCGGCCCCGTGTAGGGATCGATCACCGGGGCGGTGCGCAGCGCCAAGAGCTCGCCGATCAGGGCGCGCACCTCCTTCTTCAGGGTCGCCTCGTCGGGGAGCTTCCCCTCGGCGGGGGCGTAGAAGTCGCGGGAGTTGTCGAGGAGCTGGCCGTCCACCGCCCGGGTGAACGCCTGCACGTGGATCGCGTAGAGGGCGTCCTCGGTGACCAGCTCCGTCCCCTCGCTGCTCACCTGGATCCGCACCACCCGATCCGCCGTCACCCGGACCTCGGAGTCGAAGATCTCGGGCACGCCCTGGAAGGCGCCGGAGAGGGCGGCGGCCACCCGGGACCAGCGCTGCCGGTCGAAGGAGAAGGGGATCGGCTCCTGGACGTACTTCGACGGCTTCTCCCGGGAGAAGGAGTCGGCGCGCTCCTCGTCGTCGATCGCGTAGATCCCCTGGGCCCGCTGCTTGAGCCACGCCGAGAGGGCCGCCTTGTACTTCTGGTCGGTGAGGAGCCAGAGGGCGTTGCGCATCGCCGCCGGATCGCCGCCGAGCGGCGCGTCGTTGGAGGCGAGGTAGGACGGGCCGCCCCCGTCCATCATGAAGAAGGGAGCGTCGGCCGCGCCCTCGGAGGAGTCCCGCTCGTAGCTGCCCACCCGGACGTCGACGCCGATCTTGGCCTCGCGCTGGGCCCGGTCGTCGAAGATCGCGCCGTACCGGGCGACGAGGCCGTGGCTCGTCTGATCCGTGACCCGATACGAGATGAAGTAGGGCGCGTCGTGGCCCTGGAGCTGGAGGCCCGCCATCGACCGGGCGAGCTCGGCCTTCATGGCGTCCAGGACGACCAGGCGCCCGTCGGCGGGGGCCACCTTCGCGGCTCCCTCCTGGCCGAGGGCGGCGGTGGCGGGGAAGAGGCTGCAGGCGAGGACGAGGGCGACGGCGATGCGGACGGGGGACATGGACTCGCTTTCGGGTGGCGGCCGCCGACGCCGGCGGCCGCGCGAGCCTACCCCCAAGGCGGGAAGAGATCATCATCCCCCCGCGGATGGCAGGCTCGAGCTCGAGCGTCCGCCACCCGCGACAGGCGCGCGATCAGGCCTTGACGATCTTCTCCCTGCCGCGGCGCACGTCCCGGGTGGCGTTGCGGGTGTCGATCACCAGCCGCGCCTTCTCGACCACCTCCTGGTAGTCGATGCAGCCGTGGTCGGTGAGGACGATCACGGCGTCGGCCGCCGCCACCGCCTCGCCCAAGGGGACGCTGCGCCAGATCCGCCCCGGGCGCCGGTGGGAGGCGGCCTCGGGCACGTAGGGATCGTGGTAGTCGACCCGCGCCCCCTTCTCCTCCAGCAGCTCCATGATCCGCAGCGCCGGCGACTCCCGCAGGTCGTCGACGTCCTTCTTGTAGGCCGCGCCCAGGGCGAGGATCCGGGCCCCCTTCACGCCGCGGCCCGAGGCGTTGAGGGCCTCGATGGAGCGCTGCACCACGTAGTAGGGCATGCTGGTGTTGATCTCGCCCGCCAGCTCGATGAAGCGGGTGGTGAACTCGAACTCCCGCGCCTTCCACGTCAGGTAGAAGGGATCGACGGGGATGCAGTGCCCGCCGAGCCCCGGCCCCGGGTAGAAGGGCATGTAGCCGAAGGGCTTGGTCGCCGCCGCGTCGATCACCTCCCAGACGTCGAGCCCCATCCGATCGCAGAGCATCTTCATCTCGTTGACGAGGGCGATGTTCACGCAGCGAAAGACGTTCTCGAGGAGCTTGGCGAGCTCCGCCACCCGCATGGACGACACCGGGACCACCCGCTCGATGACGCTGCCGTAGAGCGCCACCGCCGCCTGCAGGCACGCGGGCGTGTAGCCGCCCACCAGCTTGGGGATCGCCCGGGTGGTAAACTTTCCGTTGGCGGGATCCTCCCGCTCCGGGGAGAAGGCGAGGTGGAAGTCCTCGCCGGCCCGCAGGCCGCCGGACTCCAGGATGGGCCGGAGCACCTCGTCGGTGGTGCCCGGGAAGGTGGTCGATTCGAGCACCACGAGCTGGCCCTCCCGCAGGTGCGGGGCGATGGCCCGGCCCGCCGCCTCGACGGCGGAGAGATCGGGATCCCGGGTGGGCCGCAGCGGCGTGGGCACGCAGAGGATGAGCGCGTCGCACGCCGACGCCCGGGAGAAGTCCGTGGACGCGGCGAGCTTTCCGCTCTCGGCGAGCCGCGCGATCTCCCGGCGGTCGATGTGCCGGATGTAGCTGTCGCCCCGGGCGATGGCCTCCACCTTCCTGCCGTCGACGTCGAGGCCCACGGTGGCGAAGCCGCCGGCCGCGAACGCCATGCCCAGCGGGAGCCCCACGTAGCCCAGCCCGATCACCCCGACGTTCGCCTCCCGCGTGGCGATCCGCGCGAGCAGGCCGCTCCCCTCGATCCGCCGTCTCATCCCCGCCCCCCTTCAGCTCCGCGTGGCGCCGGCCGCCTCCCCGCCGCCGGCGCCCACCGGCTCTCCCTCGTCCGCCGGCTGCGAGCGGGCGGCCCGCGCGGGCACGATCTCCGTGCGCAGCGTGATCGGCAGCGCCGCCTCCAGGGCGAAGACCACGTGGCGGGATCGCACGAGCTGCCCGTAACCCGCGGCGTGGACGCCCTCCTCGATCCGGCCCTCCGCCTGGGGCGGACCCTCGATCCGCGCGGCTCCGCCGCCGAGCTCGGCGATCCACCGGGTACCGTCGTCCTCGTCGTCGGCCGCGCGAAGCTCCACCTCCTCGTCCGGGAGCGCGAAGCGAAGCTCCACGAGGTGGACGCCGTCCCCTCGGACCCAGTCCTCCACCGAGAGGGTTTCGGCGCGGCGATCGAGGTGGAAGGTTCGGCGGTGGGTGACGCCGCCGAGGCGGCGGTAGCCCTCGTGCTCGCCGACGAAGCGCGCGAACCCCGCCTCCGACTCGAAGGAGACGCAGCGCGCCCTCGCCTGCTCGGGGAGCGCGAAGAGGCGGGCCGGGGGGATCGCCTGCTGCTCCTCGCCGTCGATGCGGACGGTGCTGTGGGAGGCGGTGCCTCGCAGCCGGTTGCGGAGCGCCGGATCCCCCGTGTAGGAGCCGCTGCCCGGATCGGCCACGACCACCCTGCCGTCCACGCGCAGCTCGAAGGATAGCTTGTCGTTGTGACCGTGGGTGCCGAGGCCCGAGGTGCCGTTGGGGCCGCAGGCGATCGCGCAGGTCAGCCTGCGGGATCGCAGCAGGTAGATGCCCGCCCGCGGCAGGGCGCCGTCCCGCCTCGCGGCGGCGGGGCGCACCTTCGCCCGGGACAGGGCGTCGGCCCCCAGGAGCCAGCAGACCTCCGCGCCGGGCGGCTCGACGCAGAACTCGTCCGCGCCCAGGCTCGCCGCCCCCAGCGCGAGGAGCGGGCCGAAGCGGCCGAAGGGGCGCGGCGCGAAGGGGATCGCCCACCCGGAGTCGTCGTCCCCGAACCGCGGGGCGGGATCCGTCTCGTCGTGCAGCTCCAGGGTGGCGCGGAGCATCCGCGCGAGGCGCTGGCGGGAGGGCGGCGGGAGCGGCACCCCGGCGTGGCGAGAGGCCAGCTCACCCAGGGTGAAGAGCTCCACGGCGAGCCGGTGGTAGCCCACCGAGCCCTCGAAGGAGAAGCCGTCCGCCAGGACCTGCCGCTCCAGCTCGCTCGCCAGCCCCGCCGCCGCGCGGCGCGCCGCCGACGCCGCGCCCGGGAGCCGCGGAAGGAGCGCGGACGCCACCAGGAGGCCGGTGAGGTCCGCCACCAGGTGGTTGTTGGGGACGGCGCCGTCGTCCTCCAGGTTCCGCTGCACCCAGGCGAGGTGCAGCGCCAGCGATCGGAGGATCTCGAGGAGCGCGAACGGGCGGGCCTCCGCCACGGGATCGGCGGCGAGGAGGCGCAGGGCCATGGCGACGTTGGCCGCCCGCAGCGCCACCTCCATCGCGCAGGTCCACTGGATGCCGCAGGGCGCCTGGGCGAAGTCGACCATGCGGTCGAGGGCGGCGCGGGAGAGGTCCGCCGCCCTCGCCGGTTCGACCTCCCGCAGCAGGGCGGCGCCGCAGGCCAGCCACACCGCGTCCTCGAGGCGGCCCACCACCCATTGCCGCTTGGGATCCGGGGGATCGCGCAGGGCGACCACCCTGCCCCCGCCCCGCTCCGCGGCGCCCCCCGCGGAGGCGGACCAGGGGTCGGCCTCCCAGTCCACCGCCTCCCACCCCGGGGACGCGTGGGAGACGGCCCGCGCGGCGCGGCGCAGGGGCACGTCCCTCCCGAAGACCTCGATCCTCCCTGCGAGGGCGTGCTCCGCCCGTGCGAGCGCCGCGGCCGCCTCCTCGGGGAGGCGCTCCCGCAGCGCCCGGGCGGCGTCGCGCACCTCCTGCGTGGATCCGAGGGCGAGCGGGCCGGGGACGGTGCGGCGCAGTGCCACCGGCAGCTCCGCCGCCGAAGAGACGCCGAGGGCGGACAGCACCCTGGCGGGATGCGGACGGATGGGATCCGGCGTCACCTTCCGCTTCAGGTGCCTCCACGCCCGCAGCGCGGCCGCCTCCGCGAGGCGCCGGTGCGGGACCGCTGCGGCGAGGTATCGAAGGTAGCCGAGCTGCATGGAGAGCTAGCCCCTGGCCGCCTCGCGACGGCGGTAGGTCTGGGCGACGGCGGCGCGGATCTCCTCGACCCGGGCGTCCCAGGACTCGGAGGCGATGGAGCGGGATCGCGCCGCGCGGGTGAGGGGATCGGCCAGCGCCTCCCGGACGGCCTCCACGAACGCCTGCTTGCCCGAGGCGATCCGGCAGAGGCCGAGCTGCATCACCTCGGGCACGGGGGTGGAGACCACGGGCAGCCCCGCCGCCAGGTACTCCCGCACCTTGAGGGGGTTCGAGTGGGCGGCGAGCTCGTCCTCGACGAACGGCATCAGCCCCACGTCGAAGCCCTTGCACCACATGGGCAGCTCCTCGTACGGGCGCCGCCCCATGAGGTGGACGTTGCGGGCGCCGGCCAGCGGCGCGAGGGAGGCGTTCACCCTGCCGAGGAGGACCACGGAGCCGGTGGGGAACGCGTCCGCCACGGCGCGGACCAGCTCGAGATCCACCCACTCCGCCAACAGGCCGAAGAAGCCGATCACCGGCTTGGGGAGGCCGGCGAGGTCGTCGGGGATCCGCGTCGCGGGGGCCAGGGCCTGGGCGAAGTGATCGTGATCGACGCCGTGGCGCACGATGTGGCAGTTGGGGTTGAAGGCCGCCTTGGATCGGCGCAGCCGCTCGGCGGAGACGATCACCAGGTCGGCGCGGCGGGCGACGTCCGCCTCCATCTCGGCGATCTCGGCGGGGGCGCCGGCGAAGGCGGAGAACTCGTCGACGCAGTGGTAGACGACGAGGTCCTCGCCGAGGGTCCCGGACACCGGCGCCGAGCCCGGCAGAAAGCTCCAGGAGATGGGGCGCTGGAAGCCGAGGCGCTTCATCGCGCGCAGGACCTGGCGGCGGAAGACCGATCCGTTCACCGCCGAGGCGACGCCTCCGAAGGACGGGATCGCCAGGGGGCCCAGGACGTGGAGGTGGGGCCACGGCTCGCGCAGGCCCTTGGCCACGTCGAGGAGCTTTCGGGCGAGGCGCGACAGATCCCGCGAGCTGATCGTGGGTCGGCGGTTGGCGACGGAGTTCACCCAGAGGATCCGGTTGTCCCGGGCCAGGATCTTCATGATGTGGGTCTTCGAGAGGGGATCGCCGTCCCAGTCGTTCGAGAAGCAGACGATGTCGCGCCCGCGCAGGGCGTGGGCGACGTCGAGCTGATGCGGGTGGATCATCCCTTGCCTCCTTGGGTGGAGAGGCCGATGGCCCCCCACGCCTCGAGGGCCGAGGACTCGCCCTCGGCTCCGGTGTGCGATCGCGGGGGCTCCCGGCGGAGCGCCGCCTCGACGACCGAGGCCAGCGCCTCGGACCGTCCGGTCGGGAAGGTGACGACGCCGCGGGGCCGGGGGGCGGCGTCGCTGGCCACCACCCGGACGCCGAGGCCCAGGGCCTCCCGCACGGAGAGCGAGTCGCCGTCCGCGAGGGTGGGCCGCACGAAGAGGTCGGAGAGGCCGATGGCCCCCAGGGCCTCGTCGTGATCGATCTCGCCCAGGGCGATCACCTTCCCCTCGAGCCGGCGGGCCTCGATCGCCTCGCGGAGCTCTTCACCCGAAGTACCCGATCCAAACACGAGGCAACCGAGGCCCGGCGTCCGCTCGGCGAGGATCGCCAGCGCGTCGAGGAGGATGGCCCGCCCGTACTGGCGCCCGGGCGCCAGGGCGCAGGCGAGGAGCGGATCGTGCCGCTCCCTCGCGGCGCGCGCCTTCGGCGGCGCCCGCTTCGCCTCGACGTCCGCGGGGAGGAACGGCGAGACCACCTGGAGCTGGAAGCGCGGGATCCCGCACGCCTGGAGCGCCGCGGCGATGCCGGCGTTGGTGCAGAGGATCCTGCGGTAGCCCTGGGCGGCGGCGCGGGCCAGGGCGCGCACGCGCGAGGAGCGCTCGAGGAGCGCCGGGGCGAGGCCGGAGTGGACGGTGAGCAGGCGGCGATCCGCACGGACCGTGGGCCGCGACGCCGCGAGGGCCACCAGCCAGGCCTTCGCGTTGTTGCCGGAGGTGTGGACGTGGACGGCGTCCCCCCGCCGCACCGTGCGGGCGAGGCCGGAGAGGAAGCGGAGGCGGCTGCCGCCGTCGTGGATCCGATCCGCGCCGGTGCGGGCGCCGTGCCCCTCCCCCACGTCGAGGATCTCCGCCTCGATCGCGGCGCGGCCCGCCAGGGCGCGCAGGCTGCGCAGGTGCACGGAGATGCCGCCCCACGGCGGCGGGTACGGCCCCACCAGCACGAGCCTGTCGGGCCCGGCCACCTAGACGCCTCCCGCCGCCGACTCGACGCCGAAGTGCGCGGCCATGTTCTTGCGGAACGCCTCCGCCGCCGAGGACGAGCGGCGGTGGAGGGAGCGCGCCGGGATCCCGCCCACCACGTCGCCCGGCGCCACGTCGTGGAGCACCACGGCGTTGGCCCCCACCACCGCGCCGTCGCCGATCCGGATCGGGCCGAGGACCTTGGCCCCGGCGGCGACCAGGACGCCGTCGCCGATCCAGGGCGCGCCGACCTTCCCGGAGCGCCCCCCGATGGTGACCTGGTGGGCGATGAGACAGCCGCTCCCGATCCGGGACTCCGGATGGATGACCACGCCGAGCCCCCCGTGGCCGAGCCAGGTCCCCTTCCCGATCTCGGCCTCCACCGGCAGGACGGACGAGAAGATGAGCCGCACGGCCCGCACCAGGAGGCGCGGCGCCAGCGGGACCCCGGCCATGCGCAGGCGCCTGGCGACGCGGTGCAGATAGATGGCGTTCATGCCCCCTCCCCCGCGCAGAATATGAACACCCGTGCCGACGCTGCGCGCCTCCGCGTTCGGGCGGTCGCCCCCGCGTCGCGAAGGCCGCGGCCGCCACCCTCGATCGCGCGCCCCGCTCATGCCCGCAGGCGCTCGAGGAGCGCGGAGGGCCGGACGCCGACGGCGGCCAGGGCCAGGGCGTACGCCACCCAGAAGGCGATCCCCAGCACGAGGACCGCGTACAGCGGCGGCATCGGCAGGACCTGCTGCCCGCCCCAGGCGAGGAGCGCGGCGGCGAGGGTGGCGCACGCGGCGCGGCCCACCTGGCGAAGGGGCAGCGCCCCGGGGATGGCCAGGATCGTCCCCCGGATCCAGCCCCGCTCGGCGCGCTCCGGCAGGAGCGCCCGCGAGGCGAGGGCGAGGAGGACGAGCTTGTGGAGGGCCTCCGCCGAGACGAAGCCCATCATCGCCCCGATGGGCCCCCATGCGCGGGCGAGCCCCAGGACGAGCGGCACGGTGTAGCCGAGCTTGGCCACGTACGCGAAGAAGAGCTGGCGGGTGCGATCCCTCGCCCGGAGGACGCCGTCCAGGGGAAGGCTCGCCAGCGCGACCATCCCCAGGGCCACCCGCATGATCGGCGCGGCGTCCACGAACTTGGGGCCGTAGAGGAAGGCCAGGAACTCCGGCGCGATCACCCAGAGCCCGGCGGCGATGGGGAGGAAGACGAAGGCGAGGTTCGCCGACGCCTCGCGAAAGAGCGCCGCGGACTCCGCCTGGGGCCGCCCCTGCCGGTCGAGCTCGCCCATGCGGTACATGAGGAGCTCCGTGGTGGGCGTGTAGAGCAGATCGACGATGGGCAGGTTGAAGCAGCCCACCGAGTAGACGGCGAAGACCGCCGGCGTGGAGGTGACGCTGACCACGTACTGGTGGAGCTGCTGCTGCGGCATGCCCAGGAGCATCGCGCCGCCGTAGGGGAGCGCGTACCGCACCTGCCCCGGCACCAGCGCGCGGCGCACCAGCGATCCCGCGAGCGGGAGCACGAGCACGACCCAGGACGCCACGGTCCTCGCCGCGGCGTACCCGACCGCGCCCCAGAGGACGCCGGCGAGCCCCTCGCCCAGCAGGGCGGGCACCACGTACGACGCCACCTTCACCGTGTCGCTCGCGAAGTAGGCCAGCGCCGCCCGCCCCGGCCTGCCCTGCGCGGTGAGGCCCGCCTCGAGGGCGCCTCCGCCGAGGAGCAGCGCGCAGTAGAGCGCGATCGGCAGCCGCGCGGCGAGGAGCGCGTCGCCGCCCACCCACCGCAGGATCGGCGTGGCCCCGTAGAGCGCCAGGCCCGACGCCGCCCCGCCGGCGAGGAGGTAGACGAGGGTCTGGCCGAGGTAGGCCTTGCGGTCGGCGCCCTCGGCCCGGGGGAGGAAGTAGTAGAGGCTCTGGGGGATGCCCATCGCCAGGGCGAAGTAGAGCGTGTGCGAGAGCAGGAAGAACTGCTTGAACGTCCCGTAGTCGTCGAGGCGGAGGAGGCGCGCCAGGGCCAGCGGGATCACGAAGGTGATCGCGGCGCTGAAGCACCGCGCGGCCACCAGCGGCCGGGCGCTGGGGGCGGCGCGGGGACGGGTCCCGCTCGCTGGACCGGCCATCAGCGCGCCGCCGCGCGATCCCGCTCCCCCGGCACCCAGCGGCTCAGGCCGAGGAACCCGAGGGTCCCGTCCAGGTTGCAGGAGTTGACGCTGTCCGACCAGCCGAAGAGGCCGCGGGAGGTGAACTCCCACACGCACTTGCGGCCGAGGGCGAGGGGATCGTGGCCCTGGCGGATGGCGCGATCCTCGGTGGTCACCGCGCTCCGGAAGCCGGCGCCCGCCACCTGCCGCAGGGTGCGGGGCGAGTACCAGCCGTTCGGGTAGGCGAAGTCCCGCACCTCCGCGCCGAGCTGCTCCTCGATCCGCGCGCGGGAGACCTGGAGCTGCCGCTCCACCTCCTCCAGCGTCTCGTTGGGGAGGCAGCGGTGATCCACGGTGTGCGCGCCGATCGACACCCCTCGCGCCTGCGCCTCCCGTAGGCCGTCCCAGCCCAGGATCCGGCAGTCCTCCACCAGGGTCTTCGGATCGTCGCCGAGGAACCGCTCCAGGGCGTCGGCGATCCGGGCCAGGTCGTCGCGTCCGTGGCGCTCGATGAGGGATTCGACGGCCGCGCAAGGATCCGTCCGCGGGATCCGCTCGAGGGCGGCGGCGACGTCCGCGTCCGCGCCGATCCCCCGGGGGCGCAGCTCGAGCCAGGCGAACCGCCGCAGGCTCCGGTACAACCGGTCGTGGAGGAACGGCTCGCCGGTGTCCACGTGCCCGGAGGAGACGTAGAGGGTGGCCGGGGCGCCGTGCTTCTCGAGGATGGGGAGCGCGTGCTCGAGGAAGTCGGCGTAGCCGTCGTCGAAGGTGATCACCGCCAGGTCGCGATCGCTCTTCGCCCTGCCGGCGAAGACGTCCAGGGCGTGGGCGAGCGGGACGATCCGCCACGACCGGCCGATCCAGGCGATCTGCCGGTCGAAGGTCTCCACGCTGGTGAGCATCCCCGGGATCACCCGGCGCCGCATCCGCTCGAAGTCGGGCACCACCCGATGCCAGGCGAAGATCGACACCCGCCTCCCCCCGGCGAGGTACCGCTGCACCTCGCCGAGGAGCCCGCGCGCCCCGGTGCGCTCGAGCACCGACGCCGCCGCCTCCTTGAGCGCCCTCCGCGCCCCCGCCCGAAACTCGTTCATCGCTCCCCCCGTGGAAATCAGAGTCCCGCCCGCTCCCTCGCCCGCCGGCGCCGGCGCAGCGCCTCGACCGCGCCCTCGGGCAGGATCGAGCGCGCCGCCTGCCGGGCCATGGCCTCCGCCGCCTCCCGCGCCAGGAGCACCGCCGCGCCGAAGCCCGCCCGCGCGATCCGCACCATCGCGGTCTGGCGGGTGCCGGTGGCCCACTCGAGCTTGTAGGGCTCCGTGCCGTGGAGGAAGTCGTAGACGAGCGCGCCCCGCCCGATCGCGGCCTCGATGGAGAGGCCGAGGAGCACCAGCCCGACGCTCGAGGACGCCCACGCCGGATCGTAGCCGGTCTGGAAGAAGTAGAAGACGCCCGGCCCGTCGATCCCGTAAATCGACGCGCGGCAGCCGCCGTCGATCCAGAGCTCGTCGAAGTGGAGGACGCCGGCCCGCGCGAGCGACGCCACCACCTCCCGATGGAAGCGCCGCGCCGCCGGCATCCCCATCGCGTCGGATCCGCCCTGGCCGGCCCACCGCCTCTCGTGCAGATCCAGGAAGCGCTCGAACGCGGCGGCCGCCCCCGCCTCCTCGCGGACGACGCGGTGCTCGAAGCCGGCCATCGCCCGGGCCTTGCGGAGGCGGCGGCGGAAGTTGTCGGCGCGGGAGCTGCGGGAGAGGACCCGCTCGAAGCCGCCTTGCAGCGCGATCTGCGGGCAGGTGTAGCGCTCGGTCTCCCGGATGGTGACCTCCGCGGACGCGGCGAAGGCGGCCCGGAGCGGCTCCAGGGTCGGCGAGTCGCACGCGATGCCGTCCAGCTCGAGGACGTCGTGGTCCCTCGCCTCGGCGAGGTGGCAGAGGATCGCGCGGGTGGCCCGCTCCCGATCGGCGCCGCCCGCGAGGACGTCGAGGTAGTCGGCGCCTCCCCTCCTCTCGCCCAGGAAGCCGAGGCGGACGACCCAGCCGAGGCCCGGGATCCTCCGCCGGGTCTCGCCGAGGGCGAGGAGGCCGACGAGCCTGCCGGCGTCCCGCGCGCAGATCAGCCGGGGCGTTCGCTGCGGCTCCAGATGCCGCAGCCAGGGCTCGATCCACTCCCACGAAAGGAACGGCGCCGCCCCCGCCCGCCGGGCGAGGGCCTTCCACTCGCCCTCCAGCTCGCGGACCGCCTCGTGGCCCCGGCGCTCCTCGATCTCGGGGAGCCTCATTCCGCCTCCCGGATCGCTTCCACCACGGCGTCGGCGACCCGCTCCACGTCGCCCGGCTCGAGGTCCTGGTGGCAGGGGATCTCCAGTACGGTCCGGCGCAGGTGTTCGGACTCCGGGAACACGCCCGCCGGGAGGGAGGGATGAGGGACGCCCCAGAAGTCGATGGCCTCCACGCCCCGGCGGTGGAGCCGCGCCATCACCGCCCGCTTGTCGCGGACCTGCAGCGGAAAGAAGAGGGGGCAGACGCCGGGCGGGAGCTCGCCGAACACCGGGGCGCCCTCGGCGCGGAGCCGGCCCAGCAGATGAAAGAAGTTCCGCCGCCGCCTCTCCACGATCGCCGCGAAGGGCTGCGCGTCGATCACCCGCCGGGTGATCGAGCTCATGGCGAGGCCCAGGTGGGCGCGGTCGAAGTGCTGGGTGCCGGTGGGCACCCGCTCCAGCGGGAGCGAGCGCGTCGCCGCCCTGCCGAAGGCCCGGATCGCCGCCCGGATCATCCGGGCCGGCGCGCCGGCCCGCACCTCCGCCCGCTGCAGGAGGGAGCCGACCATCGGCGCCAGGGTGGAGGCCGCCGAGGGCGGGAGCCCCTCGGGCAGGCCGATCGGCCCGCCGCGGCGGAGGAGGACCGCGCCTCCGTCGGGGGTGGGGAGCGTCTTGTAGAAGCAGAAGATCGACGCGTCGCCGAAGCTCCCCAGGGGCCTGTCGCCCATGCAGGAGAGGAGCGCGAGGGCGCAGTCCTCCAGGAGGAGGAGCCCGCGATCCCGGCAGACCGCCGCCAGCTCCTCCACCGGCCCCGGGAAGCCGACGTAATGGATGAGGTAGATCGCCCGGGTCTCCGGGCCGATCCGCTCGATCACCTCCGCGGGGTTCACCTGCATCCGCTCGCGCACCGGGTAGAACCGGGGCACGACGCCGGCGGCGAGGAGCGCCTCGAGCTCGACGCCGTGGAAGTAGGAGGGAAAGAGCACCTCCTTGCCCGACAGGGACCACAGCCGCGCCAGGGCGTAGATGCCGTTGCGGGCGAAGTAGAAGGTGCGCAGGCCCGGATCGTCGAGGGGGAACGGCGCCGCCGATCGACGGAGGCGGCGGCGCAGCATGCCCGGCGCCAGGGTGGGGATCGCGGTGGCGACGAGCGCCGCCCCCGAAGCCGCCTGGGCGATCGGCGGCGAGCCGCCCGGCCCCAGATCCCGCGCAGCCGACTTCTCACCGTCCACGGAGAGCCTCCTTCAGCTTGGGGAGACGGAACTTCGCCGCGTGGAGCGCCCTGCCCAGCGCCCCTCGGCGGAAGACGTAGTGCCAGTGGTGGGGGCGCACGTCCTGCGTCCAGTCCGCCTTCCACTCCATCCACGGGCCCAGGAAGTCGAACTCCGACAGCCCCTGCTCGATGCAGTCGCGCAGCACCTCGTGGAGGAGGAGCTGTCCCGGCGAGCAGGCGGAGAGGGAGGGATCGTAGGCGGGCTTGGGCAGCAGGTACCTCCCGCCCGCCGTCAACCCGAAGTGCATAGCGATCGCACGTCCGTCCAGCTCGAGGGCCCGGAGGGAGAGGATCCCCTCGGCGGCGGCCCACCCGGCGATCTCGTCGTAGAACCGCCTCGTGCGGCGATCGCAGTCGATGGCGGTGCCGCGCTCGCCCTTCCAGCCCATGCGCTCCAGCTCGTAGAAGCGCGCGAGGGCCTCGGGGTCCGCGGCGTCGATCCGGCGCAGGCGCAGCGCGCCCCTCTCCTCCAGCCTGCGCCGCCGCCGGCGCAGGTTCGCCCGAAAGTGCGAGCCGGTCCGGGCCAGGATCTCGCCCACGTCCCGGGCACCGGCGAGGCGGACGTAGGGCGTGCGCATCGACTCCCAGGCGCCGGTGGGGTGCCCGTCGGCGGCGGCGAGGGCGGCGAGCCGCTCCGCGGCCCCTCCGGCGGGGACGTCGCAGAGCTCGATCACGTCCCAGCCGCCGGTCTGGCGCAGGTGCGCCCAGGCGGCCCGGATCCAGGGCTCGGGATCCCCCCGGCCGCAGACGACGTCGAAGCGGCAGGAGTGGACCCCGGCGGCGGCGCGCAGCTTGCGCACCGGGAAGCCCCGCAGGGTGGAGCGCTCCTGGACCAGCGGCAGGATCAGCCGGGCGCTGCCGTCCGCGCGCACCACCACGATCCGCAGCCGCGCCCTCGGCTCGAAGGCCCGCAGGTGGGCGGCGATCCAGCCGGGCCGGAAGAAGGGATCCGACGACGGCCCCTCCGCGCAGAGGGCGCGCCACTCTTCACCGAGGCGATCGATCTGCTCCGCCCCGCCCACCAGCGACTGGGTCAGCGGCGGCCTCGGGGCCCTGGCGAGGTCGTCGACGACGCGCATCACTCGACCGTCACGCTCTTGGCGAGGTTGCGGGGCTGGTCCACGTCGCAGCCCCTCTTCACCGCCACGTGGTAGGCGAAGAGCTGCAGGGGCACCGACGCGAGGAGCGGCATGATCGGCCCCTCCGCCGGCGGCACCCACAGCACGTGGTCGGCGAGCTCCTCGAGCTCCGAGTCGCCCTCGGTGCCGATGGCGATCACCGTCCCCTCGCGGGCCTTCACCTCGGCGAGGTTGGCGAGGACCTTCTCGCGCAGGCCCTCCCGGGTGGCGACGGCGACGATGGGCATGCCCTTGGAGATCAGCGCGATCGGCCCGTGCTTCAGCTCGCCCGCCGGATACCCCTCCGCGTGGATGTACGTGATCTCCTTGAGCTTGAGGGCGCCCTCCAGGGCGAGCGGGTAGCCGTAGCCCCTGCCGAGGTAGAGGAAGTCGCGGGCCTCGGCGTAGCGGGCGGCGAGCTCCTCCACCGGCCTGGCCAGGCGCCCCACCAGCCCGGCGATCTTCTCCGGCGCCTGCATGAGCGCGTCGGTGACCTGCCCCGCCCTCGCGGGATCCAGGCGGCCGCGCAGGCGCCCCAGGGTGAGGGCCAGGAGGATCAGCGCCGTGACCTGGGTGGTGAAGGCCTTGGTGGACGCCACCGAGATCTCGGGGCCGGCCCGGGTGTAGAGGACGCCGTCCGCCTCGCGGGAGATGGAGCTGCCCACCACGTTGCAGATGGCGCCGGTGCGGGCGCCGGACTCCTTGGACGCCCGCAGCGCCGCGAGGGTGTCGGCGGTCTCGCCCGACTGGGAGATCGCCAGGGTGTAGGTCCCCTCCTCCGTGGGCCGCGGCCGGTAGCGGTACTCCGAGGCGATCTCCGCGAGGGCCGGGATCCCGGCGAGCTCCTCGAGGAGGCGGCGGCCGATCAGCGCCGCGTGCCAGCTCGTGCCGCACGCCACCAGGTCCACCCGGCGGATGGCCTTGGCCGCCTCGGTGTCGAGGCCGAGCTCCTGCTGCAGCGTCCCGGCGGCGAGCCGCCCGGCGAAGGTGTCGGCGACCGCGTGAGCCTGCTGGTGGATCTCCTTGCGCATGAAGTGCGGGAAGCCGCCCTTCGCCGCCTCCTCCTCCGAGAAGGGGACGCGCTCCGGCCGCCGCTGCACCCGGCGCCCGTTGAGGAGCTCGGTGACCTCGATCCGATCGGCGCGAACCTCCGCCACCTCGCCGTCGCCCAGCACGATCTGGTCCCGGGTGAAGGGCAGCAGCGCCGGGATGTCGCTGGCGACGAAGCGCTCCTGCTCGCCGATGCCGACGATGAGGGGCGATCCCCGCCGCGCGGCGACGAGCCGCTCGCGATCGTGGGCCGCCATCACCGCCACCGCGAAGGTGCCCTCCACCTGCCGGAGCGCCTGCTTCACCGCGCGCCCGAGGTCGCCGCCGGTGCGGGCGAGCTCCCGCTCGATGAGGTGTGCGATCACCTCGGTGTCGGTCTCGCTGCGGAACCTGCAGCCGTCCTGCGTGAGCCGGTGGCGCAGGGCCCGGTGGTTCTCGACGATGCCGTTGTGCACCACCACCACCGACTCGCCGCAGTCGGCGTGGGGGTGGGCGTTGGCCTCCGAGGGCTTCCCGTGGGTCGCCCACCGGGTGTGCCCGATCCCCTTGGAGGCCCGGCCGCCCGCGGCCGCGAGCGTCGCGGCGAGCTCGGAGAGCCGGCCCGTCCCCTTGCGGATCGAGAGTCGGTCCCCGTGCTGGAACGCCACGCCCGCGCTGTCGTAGCCCCGGTACTCGAGGCGCCTCAGCCCTTCGACCAGGAGCGGCGCCGCCTCGCGCGCCCCCACGTACCCCACGATCCCGCACATCTCGCCGTCGCCCCCCTTCGAATCCCCAGGTCGAAAGCCCGCTCGCGCTCAGGCGAGAGGGCGCCCCCTCCCTCGGTGGAACCCGGCGGCCCTCATGCCTCGCTCCCCTGCAGCGCCAGGCCGATCACCGCCGCCGCCAGCTTGTCCGGGTCATGGCGGACGCGGGCGCCCCCGGCGAGCAGATCCGCCTCCACCGGGATCACCCCGCGGGCGAGGATCGCCCGCTTGTCCAGCCGCACGGGGTGCTGGCCCTTGCGCGCGTAGCCTTGGAGGAGCTCGCTCGGGACCCTGGGCCTCGCGTCGACGAGGAGGACGTCCGCGACCTTCCCCGCGTGGCGCATCACCGCCTCCACGTGTCCCACGGCGTCGAGGCCGTGGGTCTCGCCGGGCTCGGTCATCAGGTTCTGCACCAGGATCCGCAGGGCGCCGCTCTCCCGGACGGCCTCCGCCACGCCGTCGACGAGCAGGTTCGTGATCACGCTGGAGTAGAGGCTGCCCGGGCCGAGGACGATCAAGTCGGCCGCGCGGATCGCCTCGAGCACGCCGGGCGCCGGCCGAGGCGCCCGGGGCAGGAGCTCGATCCGCGCCACCCGCGCCGCCCGCTCGCCCACGAAGGTGTGCTCCCCCTCGAGGCGGCTGCCGTCCTCGAGGAGCCCGACCAGCCGCACCGCCTCGAGGGTCGAGGGGAGCACCCTCCCCTTGCAGCCCAGCATCCGCTCCGCCCGCTCGATCGCGCCGAGGAAGTCCCCCTCCAGCGAGGTGAGCGCGGTGAGGAGGAGGTTTCCCATCGAGTGGCCCCGCAGGCCCTCGCCTCGCCCGAAGCGATAGCGGAAGAGGCGCGCGAGCGCGCGGCGCCGATCGTCGGCGAGGGCGACGAGGCAGTTGCGCACGTCGCCGGGCGGGAGGACGCCGTTCTCGCGGCGAAGCCGACCGGAGGAGCCCCCGTCGTCGCTCGCCGCGACCACCGCGGTCACCTCGAGGCGCTGCAGCAAGGACCCCCGCCCCGCCAACCGGGCCAGCCCTCCGAGCACCGTGGGGAGGCCGGTGCCACCGCCGATCGCCACCACCCGGAGCGCGGGCTGCGCCCACGTCTTCGGGATCGCTCTGCGCTCGCGCCGCTCCCTCCGCGGCGGCACCCCGCCGGTCACGATCTCCATCCGCCCCCTCACCTCGAGCCCCTCGCCAGCAGGACGTGCCGAACGGTGTGGAACACGATCGCCAGGTCCAGGAAGAACGAGCCGTTCTTCACGTAGTAGAGGTCGTACTCCAGCTTCCGCCGCGCATCCTCGACGCTGGCGCCGTACGGGTAGCGGAGCTGCGCCCACCCGGTGATCCCGGGGCGGACGGCGTCGCGAAGGCCGTACCAGGGAATCTGCTCGAGAAGGCGCTCCACGAAGAACGGGCGCTCCGGCCGCGGCCCCACCATGGACATGTCGCCCTGGAGCACGTTGAAGAGCTGGGGGATCTCGTCCATGCGGGTGCGCCGCAGGATCGCGCCCACCCGCGTGATCCGGGGATCGCGCTCGGCCGCCCAGCGCGGGGTGCCGGCGGCCTCCGCGTCCACGCGCATGGTCCGCAGCTTGATCACGTCGAAGGGCCGCCCCCCGGCGCCGACCCGCTGCTGCCGGTAGAAGATCGGCCCCTTGGAGTCGAGGCGGATCGCGATCGCCGCCGCGAGCAGGATCGGTGCGGCGAGGACGAGCCCCACCGTCGCCGCGACGAGATCGAAGGCGCGCTTCAGCCAGGCCCGGGGGGCGGAGAGGCGGAAGCCGTCGCCGAAGGCGAGGTGCGAGGGCCTGAGGTTGGAGACGGGGATGCGCCGCAGGAGCCGCTCGTAGGCCATGGCGGGGTTCATGCACACGATGCCCGCCACCCGGGCCCGCACCAGCTCGCGGCTGGAGAACGCGCCCCGATCCTCCTCCGCGGCGACGACGATCCAGTCGGTGCGGGCCCGCACGGCGGCCGCCGCGAGGCCGCCCTCCGCCTGCACGATCAGCCCCCGCGGCACGGCGCGCTCCTGCCCCTCCAGCGGCACGAAGCCGACGAGGTCCACCCGATCCTCCGCGTCCTGCAGGAGCGCCTGGCCGAGCTCCACCGCGGTGGGCCCTGCGCCCGCGATCAGGATCCGGATCGGCGCGCCGACGATCGCCGGCAGCAGCCACCGCATGGCCACGACCGCCAGCGCCGCCGCCAGGACCGCGCCCAGGGCGAGGGCCCGCTCCTCCACCGAGGCGGGCGCGGCGCGGATCGCCACCAGCGCCGCCACGAACGCGAGGGAGCCGAGGATGCGCCTGCCGCCGCGCGATCGATCGGCCGTCGCCCGGCGGAGGTCGTAGAGGTCGGCGGCGTAGAAGGAAGCGGCGCACGCAGCGGTGGTGGCGAAGGCCCAGGGCGCCGCGTCCTCGAACCGGGCCACGAGCGCGGCCGAGAAGCCGATGCCCCAGGACATCGATCGGTGCAGGGCCTCGGAGTTGGCGGAGACCGTCCCGTCCGCGAAGGCGGAGCCCCCCACCACCACCGCCGCCGCGGCGGCGCCGGTGAGCGTCGTTGCCAGGACCAGCGACTGTTCGAGGCAGAAGAGGACCGCCTTCCTGCCGGCGAACGAATGGTTGAGGAACCTCGCCATGACCCCCGTCGTCGCTCCGATCGCCACCGGTCGCGGGCGAGCCCCGCCCCCCGCGAGCCTTCGAGACCTCGGCCCCGCAAGGCGGCATCGATCACGTCGGCTCGCCCTCCCCGCGGGCGAGGCCCTCGTCTCGTCCGCTCGCTTCCGGCCGGGGAGCTCGCGCGTCCGCCTCGAACACCCCGGCCTCCCCCTCCCCTGCCTCCCCTCGCCTCATCGGCGGGCGTAGTACTTCCGGTATGCCGTCGCGCCGTCCCCGCAGCCCGTGAGCACGCAGCCGAGGAGCGGCGCGCCGGAGAGCGAGGCGACCGCCTCCTCCACCTGCTCCGCCGGCGTCTGGCCGTTGCGGACCACCACCACCACTCCGTCCGCCACCGCCGCCGCCACCAGCGCGTCCGCGAAGGGGAGGATCGGCGGCAGGTCCAGGTAGATCTCGTCGTGCCCGGCCCGCAGCTCGTCGACGACGGCGCCGAAGCCCTTGCCGGCGAAGAGGCCGGCGGGATCGTCGGGGGCCTCGCCCGCGGGGACGAGGGTGAGGCCGAAGGGCCCCGAGCGGATCGCCTTCGCGATCGCCTGGTTGCCGGCCAGCGCCTGCGCCAGACCGGGGCCGGGTCCCACCCCGAAGAGGCGCCCCACGGCGGGGCGGCGGAAGTCGCAGTCCACCAGCGCCACCTTGCGTCCCCGCCTGGCCGCGCACGCCGCGAGGTTGGCCACCGTGAGGGACTTTCCCTCGCCCGCGACCGCCGAGGTGAGGGCGATCACCGGGATCGGGCGCTGTTCGCGGAGGCGATCGAGGCGGAGGTGGAGCATGCGGAACTGCTCGGCCGCGGCGCCCGTCGGATCGGTCAGCGCCACCAGGCGAGGATCGACGACGTCGAGGTTGTCGAGGTTCCTGCGAACGGCCTTCGCGTCCATCAAAGTCCTCCTGGGTAGAAGCTGCACATGTCCCCGCGGGTCCCCCATCCCCCGGAGCGGCTACCTCCGGTTGGCGAGCTCCAGGGGGGGCACGGAGGCCAGCACCGGGAGCCCGAGCCGCTGCCTCGCGTCGGCCACCCCCCGGATCGAGGTGTCCCGGGATGCCGCCCATCCCCCGGCGGCGAGGCCGAGGCCGAGGCCGATCAGGAGCGAGAGGCCGAGGGTCGACATCGGCTTCGGCTCCGCCGGAGAGAGGGGGACGAGCGCGGGCTCCACCACGCGGAAGAGCGAGCTGCGCTGGCGGCGCTCCAGATCGAGCGCCAGCTCGGCCTCCACCTTGCGGGAGAGCAGCGACTGGTACTTCTCGCGGATCTCGTCGTAGTCCCTGCCGATGGCGGCCAGCTCGGCCCCCACCGCCGGCGTCGCGTCCACCCGCTCCAGGATCTCCTCCGTGCGCCGCTGGTACGAGAGAGCGAGATCCTTGAGCCAGCGGATCTCCCCGTCGATCCGCTGCT
>DATMSB010000159.1:0-5140 GCA_035565615.1 Vulgatibacter sp. | reverse complement strand
CCAGCCGCAGGGACTACTGCGTGGAGATCAAGCTCTCGGAGGGGCCCGACGGCGTGCTCTCCACCGAATGGAAGCCCGCGAACGAGCTGGCGCCCCCGAAGAAGAAGGGCGTGGTGCGGGTGTCGGTTAACGACGGGTCGTGGACCCTGGTGCCGACGAACGGCGGCAGAGCCACCCGGGCCACCTACCGCCTCCACGTCGATCCGGGCGGCAAGCTCCCCCGGTGGATCATCGAGAGGACGAACCGCAAGTCGGTGCCCGACGCGTTCCGGGCGGTGCGAAAGGCGGCGACCTCGAAGCGCTACGCCGACGCCCCGTCGCCCCTCGCCCGCGCGCGGTGACGGCCGAGAGACCCGCCGCGCCGCGGAGCGCTCCTCGGCGATCGGCGGGAGGCGCCCTCCGGCTCAGAGGCGCGAGAGGACGGCGACGATCGCGGCGAGGGACGCCAGGAGGAGCGTGACCAGGAAGATCGCGCGGAAGCGGGCGATGTCCTGCTTCTCCGCGTGGATCATCTGCGCGTACTCGGGGATGTCGCCGATGCGGCGCCAGCGCTCCTCGCCCTTGCGCCGCACCTCGTCGTCCAGATCGAGCAGCCGCTGGTTGAGCAGGCGCACGAGCTGCTTCCCGTCGGCGACGTTCAGCTCCTTTCCCCCCTTGGATCGAACCTGGTACCTCAAGCGCACGCTCCGCCCGGGCCTCGCGGGAGGCCGCCCCGCGCCGACGGGGAGGTCCCGCGGCCGGGGTTCGCGCCGCTAGGATAGAGCCGAAGCGTCCGCGGCGCCCGCGGATCGGCCGACTCGACTCGAGGATCTGCGATCGGCGCCTCGGATCAAGCCTCGCCGCCGGGGCGCGAGTCCGCGCGCAGCTCCTGCGTCACCATCTCGAGGATCTCGGTGGACGCCGCGAGGATCTCCTTCGGGCTGAACCCTCCCTCGCGCAGCTCCCGGTAGAAGGATCGCGCCAGGATCCGGGGGCCGTTCGTACCGGAGATCAGGAGGCCGTTCATCTTGGCTTCGAGCATCTTCTCGGGGACCATCTCGCGCTGCTCCTTGGCCCTCGCGAGGGGAGGGCCGATTCGACCGATCCGGCAAGGGCCGACCGTCGTTCCGCTTGGACCCCGCCAGGGGAGCAAGGTGCGGGCCAATCCTACCTGCCTCGAGCCCCCATCGTGAATCCGGGGGCTTGCGTCGTGCCACGCCCCGGACGGAGGCCGGGGTGCGTCCTCCGCTTCGCAGGTGAAGGGGCTCCGGGGCGCGAATGGGAGTTCGCACTCCCATGCGACCCCGGGGCCGGAGCGGGCAAGGGCATCTTGCGCTTGACCGGTCGGGGTCCCACCCCTATGAACGCGCACTCGGCAGCAGGGCTCCCGAGGGTAGCCGCAAGGGTGCGGCGCCATTCGTGGAAAGGAAGGCGAGCGATGAAGTTTGCCATCAACGGCTTCGGCCGAATCGGTCGGTGCGTGCTGCGCGCGGCGCTCCAGCGCAAGGAGAACGACGTCGAGATCGTCGCGATCAACGACCTCGACGCGCCTGCGACGCTGGCGCACCTGCTGGAGTACGACTCGGTGCACGGGAAGTACCCCGGCGAGGTTCGCGCCACCGAGAAGTCGATCATCGTGGACGGCCGCGAGATTCCCATCTCGGCGATCCGGGAGCCCGACAAGCTCCCCTGGAAGGAACTGGGCGTGGAGACGGTGTTCGAGTGCACCGGCCGCTTCACCGACCGCGACGCCGCCGCGAAGCACCTGGCCGCCGGCGCGAAGAAGGTGATCATCTCCGCCCCCGCCAAGAATCCGGACATCACCATCTGCTACGGGATCAATCACGATCAGTACGATCCCTCCAAGCACCACCTCTTCTCCAACGCGTCCTGCACCACCAACTGCCTCGCGCCGGTGGTGAAGGTGCTCCTGGAGAACTTCGGGATCGAGCACGGCCTGATGAACACCGTGCACGCCTACACCAACGACCAGAACATCCTGGACCTGCCGCACAAGGATCTGCGCCGCGCCCGGGCGGCGGCGGTGTCGATGATCCCCACCTCCACCGGCGCCGCGAAGGCCGTGGGCGAGGTGCTGCCCCAGGTGAAGGGCAAGCTCACCGGCATGGCCATCCGCGTGCCGACGCCCAACGTCTCGCTGGTCGACTTCACCGCCGTCGTCTCCCGCAAGACCACCGCCGAGGAGGTGAACGCCGCCATGAAGAAGGCGGCGGAGGGCTCTCTCGCGGGCGTCCTCGCCTACTCGGAGAAGCCGCTCGTCTCCATCGACTACAACCACACCCCGTGGTCCTCGACCGTGGACGGGCTCTCCACCATCGTCATCGACGACATGGTCAAGGTCCTCGCCTGGTACGACAACGAGTGGGGCTTCTCCAACCGCATGGTGGATCTGGCGAAGATGGTGGCGACCAGGCGCTGACGCGCCCTCGCGCGGGGCCGCGCGAGACATCTGGAACGGCCCGTGCCCACGGGCCCGGCTGTTCGGGAGGGCGGGACGAGCGTCGTTCCCGCCCTCTCGTGCGAAAGGGATCCTGTCATGGCGATCCGCACGCTCGACTCGCTGCCTCTATCGGGCAAGCGCGTCTTCATCCGCGTCGACTTCAACGTGCCGCTCGGCGAGGGGAAGGTCTCCGACGACACCCGCATCCGCGCGGCGCTCCCCACCCTCCGCCTCGCCCTCGAGCGGGGCGCGAAGGTGATCCTCGCCTCCCACCTGGGCCGGCCGAAGGGAAAGCCGGATCCCAGGTTCTCGATGCTGCCGGTGGGCGAGCGGCTCAAGGAGGTGCTGCCCGACGTCGACGTCATCGTCGCCGACGACTGCGTGGGGGAGGGCGTGGCCAAGGTGGTGCGCGAGCTTCGGGACGGCCAGGTGCTGCTCCTGGAGAACCTGCGCTTCCACGCCGGCGAGGAGGCGAACGACGAGGAGTTCGCGAGGCAGCTCGCCTCGAACGCCGACGTCTGGGTGAACGACGCCTTCGGCGCCGCCCACCGCGCCCACGCCTCCACGGCGGGGATGGCGAGGTTCGTCCGGGAGAAGGCGGCGGGGCTCCTCATGAAGAAGGAGCTGGACTACCTCGGTGGCGTCCTCGGGAAGCCCGAGCGCCCCTTCGTCGCGATCCTCGGCGGCGCGAAGGTCTCGGACAAGATCAAGGTGATCGAGAGCCTGCTGCCCCGCGTGGACGCGCTCCTCGTCGGCGGCGCCATGGCCTACACCTTCCTCGCCGCCCGGGACGTCCCGGTGGGCAACAGCCTGGTGGAGAAAGACAGGCTCGAGCTGGCCCGGCACCTCCTGGAGGCCGCGGAGCGCAAGGGGACGCAGCTCCTGCTGCCGCTCGATCACGTGTGCGGCAAGGCGCCGGAGGCGGGCGCGGAGCGGCTCGAGGTTGGGGAGCGCGCCATCCCGGACGGCTGGATGGGCCTGGACATCGGGCCCAAGACCGTGGCGCTGTACAGGGAGAAGATCGCGGAGGCCGGGACCGTGCTCTGGAACGGACCGATGGGCCTCTTCGAGATCCCCGAGTTCTCCCATGGCACCTTCGAGGTGGCGAAGGCCCTCGCCGACTCCGAGGCCACCACGATCGTGGGCGGGGGCGACAGCGCCGCCGCCGTGGAGCAGGCGGGCCTCGCCTCGAAGATGAGCCACGTGTCCACGGGAGGCGGCGCCTCCCTCGAGTTCCTGGAGGGCCGGGAGCTGCCCGGCGTGAAGGCCTTGGAGGGCGAAAGAGCATGAAGAAGCGCACCCCGTTCGTCGCCGGCAACTGGAAGATGAACCTCTCCATCGCCGAGGGCGTCGCCCTCGTTCGCGAGCTCCGCTCGTCCCTCGACGGGATCGAGGGGGTCCGGATCGCGGTGGCGCCGCCGTTCACGGCGATCCATCCGGTGGCGAAGGCGCTCGAGGGCTCCGCGATCGAGGTCGCCGGGCAGGACGTTTTCTGGGAAGGGCAGGGCGCGTTCACCGGGGAGGTGTCGGCGGGGATGCTCCGGGACGCCGGGGCCGCCTGCGTCATCGTCGGTCACTCCGAGCGGAGGCAGCTCTTCGGCGAGAACGACGAGACGGTGGCGAAGCGCACCGGCGCGGCGCTCGCCGCGGGCCTCACGCCAATCGTCTGCGTGGGGGAGACCCTCGCGGAGCGGGAAGGGGGGCAGACCCTCCAGGTGGTGGGGTCGCAGGTGAAGCAGGGCCTGCGCGGCCTCTCGGCCGAGGAGATCGGGAAGCTCGTCGTCGCCTACGAGCCGGTGTGGGCCATCGGCACAGGCAGGACCGCCACGGCCGCCCAGGCCCAGGAGGTCCACGGCGCGATCCGATCCACGCTGCGCGAGCTCGCCGGCGACGTGGCGGATCGAGTCCCGCTCCAGTACGGCGGGAGCGTCAAGCCCGAGAACGCCGCCGAGCTCCTGGCGCAGCCGGACGTCGACGGCGCGCTCGTGGGCGGGGCATCGCTCCAGGCGGCTTCCTTCGCGGCGATCGTTCGCGCGTCCGTCTGATCCATCCTCCTCGATTCGACTGGACCGAAGGCCCCGGGCGCACCGTCGCCCGGGGCCTTTTTTCTGCAGCTGCGGGCCGGACGAAGCCGCCAACGTGCGAGGCTCCAGCATCCTGCGCGAACCGGGGGAATGGCCGCGAAGGAGCTCGAGAGCGCCGGCGCCGAGGGGGAACACGAGGCCCAATGGCGGACGGATGGGGAGCGGCCGGCTCGCGGCCGAATCGAAAGTTTGAGCCCAAAGCATTTTGCTTCCTCCGCCGACGGGGTAATTCGTTGGTTCACCAGTCGTTTCGAAGGTTTGTAACCAAATCATGCACTTCTATGACATGGAGTGAACGCATCCTTTTGGGGGTGTTTGGACCACGTTGGATTGGCAGCGAAATGGCGGCGGTGGTTCCCTGTCGGCATTCGTGGTCTGACGCGTCGCCGAACTCCATGCTCCCACCGGGGGTGCAAACATGCGGAAGAGTCTGCTGATCGGTCCCATCGCCGTACTGTCGTTGATCGCCTCGGCTTGCGGCAGCGACCCCGAGGTCGTAGAGGTCCCCGGGGTCCCGCACGCCACGATCCTCTCCTTCTCGGTCACCCCCGGCACCGTGGAGGCGGGCGGCGAGGTGACGGCCCAGTGGAAGACCCAGCACGCCACCGGGATCGAG
>DATMSB010000158.1:0-2578 GCA_035565615.1 Vulgatibacter sp. | reverse complement strand
CCCGCCACGCGCGAGGCGTCGCTCCTGGAGCTGCGCGACCTGGCGGACGCCGCCCGGGGGCGGCCCGGGGGCGCGCCGCTGCGCCTGGTGGAGGTGGACGCGGCGGTGGGCAACGCCAGCGCCTGCCTGCGCCTCCTCCTGCTCCCTTCGATCTTCGCCCCGGAGGCGTGGGCCTTCACCTTCCTCGAGGGGCTCCTGGCGGTCCCGCACGACGAGTACGCCGGCAAGCGGCTCGTCGAGGTCGGCACCGGCTCGGGCTGGATCCCGATCGCCCTGGCGAAGTTCACCGACCTGAATGCGATCCACGGCGTGGACCTGAACCCCCACGCGCCGCTGGTCGCCACCTGCAACGCCTGGCTGAACTGCAGCGAGGAGGAGCTCGAGCGGCTTTCCTTCTCCCAGGGGGACCTCCTCCGCTCGGTCCCGGAGCAGCAGTGGGACTTCGTGGCGGGCTGCATCCCCCAGGTGCTCCGGGAGGATCAGCCCGCGGCGCCGGCGGAGGACGCCGACGAGCGGGCGCTCTACGACCTCTCCAACTACTGCGCGATCCAGAACGTCTACGAGGATCACTTCGGCCTCGGCCTCATCGCCAGGCTCCTCGACGAGAGCCCGGAGCGGCTGGCGCCGGGGGGCAAGCTCCTCCTCAACCTCGCCGGCAGGCCGGGCCGGGCCATCATCGAGCGGATGTTCTCCCGGCGCGGCTTCCGTACCGAGGTCCTCGTCTCACGGCGGGTGCGACAGGCCGCGGACACGGACATCGGCCCGCTGGTGTCGCTGGAGCGGAGCACCGGCCGCGAGTTCGAGTTCTTCCTCGAGCAGCACAGCGCCGAGCCCATCCGCGCCGAGACCGCCCTCGGCTGGCTCGCCCAGGGCAACCCCATCTGGCACGAGGTGGCGGTGTGGCGGGCGGAGCTGCGCCACCCCCGGGAGATCCTCGCCCTCCGCGGCGCGCTGCGGAAGCTGGGGAGCGATCGGCTCCTCGCCGACCTCGACCTCGGCGCCGCCTCCCAGGAGCAGCTCGACTACGTGGCCGCATTGGCAGGACGCCTGGCCGACGATCCCCGCATCCCGTACGCGCACGAGGCGGGCGATCGGCGGTTCCGCTCGCTGATCGCCCGGTACCTGGAGCGGTTCTACGAGCTCCGCCTGGACGAGGGCGAGATCTTCGTGGGTCCCGAGCGCAAGCAGACGGTGCGCTCGCTGCTGCTCGCCACCTGCGATCCCGGCGACGGCGTCCTCGTCACCCGCAACCTCCTCGACGAATACGCGGGCGCCCTCGAGGCGTCCGGCGTGAAAGCCACCGTCACCAACGACACCCTGCGCGACGTGCGCCGGCTGCTGGGGGCCTTCGACGTCAAGGTGGTGCTGCTGGCCGTGGAGCCCGAGGAGCGCACCAACCTGTCGGTGCTGCGGGCCATCGTGCAGGAGGCGGCGTCCCGCGGGATCCTGGTGGTGATCGACGAGAGCGCGTTCTTCACCATCACCAGCGGCGTGGCGCCCCGGACCCTCTTCGAGTTCCTGGCGCAGGAGCCGCAGCCCGACAACCTGGTGGTGCTCTACGGGCTGGTGAAGAACGCGGTGCAGCCCGACTTCGAGCTCACCTTCCTCCTCCCCGTCCCCCCCGCCCTGCACGCGGAGCTCGAGGTCGCCGCCGAGGTCACCTATTCGCGGATCTCGACGCCGGTGCAGTGGTTCTACGAGCGCCTCTTCGCGTCGCTGCTCTCCTTCCGGATCTCCTTCACCACCGAGGCGCCGCCCCGGAGGCGGATGGCGTCGGCGCCGCTGCCCCGCTCGCGCCGGATGGCCCGGGTCGCCGCGCATCCGGCCTTCGCGCCGAAGATCTTCCGGGAGGACGATCCGGAGCTCATCCGCCTGGACTACGGGGAGAACGAGCTCGAGATCCCCAGGCCCCTGGCGGAGGGGCTGATCGCCGCCTGCGCCGCGCCCTTCGAGGTCCCCAAGGTGCACGGCTTGGAGGAGGCGATCTGCGCATTCCTCGCCGAGACCCGCGGGCTCGCCTTCTCCCCCGCCGACGTCGCCCTGGCGCAAGGGGTGTGGCCCCTGATCCACGACGCCGCGGCGGTGCTCCGAGCGAGGCTGGGCCGGGCGCCGCGGGTCTTCGTGGCGGCCCCCTGCTACGGCGTCCTGCCGCCCACCCTCGAGGCGGCGGGCTGCGAGATCGTCGCGGCGCCGCTGGAGCGCCTCTACGGCCCGGATCGCGAGTCGCCCGACGCGGTGGTGATCTCCCAGCCGTCGAACCCCGAGGGCCGCTACCTCTCCCGCGACGAGCTGCGGCGGCTCGCGGAGTTCGCGGTGCGCCACGACGCGCTCGTCTTCTCCGACGAGATCTTCGGCCTCGTGGACCTCGCCAGGCCCGACGCCGCCGACGTCCTCAGCCCCGCGTCGCTGGAAGGAGAGGTCCCGGGGATCCAGGAGCGGGTCCTGATCTTCGGCGGACTGTCGAAGGAGTTCGCCGCCGGCGGCCTGCGGGTGGGCTGGCTCGCGACCCGGCGCCCCGGCTTCGCGGCGCAGGTGGGCCGGGCCGGCCTCGCCGGGCTCCAGCTCGCCTCGGCCCGGG
>DATMSB010000157.1:0-31402 GCA_035565615.1 Vulgatibacter sp. | reverse complement strand
GGGGGGGGGGGGGGGGGGACATGTGCCCAATCGAGTGCCGACCTGGTGCAAGGGCATGCCGAATGGAGGCCTTTCTGCCTCGAGCGGGTCTCTCCTGCCCTCCTCGGACGACATTTCGAGAATTGATTGGGCACATGTCCTCCAAGCAGGTTCGAAATGTTCTCTTAGACGACATTTCGGGGCTTGATTGGGCACATGTCGTCCAAGCGGGTTCGGAACGTCCTCTATGGGAGGGTGCTCGCCAAATCGCGTCCGCCCCATCGTTCGCAGTGGGCCCCAAGCGGGCCGACGCGATGGGCCAACCGGTGGTTCACCAGCCGCGGGTCCGCAGCGAGATGCGCCGGAGCGCGAGGGATGCACGGTCCGCCGACGGGCGGCCGGGCAGCGGCGACCTCCGCCAGCGTCAGGCCGAAGTAGAGGTCTCCGCCGACCGTCGAGCGCAGTCGCCGATGCGTTTCGTCGGTCGAGGGCCGACAGGTCGGCGGCCCTCGTTCCCTCTCGCCAAGGATGCACGCGCCCACGCGGCCGAGCGCGCGTCCACGCACCCGAAAGACCTCTCTTGCCGGCGTCGAACCGGCTGCCCCGGAGACATGTGCGCAATCAAGCGACCAGAGGTCGCCCCCGGCTGCCCACATGGCCGTGCGGCGACGGATCTGCGCGGCCATGGCGCCAGGAAACCTACCAGCTCGGCCCTTGATTGAGCACTTGTCCCCCCCTTCCCCCACCCTCCCGCGAGGCGGAGGTGGGCGTGAGGTGTCGGGGTGGGGCGGTACGCTCGTCCAAGAGCGCGGGGAGGAGAAGATGGCGCGGCGAGACGAGCAGAGAGGGATGGGCGACCGGCGGAAGGGGACGTGGGGCGGGCGACGGGCGGGGGCCGGCAGGAAGCCGAAGAGCGGCAGGGCCGGCGTGCCGCATCGGACGAGGGAGCGGCTCTCGGGGCGGCATCCGGTGCACGTGACGATGCGGGTGCGGCGCGAGGTGTGGAACCTGCGGTCACGGCGAGCGTACCGGGTGATCGAGCGGGCGTTGTCGCGGGGGGCGGACCGCTTCGGCATGCGACTGACGCACCACTCGGTGCAGGGGAACCACCTCCACCTCATCGTCGAGGCGAAGGACGCGCGGGCGCTCTCGCGGGGCATGCAGGGCCTGTCGATCCGCGTGGCGCAGGGGCTGAACCGCCTCATGAAGCGTAAGGGGAAGGTGCTCGAGGAACGCTTTCACTCCCACGTGCTGTGGACGCCGCGCGAGGTGCGCAACGCGATCCGCTACGTCCTCGACAACGCACGCCTCCACGCCCTGCGCAACGGACGGGCCGCAGCCGACATGGTCGACGGTCTCGCCTCGGGGCCAGGGCTCCCCGGCTGGCTCGGGGTGCCGCCTCATACGTGGCTCCTGAGGGTCGGGTGGCTGTACCACTCGTCCGCGTAGGCCGCGGAGAGCAACGATTTCGAGGCCGCGCGGGACCGCGTGGTAGATTCCTCCGCGATCTGCTGCCTGGAGGGCATGGATGTTGGTGAAGAGGTGGTTGGCGCGGTCGATCCTTTGCGCGAGCTTGCTCGCGGCGCCCGCCGCGGCCCATGCGATCACGGGCTTCGGCTTCGGGATGCAGGCGGGATGGGGCAGCGTCGAGGCGGAGCTCCAGGTGCCGGGCGGGTACTTCCTCGACGTCGGAATCCCCTGGTTCGTGGCGGCGATCGACGCGACGACCTCCGGCATGCGCCCCTCGGTGCCCTTCGGCGCGAAGGTGGGCGCGCAGTGGGAGATCGGTCCGCTGGCGATCCGGACCGGTCCACGGGTGATCCATGCGCCTCGCAGGGGCGATCCCTGCGCCTGCGGAGAGGACGTCGACCTCACCCGCACCATGGCCTTCGCCGACGTGGGCGCGCGGCTCGAGCTGCCAATGGGCCTCGTCTTCGGCGCGGACGCCGCCCTGTTCGGAATGGACAAGGAGAGGGGCTCCGACACCGAGTTCCTCGGCCCGGTGGGCGCCCTGCCCTTCAGCCAGGTCTACGTCGGCTGGTTCGTCTCCCTCTGACGAGGGGTCGCGCCCTCATCCGAAGAGTCGGTGCATCGCCCACCGAAACGCGCGGTAGCGGTCCTCGCGGTAGGGGAACGTCCAGATGGGCGGCAGGCGGAACCGCGGGCGGTTGACGTGGCGGATCTCGCAGAGCTCCTCGAGGCCGCGCCTGCCGTGAACCCTGCCGACGCCCGACTGCTTCACTGGGCCCCACGGCGTCTCCGGTAGGGCGTGGGTGTAGAGGACGTCGTTGATCGTGACGGTGCCTGCCTCCAGCTTCTCGGCCACCCGCTCCGCCCGCCGCAGGTTCGCGGAGAAGACGTAGGCGGAGAGTCCGAAGGGCGTGTCGTTCGCCTCTCGGATCGCCTCCTCCTCGGTTCGAAACGTGCGGATGGGAAGGCACGGGCCGAAGGTTTCCTCCCGCCACACGTCCATGTCGCGGGTGACGTCCACCATCACCGTGGGTTGGAAGAACCGCGCCCCGCCCTCGCCGGAAGGCAGGTCGCGGGCCGGCGGCCCTTCGTCGCTCGGATGCCCGCTGGCGCCCGACGGACCACCGGCACCCGACGGACCGCCGACGCCCGCCGAGCCGCCGGTGAGGATCCGCGCCCCCTTGGCTCGCGCGTCCTCCACGTGCCGGCGCACCACCTCGAGCTGCGACGGGACGACCATGGCACCCACGTCCACCGCGCCCGCGCCCGCAGCGGCGGGATCACCCTGCCGCAGCGCTCGGGTGAGCTCGACCACCTTGGCGACGAACGGTTCGCGGATCGCCTCGTGGACGAGCACCCGCTCGACCCCCGCGCACACCTGCCCCGAGTTGGCGAACGCGCCCCAGACCACCTGCTTCGCCGTCGCCTCGATGGGCGCGTCGGGGAGAACGATCGCCGCGTCCTTCCCACCCAGCTCGGCCACGTAGGGGATGAGCCGCCTCCCGCACGCCTCGCCCACCCGCCGCCCGGTCGCCACGGAGCCGGTGAAGATCACCATGTCCACGTCCGACTCCACGAGGGCCGCGCCGGTTTCCGCTCCCCCGGGCACCAACCCGAAGAGGTCCGGATCGATCCTCGCCTCGGCCATCAGCTCCTTCGCCAGGCCGAGGATCCGCGGCGTCCACTCGGACGGCTTCACGACCACCGCGTTGCGCGCCGCCAGCGCCATCACCAGGTCGCCCATCGGTATGGAGAAGGGGAAGTTCCACGGGCTGATCACGGCGATCACGCCCCGGGGCTCGAAGCGGAGGTGGCTGCGCTTGATCGGGCCGAAGAGGTGCAGCGGGATGCGCTCGTCGCGCAGCATCCGCTTGGCGCGCTTGGCGAAGTAGCCGGTGAGGTCCGCGATCGGGAAGATCTCGTGGGTGAGGGCCTCGAACCGCACCTTCCCGTTCTCGCGGGCCAGCAGCGCCGCCACGTCCTCCGCGCGCTCGACGAGCCGCCGGCGAAACGCCAGGAGCTTCGCCCTGCGTTCGCCCCACGAGAGCGCCGCCCACCTCGATTGCGCCGCGTGCGCCCGGGCCACCGCCTCCCGCACCTCGTCCGGGCCGGCGACCGGCAGCGGCGGGAACGGCCTGCCCGTCGCCGGCTCGGTGTTGTGGATCGCGCCGTCCCGGATGTTTTCGCGGATGGGGGATCGTGCGATCGCGGGACTGCTCGTCGTCTCCATCGAAGGCCCTCCACTCCTGGGTCGCATCAATAGGATGCAACACCGGAGCGCAGGGCGCGATTGCGACGCCCCGAGCGCGGCCGTCACTCCTCCCCTTCGATGGAGACCTCCACGATCGTCCCGCCGGGCTCCAGGTTGCCCATCACGACCGCTCCATCCGGCATCGCGACGTAGAAGGGGTTCGGCCGTCCACCCGGCGGACAGCGCGTTCGGGACGTGGAACCACTCCCGTCGACGAGGTTCCAGGCATACGGAACGATCCCACGCCACATCGTCGACTCGGGCTTCCAGTGGACCCGCACCTCGGCGCGGCGATCCCAGGCGACGGTGACGGAAAACGGCCCCACGGTCTTCGGAAGGTCGCGCTCGACGCCTTCGAGCGCGTAGATCAGGTCGAAGAGCTCGGCCGCGCTCTCGAGACCCCTTCCACCGTCGCGCTCCAGGTCTCCTGAACGGCGTCCTCGGCCGGGGAGTCGATCCGCACCGTGAGGAGCTCGCACTCGCCCGATCCCCCGCTGCCTCCCTCGCCGACTGCACCTCCGCCTCCTCCTTCCGCCGTGCGTGGGGAAGGGCCGCATCCGAGCGCCAACGCCGCGATGACCGCTGCAAACCCCGAAGCCGTCCGCCTCATCTCGAGTCCCTCCTTCGTCGCCGGCGCCGATCCCTCCCGGAGTGAGGACGCCTGCCTTTCCGTGCCCCAGTCCGCTGCGCCGATGACACCGTCAGCGAAACGGCTTCGCATGGCGGGAGAGCGCGGGTTCCCGAGTTCGAACCCTGCGAACCATCGAGGGCTGGTGCCTCCCTGGAGGGGCGCCGAGGCGTCTCGACCCCGACCTCGAGTGCCGCGTTGACACGGGTGGGCCGGCGGTTCTAGAGACGGCGCATGGTCTACGACGGCGTGGTGATCGGCGGCGGCGTGATGGGGAGCGCGGTCGCGCTGCGCCTCGCGCAGGCCGGCCAGCGGGTGCTCGTCCTCGAAAAATCGATCCCCGGCGCGGAGGCGTCCAGCGCCGCCGGCGGGATCCTCGGGCCGCAGATGGAGGGCGAACACGACGACGCACTCTTCCGCCTCGCCCTCGCCTCGCGGGATGCCTACCCCGCCTTCGCCTCCGAGCTCCGCGAACTCTCCGGGGTGGACGTGGGCTGGCGGCGCTGCGGGCTGCTGCGCACCTGCGCGGCGGGCGAGGACGTCGCCCCGCTCGAGGAGCGGCTCGCGTGGCAGCGCCGGGCGGGCCTGCCGATCGAGACTCTTGGGGGCGACGAGGTTCGCCGCCTCGAACCATCCCTCTCCCCCGCAATCGAGCGCGCGCTCCACTTCCCGGAGGAGGCGGTGGTCGAGCCGCGCAAGCTCGCCGAGGCCCTCCCGATCGCGGCGCAGGCCGCCGGCGCCTCGGTCCGCCGGGCGCAGGTGAGGCGGATCGTCGCGGCGGACGGCCGGGCGGTCGGGGTGGAGCTGGACGACGGCGTCGTCTCGGCAGGCGCGGTCGTCGTCGCCGCCGGCGCGTGGACTTCGAAAGTCGAGGGCAGCGGCCTCCCATGCGACGCCGTCCGGCCCGTGCGCGGGCAGATGGCGGCGCTCCGCGGCGCAGGCCCCAGCCCCTCCAGGATCGTGTTCACCTCCCGCGGCTACCTGGTCCCCCGCGCCGACGGAACGGTGGTCGCCGGCTCGACGATGGAGGAGGTGGGGTACGAGAAGCGGGTCACCGCGGGCGGGCTCGCCCGCATCCTCGGCAACGCCGCCGACGTCATGCCCTCCCTCGCCCACGCCGAGGTCGCCGCCACCTGGTCGGGCCTGCGTCCCTGCCCCAGGGACGGCCTACCGCTGATCGGCGCCGGCCCCCTGCCCGGCCTCTTCCTCGCCAGCGGGCACCACCGCAACGGCATCCTCCTCACGCCGGAGACCGCGCGCCTCCTCGCCCGGGCCGTGGTCGACGGCCGGGATCCGGACGAGCTGGCGCCCTTCTCGCCGATGCGCTACGCGCGCTGACCCGCTCGCGGCGAAGGTGGAGAGCACGCCGCTCCGCCGGGCTACAGAACGCTCCTCCGGCGCGCCGGGTCGAGGCCCGTCCTCCCGATCGGAAGTGACGCTCGAGGTCTCGAAGAGCGAACGGCTCAGGCGAGGGTCGGGAGCACCTGGTCGCAGACCCGCACGCCGGCGAAGAGATCGCCGACCTCCTCCACGCGGCCCGGCATGGACTCCAGCGTGAACGCGGTGGGGTCGAGGTCGACCGTCACCTCGGTCCAGTCGAGGGGTGCGGACACGGTGGCCTGCGGCGTGTCGCGCAGCGAGTAGGGCGCGATGATCGTCTTGCCGTACCCGTTCTGCAGGGCGTCGAGGTAGAGCCGCCCGCCGCGCTTCGCCCGCATGCGCTCCACCGTCGCCACGTCGTGGCGCACGTGGGCCAGCGCCGTGGTGATCTCCACTGCGAACCTCGTCGCCTCCTCGTGGCTCGGCCCCGGCCGGATGGGGACGATGAGGTGCAGACCGCGCTTCCCCGAGGTCTTGGGGAAGCTCTCGAGGCCCAGCTCCTCGAGGAAGCCGCGGAGGGCGTGCGCGAGGTCGACGAGGTGCGCCCAGGTGCCGCCGCCCGGGTCGAGATCGAAGACGATCCACGTGGGCCGATCGAGCCTCGGGACCCGGCTGCTCCACATGTGCAGCGACAGCGCCGACTGGTTCGCGAGCCACAGCACCGTCTCCGGCTTGTCGATGATCGGATGGTGGGCCACGCGGGCGCCGTCCTCGTGTTCGATGGCCACGCGGGTGACCCAGGCCGGCGCCACGTCGACGTCCTGGCGGAAGAATCCCGGCGTGAGGATCCCTTGTGGCCACTGTTGCAGCGAGAGGGGTCGCCCCTCCAGGGCGTCGACCAGCAGCGGGGCGACGCGGCCCATGTACTCGAAGACGTCTGCCTTGGTGTAGCCCGCCGCCGGGTACACCACGCGATCCGGATGCGTGAGCTCGATCCGTTCCGCGACGACCGCCGCCGTTCGCGCCCGGCGCTGCGACGTCCCGCCGGCCCTCCTCTCTGCACCGACCACGGTGCGGCGGGCCCCCTCACCCGCCGGCGCGCGAACGTCTCTGCGCGCGGGCCTCGCCTCCTTCGGCGCCGGCCTCTCCCGGACACGCGCGCCGCCGCGCGGCTCCTCCCTCCTCGCATCCTCCGGCCCGCGGTCGATCCGGATCCCCTTGAACGACGGCTGCCGGAGGCGGCCCGCCTCGGTCCACCCCGTATACTCGACCTCCGCCACCAGCGTCGGGCGCACCCAGACCGCGCCCCGCTCCCGAGGCGGATCCACCACAGGCGGGCGCTCCACCCGATCGCGCGACAACCGCGCGTACAGCTCCTCCCGGCCCCGATCGTCGAAGCCCGTGCCCACCTTGCCGGCGTAGACGAAGCCCTCCCCCTCCCGCACCGCGACCAGGAGCGCGCCGATGGCCCGTCCTCCGGAGGAGATCGGGGTGAAGCCCGCGATCGCGACCTCCTGCGAGGGACGCACCTTGACCTTCCGCCACTTGGAGCTGCGACGTCCGACGTAGGGGCCGTCCGCCCGCTTGGCGATGAACCCCTCGGCACCGCGGCGCCGCACCTCCGCGAGCGCGGCGGCCCGATCGCCCTCCAGCCGCTCGGCGATGGAGACCGGTCCACGCACCGGGGCGAGGACCGCCTCGAGAGCCTCGCGCCGCGCCGCCAGCGGCTCGCTGCGCAGATCCCGGCCGTCCCGCCAGAGCAGATCGAAGGCGACGTAGCGGATGTCCCCCTTGCCCGCGGCGAGCCACTCGAAGCTCTGCCGACCGCGGCGATCGAAGGAGACGATCTCGCCGTCGAGGACCACCTCGCTCCAGCCGACCTCCCGCAGCTCGTCCGCCACGTCCGGGAACCGCCCGGAGAGATCGAGGGCGTTGCGGCTCTGCAGGATCACGTCCGCCCCGCTTACCCCGGCGAGGGCACGGAACCCGTCGTACTTCAGCTCGTACACCCAGCCCGCGCCGCGGAGGTCGCCGGGGTCCGAGAGCCGGGCGAGCATGGGCGGCCACACCCGCTCCACCAACGCCCGGGCGGATGGTCGGTCTCCTGCCGAGCGATGGGCCTTGCGTGCCGACGATCGCCTGCGCCCGGTCGCCATCCCTGGACGATGCGCACGCCCCCGCGAGGATCGATCTTGATCCCGGAGTCTCGCCTCGCGACGGCGAGCGGAGGGAGCCATGGCGCGGCCGACGTGGAAGGGCTCGATCGTCTTCGGTCTGGTGCGCGTCCCCGTGCAGCTCTACCGGGCGACGCACGCACAGGACGTCCGCTTCCACATGCTCCACGACGCGGACGGCGCGCGGATCAAGCAGCTTCGGGTCTGCTCGCTCGACGGGGAAGAGGTGGAGTGGGAGCACATCGTGAAGGGCTACGAGGTCGCCAAGGGCGAGCACGTCGTGGTCACGGACGAGGAGCTCGAGGCGTTCGCCATGCGGCCGAGCAAGGCCATCGAGATCGGGGCCTTCGTCGACCTCGCCGAGATCGATCCCGTCTACCAGGGGGGCACCGACTACCTGGTCCCGGAGCCCGACGCGCTCAAGGCCTACCACCTCCTCGCGGAGGTCCTCGAGAGGGAGGGCAAGGCGGGGATCGCGAGGATGACCCTTCGCACCAAGGAGTCGCTGGTGGCGATCCGAGCCGAGGGAGGCAAGCTCCTGCTCACCGGCCTGAACCGCCAGGAGGAGGTGGTCCCCTGGGAGCGGGTGGGACCGCTCGAGGAGCCCGCGGAGGCCAGCGACCTGGAGCGGAAGATGGCACAGCAGCTCGTCGAGGCGATGAGCGCGCCCTTCGAGCCCCACAGGTACCCCGACGAGGCACGCGCGAGGCTGAAGGAGCTCCTGCGCAAGAAGATCGAGGGCGAGGAGATCGTGGCCGTCCCGGAGGCCCCCCTGCCCTCCCGGGTGATCAGCCTGGTGGACGCGCTGCAGCGCAGCCTCGAGGCCCGCGAGGCCGAGGGCGCGGCCGCCCCGAGGTCGGGCGGACGCGAGGGCGCCAGGGCCCGGCCTCGCTCCACGCGGCGGACGCCAGCCTCACGCACGGGGCGTGCCGCCAAGAAGTAGCCCCCTCCCCGAGGGCACGAGTCACGTCGCCGCTCGCACCCGCAGCGCGAACGAATCCGGGCGCGAACTGGGAGTCCACGGATCGCAGCAAAACGCGAGCCGCCCTCAGCTCCCGCCTTGGGCCACCAGACGCGGCAGGCCCCCGGCTTCGTCGCCGAGCTCCGCCAGCGTCACCTTGCGGCGGCGCAGCTCGATCCAGCGCTCATCCGGGACCGCGGCGAAGGCCCGCACAACCTCGGGATCGAACTGCGTCCCGGAGCAGCGCAGGATCTCCGCCCGCGCGCTCGCCCAGCTCGTCCCCTTGCGGTACGGCCGATCCGAGGTGATCGCGTCGAGGGTGTCGGCGATGGCGAAGATCCGCGCCCCCAGCGGGATCTCCTCCCCGCGCAGCGCCCGGGGGTAGCCCTTGCCGTCGAAGTGCTCCTGGTGAGCCAGGACGATCTGCGACGGCTCCTCGAGGAAGCGGATCCCCCGCAGGATCTGGAAGCCGATCTCCGGATGGCGGCGCATCTCCTCCCACTCCAGGGCGTTGAGCGGCCCCGGCTTGAGGAGGATCGCGTCCGGCACGCCGATCTTGCCGATGTCGTGGAGGAGCGCGCCCCGGCACATCACGCCCAACTCGTGGCCGGAGATCCCCATCTGCTCGGCGATCGCCCGGGTGAACCGCACCACCCGCTGCGAGTGGTCCGAGGTCTCGTGCTCCCGGGCGTCGAGCGCTGCCACCAGCGCGTCGAGCGTGTGGGTGTAGGCGTCCTCCACCGCGCGCAGCGCCGTGGAGAGCTCGATCGTCTTCTCCTCCACCCGCTGCTCCAGCTTGAGCTGGTAGCGCCGCCGCGCCAGATCGATCCGCCTGCGCCCGAGGGCGCGCTCGATGGCGCGGATGAGGTCGGTGAGCTTGGGCGGCTTCAGCAGGAAGTCGGCGGCGCCGCGGCGCAGGCACTCGACGGCGCTCTCGGTGTCGCCGAAGCCGGTGAGCATGATCACGGCGGTGTCGGGGTGCTCCCGCCGCAGGCGGTCGAGCAGCCACAGGCCGTCCCGGCCCGGCATCTTCATGTCGCAGATGGCGAGGTCGGGCTCGGTGTTCGAGAACACGACCAGCGCCTCGTCCGCGGTGGCCACCGCGAAGGCCCGGTAGCCCTCCTCGGCGAGGAGCGCCGTGAGCACCTCTCGAACGGCGGGGTCGTCGTCGACGACGAGGATGGTGGGTGCGTGTGGAGGCGCGGACTCCATCGCCCTGCCTTCTCGCGGAGTCGCCAGGGAGGCGCCGCGCGTCGGGATCGGTAGAGAGCTTGTTGTACCCAAGACGAGCGGTGGGCCGCAACGGGGGGCGTGTGGATGAACCGCCCCGACCTCTGCTCAGGCGGACTTCTTCTCCCGCTCGAAGGAGAGGATGGGGGCCTCGCCCCGGAGGATCACGCCGTCGGTGATCTTGCACTCCTTCACGCCCTCCCGGTAGGGGACCTCGTACATGATGTCGAGCATCGCGTTCTCCATGATGGAGCGCAGGCCTCGGGCCCCGGCGTGGCGGCGCATGGCCTCCTTCGCGATCGCGCGCAGCGACTCTCGGGTGAAGGTGAGCTTCACCTTCTCCAGGTCGAAGAGCTTCTGGTACTGCTTCACCAGCGCGTTCTTCGGCTGGGTGAGGATCGTCACCAGGTCGTCCTCGGAGAGATCCCATAGGGTGGCCACGATCGGCAGGCGACCCACGAACTCGGGGATGAGGCCGAACCGCACCAGATCCTCCGGGGTGGTGTGGCTGAGGACCTCGCCCAGCGAGTGCTCCTCCGCGCGCTTGCCCACCTCGGCACCGAAGCCCAGGCCCTTCACGCCGATGCGGTGGCGGATGTTGTGCTCGAGGCCGGTGAACGCTCCCCCCACGATGAAGAGGATGTTCGACGTGTCGACCTGGATGTACTCCTGCTGGTTGTACTTCTTGCCGCCTCGTGGCGTCACGTTGGCGCGGGTGCCCTCGATGATCTTGAGGAGCGCCTGCTGCACGCCCTCGCCGCCCACGTCGCGGGTCATCGAGGGGCCGTCGCCCTTCCGCGCGATCTTGTCGATCTCGTCGATGTAGACGATTCCGCGGGAGGCCTTCTCCACGTCGTAGTCGGCGTTGTGGAGCAGGTTCTGGATGATGTTCTCGACGTCCTCGCCCACGTATCCGGCCTCGGTGAGGCTGGTGGCGTCCGCGATGGTGAACGGGACGTTGAGGAAGCGCGCGAGCGACTGGGCCAGGAGCGTCTTGCCGGATCCCGTCGGGCCGATGAGGAGGATGTTGCTCTTCTGGAGCTCCACCTCGTCGGCGGGGTGCCCGGGGCGCGCCTTGCCGGCCTTTCGGGCGTGGATGCGCTTGTAGTGGTTGTAGACCGCGACCGAGAGGACCTTCTTCGCGACGTCCTGGCCGATCACGTACTCGTCGAGGAAGCTCTTGATTTCCGCGGGCGTGGGCAGCGCGACCTGGGGGCGCGCGTCCTCGCGCTCGCTCTCCTCTGCGATGATGTCGTTGCAGAGGCGGATGCACTCGTCGCAGATGTAGACGGTCGGGCCCGCGATCAGCTTGCGGACCTCGCGCTGCGACTTGCCGCAGAACGAGCAGGAGAGATTGCCGTGGTGATGCTCGCGGTTCCTGCTCACGTCTTCCTCCGGATCCCCCCGCCTTCGACCGTGGCGGGGGCGATTCCCTTCGAGATCCTACTACAGGCCGTTGGCGGCCGGTAATCGCCGCCGCATCGGGAGACGCGGAGGGGCACGATTCAATATAGGCCCGCCCCGCGCTCCGCATCCGGCGCCCTTCGACTCGTCGGGTTCGAGACATCGGGACGCCCCACGCCGCCCCTATCCACAGAGCCCTTCCACGTCCTCCGCGAGGGCGGCCGCCCGCTCGGCCACCGCTCGGGGCACCCGTTTGGAGCCCGCCAGATCCCGCGCGAGCTTCCGCGCCTGGGCCGCCAGCCGCCGCAGCTGGAGGTCGACGGGCGCCTCCTCGGGCTCGGGCTCCGGGAAGCGCCTGGCCAGCTCACGCTTGAGCTGCGAGGGCTCGATGGGCCGCTCCCACAGGGACTCCCGCACGTCCTGGTACGCCGCCTCGTCGAGCTGCCCCCGCTCGGCCGCCCGGGACAGGACCTCGATCACCTCCACCGCAGGGACGTTGCGCGCGAGCGACTCCTCCTGGAGGGCGCGGGGCTCGTGCTTCTCGAGGAAGCCGTAGCTCCGCACCAGCTTTTGCGCCGTCGCCTTCTTGATGCGCAGCTCGCGGGCGCAGTAGGCCTCGAAGGTGGCGAAGCCCCACTCCTCCCACAGCCCCTCGCCCTTCACGCGCACGAGGTGCCGGGCCAGGTCGAGCCAGGAGGCCTTGAACCGGCGCGAGCTCTCCAGCACCTGGGCGCGGAAGCTCCCCGCCGGGATGGAGTCGATCGCGTTGGGGTTCCTCGTCTTCGCTGCTGCCTGCATCGCGTCCTCGTCGTTCCAAAGGAGGAGGCAATGTACCAGCCGCCCCGACGAGGTCGAGGCGAATCCTTCATCCCCCGCCGACGCGGAAGGAGAGCGAGACCGACGGGCGCTCCCCGGCGAAGACGGGGAACTTCCACTTGGCGAGCTGGGCCTCCATGCAGGCGTGGAGGGCGCCGGTCTCGTGGCCGCGCCGATCGATCCAGAGCTTCACCACCCGGCCCTCGTTGCCCACGGTGAAGGAGAACGGGACCTCGCCCCGGAAGGTCGGATCCTTGGCGGCCTCGGCGCGGATGCAGGGGAAGAGGCGGTGCTGGTTGGCGGCGACGACCGCCTGGATCGAGGCGGAGTCGTAGCCTCCGTCGCCCGCCCTCTCGCTCCGCTCCGCCCGGGGCCTGCCGGCCGATCGTCCTGCCTGCGCCGCGGGAGCCCTGCCGGGCCGCCGATCGTCGCCCAGGTACTCGAGCTCGACGTCGCCGCCGCCAGGGGCGATCGCCACGAGGGGAGGCGACGCCTGGATGGGCAGGTCGGCGAGCGCCTCGTGGCTGCGCTCGAAGACGCCCGCGCGGATCGCCGCGGTGACGCCGGCCACCGCGCCCGTGGCGGTCACCACCGCGACCGCGATCACCGCGCCGAGCTTCAGGGCGCGGCGCAGCCGCCTCGCCTTCGCCTCGGCGCGGGCCTGGGCCTCCACCCGCCGTCTGGCGCTGGCGCGGGCGGCCTGCTCCATGAACACCGTCACCTCGCCCATGGGGGCGAAGGCGGCGCCCTCGCGGGCCACCAGGGTGTCGGGCGGGAGCTCGCCGCTCGCCAGCTTCTCCATCAGGTAGGAGGCGGGCACGGGCCCGAACACGAGCTCCCCCTGCTTGAAGAGGAACTCGCCTGCTGGCGCGGCGCTCGATCGGTTCGAAGGCTCGTCGGACATGCGTCTGGGGTGGTTTTCGGGAGCGGAGGATAGCACGCCGGGCTACCTTCCGTGCGGTGTGGAACAAGCGATGTCACGCGCTCCTCGTCTCGTACGACGGCGGCGCCTTCAGCGGATTCCAGCGGCAGCCGTCGCTGCCCACGGTGCAGGGCGCGCTCGAGGAGGCCCTCGGGGCGCTGGGGTGCAAGGCGCGGATCGAAGGGGGCGGACGCACCGACGCGGGCGTCCATGCCCGCCGCCAGGTGGTCACCTTCCGCACGGCGGTCGAGCTCCCCGACGATCTCGCGGAGCGGCTCGCGCCCCACCTCCCGACGGGGCTGCGGGTCCTCGCGGCGGCGACGCCGCCGTGGTCCTTTCACGCCCGCTTCTCGGCGGTGGGCAAGGTCTATCGCTACCGCGTCGCCGCGGTCGCCGATCCCACCGACGAGCTGCGGCGGGAGGCGTGGGTGCTCCCCGATCCGCGGGGCCTCCCGGATCTCGACGGGCCCGTCCTCGCCCTGGACGAAGAGGCGATGCGAGGGGTGCTGGAAGCACTCACCGGCCGCCACGACTTCACGAACCTCGTCCACCCGCGGGCGGAAGGGGAGCGCAAACGCCTGCTCGCCAGGGCGGAGCTGCACGCCACGCCTTGGGAGGGGGGCGGCGCGGTCTACGAGCTGGGCTTCGCGGCGCCGGGGTTCATTCGCCACCAGATCCGCAACATCGTCGGCGTCGCGGTGACGGCGGGCCTGGGGCGGCTGGCGCCTGGGACGATCGAGCGGCTGCTCTCCGGCGAGGGGGAACGATGGAGAGGCGTGCGGGCCCCCGGGCGCGGGCTGTACCTGTGGGACATCCAGTATCGCCACGGCGAGGATCCGTTTCGGTCGCCGCAGTCCGGATGAAGCCGCGGATGGCCGACGCCGCGCGCAACCGCTTCGATCGCCGCGGGAAGCGGCGCCGACCTGCCGGGTGGCCCCCCGAGGGTGGCGGCCCGCCGCGCGCGAGGCCGACGCAAGCGAGCCGCAAAGACCGTCCGCCCGGTCCGAGGAGCGGATCGCCAAGGCGCGCTACTGCCCCGGCGTGCCGAAGCGAAGCTGCAGGCCGAGTCCGGCGTCGAAGCCCACCTGGAGACCGTCTCCCAGGCCCGCGGCGCCGCCGGCGGCAAAGAAGGCGCCGAAGCTTTGGGTGAAGTCGTACTGCACACCCGCCCCCAGCCTGGCGCCCACCGCCCACACCGGCTGGATCCGCGCGAAGGCGCCCACGTCGAAGAAGGTCTTCCACTCCTCGTCGCCGGCGAAGATGCGGTAGGCGACGAACGGCGCGACCAGCCGGGACTCGCCTCCCTGGCCCGCGCCCCAGCGAAGTCCGAAGAGACCCTCCCCGCCGTCGTCGCCCCCGGGCAGGCCGAAGGCGAGCTCCGCGAAGCCGCCGGGGCTGGAGGTGGTCTTCTCTCCGGAGCGGCCCGGACGGATGAGGTGCTCGTACCCCGGCGACAGCGTGATCGACGGCTGGCCCCGATGGTCGAGGCGCTCCCAGGCGGAGGCGGTGCCGGGCGCCGCCAAGGCGAGCGCGGCGGCGAGGCCGGCGAGCGCGCGGCCGAGACGAGCGGAGGGACGATCCATGTTCGAGTGGGACGCGGACATGCGGGCGGAGGTCACGATAGGACCGGGAGCGGAGCCATGCGCAACGGCACCGTCCCCTCGTTGAGCCGGCCCGAGCGGAAAGGCTCCAGGTCGAGGGCCACGAAGCGGAAGCCGGCCGCCTTCACCCCCTCGAGGGCGGCGCGGCGGAGCGCCTCGTCGCCGAAGAGGCGCGGCAGCTCCTCCTCGCCGATCTCCAGGCGGGCGACGTCGCCGTGGTAGCGCACGCGGAAGATGCGGAAGCCGAGATCCTGCAGCGCCTCCTCCGCCCGCGCCACCTGGCCGAGCCGCTCCGCCGTCACCCGGGTCCCGTGGGGGATCCTCGAAGCGAGGCAAGCGAGCTGCGGCTTGTCCCACGTCAGGAGGCCCAGTCGATGCGACCACGCGCGGATCTCGTCCTTGTGCAGACCGGCGAGGAGCAGCGGAGAGACCACCCGGTGCTCGTCGCCGGCGCGCCTGCCGGGGCGGAAGTCCCCCACGTCGTCGGCGTTGAAACCGTCGAGCACCGCGTGGATGCCCCGCTCGTCGGCCACCTTGCGGCAGAGGTCGTAGAGCTCGCTCTTGCAGAAGTAGCAGCGGTCGATGGGGTTGGAGGCGTAGTTGGGATCGTCGATCTCGGACGAGCCCACGAAGACGTGGGTGGCCCCCATCTCGGCGGCGATCCGCTCGGCGGCGTCCCGCTCCCGCGGCGGAACCGAGGGGGAGACGGCGGTGAGGGCGATCGCGTTCGGGCCCAGCTCGTCCAAGGCGATCTTGAGCACGAGGGCGGAATCCACTCCGCCCGAGAAGGCCACCAGCGCGCTCCCCTGCTCACGGACGATGCGGCGGGCCTCCTCGAACCTGGACTCGCTCGCGCTGCAGATCGCGTCGACTTCGGTCGCTTCCATGAGCGCCTTGTACCACGAGCGCCTCGTCGTCGAGAGGGTCAGCGCGCCGCGCGCACCTTGCGGGCCGCCGTTCGCGCCTTCGCCTTCGGCGGCTTTCCGGCGGCACGGGCCTTCGAAGCCGGCTTCGCGGTCCTGGCGGGGGCCTTCGTCTTCGGGGCGGCCTTCGTGGTCCTGGCCGCGGCCCTCTGCTTGGCAGATGCCTTCGCAGGCGCCGGCTTGCCTGCCGCCTTCGCCTTCGTCGGTGCTGCCTTGGTCGTCGCCTTGGCCTTCGAGGTCGCGGACCTGGCGGTCGCCTTCAGCTTCGCGGTCGCGGCCTTGGTGGCGGCCTTCGCCTTTGCGGGCGCGGCCTTGGCTGCCGACTTCGCCTTCGCCGTCGCCTTGGCGGGTGCCTTCCCCTTCGACGCAGCCGCCTTCGCCGTCCTCGCGGTGGAGCCGGGCTTCCCCTTCGCCGCGGCGGCGGCGCCGGCGACCCGGCCCTTCTGCCTCGACGCCCTCGCCGGCGCCTCGGAGGGCGCGCTGCCGGTCACGAGCAGGTCGCGCTCGCGGCGGCTCAGGTATCCATGGGACGCGAGCTTGTCGAAGATCTCCGCGGCGGCCGCCTCCACGTCACCCTTGGCCATGTCGACCACGGCCTCGGGCTGCTGGGGCGGCTCGTACGGCGTCTGCACGCCGACCACGTCGTCGCTCTCGCCCGCCAGGGCGCGCCGGTAGATCCCCTCGGTGTCCCGCTCCATCAGGATCTCGAACGGGCACTCGACCATCACCTCGAAGAAGCGGCCGATCTGCCGGCGCTGCTCGTCGCGGACCTCTCGGTGCGGGCTGATGGACGCCACGACGGGGATGACCCCGTTGCGGGTGAGGAGCTTCGCCATCCAGCCGAGGAGCCGGACCGTCCGATCCCGCTCCTCCCTCCCGGTGTCGGGGGCGTCCGGTGCGAGGTCACCCATCTCGCCCGGGTCCAGGAGCTCGACGCGCCGTCCGGCCAGCGGAAACCTCCGGACCAGATACGACGCCAGGGCGCTCTTTCCCGCGCCGCTCATCCCGGTCAACCAGAGGGTGAAGCCCTGCTGCGTCTCCATTGGTCCTCCGAAACGTCCGCAATCGTGCGGTTCTTCGTCTCGAGACCGATCCGACGAGCCGCCGTTCCACCGGGGCAAACTTCGCCCCAGATGCTTGAAATGTCTGCGATTCTACCGGATTTCCACGCTGGGTGCAAATCGACGCTACCGGTCGGCCGCTCCGAATGAACGAGACGCGACATCAACGCACACGAGCTCGCCCTCCCTCCATTGAAACGCCCGTATTTCCGACAACTTGAGCCGCCCCTCCCCGCCGCGGATCGCGACCACCAGCCAGCCGACGCGACCCGCCGCGGGGGGGCCCCCGGGCCAGAGAAGCGCCCCCTCCCGATCCCGCTCCGAGAGGGCCGCGGGGGCGTCGCAATGGGAGTGGGCGATCGCCACGACCTCCAGTTCGCCGAGGTCCTGGGCGGCCCAGAGCTCGAGCTGCTCGATCGGATCGAGCTCGAAGGAGTCCGGCCGTGGGGCCACGTTGCGGATGGGGCGGAACTCCATGCCGCCATCGGGCATCCGAACGATGGCGCCGCAGCCCTCCCTCGGATAGCAGCGCTCGAAATGCCGCATCGCGTCAGCGACCGCGGCCGCCGGGTAGCCGGCGATCGTCACGCCGCGTCGCCGTGGGGGCAGGGGCCGACGGGGAGCGGCTCCCCCAGCCTATGGATCCGCAGGCCTCGCGGCCGCGGCGCCTCCTGCAGGATCGCCGCGAGCACCTCGCTCGCCGCCGTCGATCCCGCGAGCGCCGCCGCCGACGGGCCGCTCGGCGCCGACCCCAGCGCCGCCTCGAGGCAGGCCTCGCAGACGCGGCCACCCTCCCATCCGCCGACCGCCCTCCCGTCTCGGGTGGCGACGAAGTAGGCGCCGGTGGCGCTCGGGTCGGAGGTTGGCGCGGAAGGAGCCACCCGGATGCGCACCGACTCGCCGCGCCCATCCGCGGTCCAGGCGCCCGGGGCCGAAGCCGCGCCGCCGCCCACCTCGACGACGACGTCGAGGTTGAGCCCGCCGATGGCCTTCGCCGCCGCCCGGTCGCGGGGCTCGCCTTCCGCGGCGGCCAGGAGGAGAGGGCCGAGCCCGCCGGCCGGGATCGGCCGAGGATCGCAGAGGCGCAGGCGTCCCACCCCGGCCAGCGCCAGGTACGTCGTGGCCCAGCAGCCCGCCTCGCCCAGGCCCCGGATCTCGACCTTCGACGAGAGGATCCGGTCCTGCCCCACCCCGCCCACCTCGCGCAGGAGGATGTGGCGGGCGTAGCGCTCGATCCGTAGATCGTCCAGCATCACGATCCCTTCCGGATGAGGAGGCGGTGGTCCTCCCCCGCGGGCTCGCAGAGCAACACCACGTGCCCTTCCCCTTTCGCCGAGCGAGGCACGTTGCGCAGCGGCTCCTCGCCGCGCATCCACACCTCCAGAATCTCGCCCTCGCGGATCGCCTCCAGCCCCAGCTTCACCCTCACCCACGTCATCGGGCAGACGAAGGCGCGGATGTCCACCACTCGCACCGGCTCCGTCACGCCACGCATGCCTCCGCCTCCACGTACCTCTCCGGCGTCAGCGTGCGGATCGAGGGCGCGTCGCCGCAGACCGCGCACGCCGGATCCCTGCGCAGCCCGACCAAGCGGGTGCTGCCCGCCAGCGCGTCGTGGACGATGAGGCCGTCCTGGGTCTCCGTGCCGGAGAGGAGGGCCAAGGCGGACCAGACCATCCACGCCCCGACGATTCCGCAGAGGGCGCCCAGCACCCCCGCCTCCGCGCAGGAGGGGACCACGCCCGCCGGGGGAGGCGCCTCGAAGAGGCATCGGTAGCACGCGGTCTCGCGGGGAGAGATCGCCATCACCTGCCCCGTGAACCGGAGGATCGCCCCGTGGACCAGCGGGGTCCCGGAGATCACGCACGCGTCGTTCACCAGGAACCGGGTGGGGAAGTTGTCGCTGCCGTCCACCACGACGTCGACGCCCGCGAGGAGCTCCAGGGCGCGCTCGGGCGTCAGCCGCTCCATCCGAGCGTCGATCGACGCGCCGGGGACGAGGGCCCGGACCCGCTCCGCGGCGACCTCCGCCTTCGGCCGCCCCAGGTCCGCGGTGCCGAAGAGGAGCTGCCGCTGGAGGTTGCTCAGCGAGACGGTGTCGTCGTCGAGCACCACGGCCTCCACGCCCTGCCGCGCCAGCAGCGGGAGCACCGCGCAGCCGAGCCCGCCCGCACCGATCACCAGCGCCCGCTTCTTCGTTCGACCCATCGCTGGCGCATCCTACCCGATCCGGCGGGTGCCGCTGCGCGGTCGGAGTGCATCGCGTCGGAGGCTGCGGGAGGATGGTGCGGGGCGGTGGGGAGAAGGCGGCGACGTCGGCGGGGAGGAGGCGGCGACGCCGGCGGGGAGAATGCGGCGACGCCGGCGGGGAGGAGGCGGCGGTTGGAGAGGATGCGGCGGAATCGCGGGGAGGCGACGGAGAAGGCTGCGCGGAATCGCCGGACGATTTCGAAGATGCCGCCGAGGCGGAAGACGTCTCGCCGGCCTCACCAACTCGATTCGGCGGAGTATTTCTCCGCTTCACTTTCAGTGTCAGAGTGAACCCATTGGAATGCTGCTGATCGGTGCGGAGGGTCCAGAGGGCGCGCATGGGTGCGGAGGGTCCCGCACGACGGGCGCGTAGCGCCGGATGGACGCGCGGGACATGCGCCGATCGCAGCGCGAAGGCCCCGCCGAGGCCGTGGTTGCACCTCGGGATGTCGGTGAACCTGCCAACTCGATTCGGCGTGTATTCTTGTCTTTCACCAAAAGTATCAAGCGCTTTGGCGAGGGCGGGGGACGGCCTGGGCTGATGCGGGAGAGCGCGCGCGGGGGCGACGAGGCTCGTGAGGAAAGCTGGTGGGGCGCACGGAAGGCGGGGAACGGGCCGGCTGAGACGACGCGTGTGTGTGCGAGAGGTTCGAGGCGGGCACGTGAGGGGCGCGGGGAGGTGCGGCCGGGCGGGTGGAGGGAGCGGTGGCCGCGGCGCGCGGCGGGGGCGGGGGCAGGGGCCGCGGCGCGCGGAGTCGTGATAGCCTCGGCTACCCATGGCAAGGAACGCCGCGTCCGTTTCGGCCGAAGCGCCCGTGGCGGATCCCGAGGGGGAGGATCCGCGGCTCGAGGCGTGGCGGCGGGAGAGCTTTCTCGCCCGGGCGCGGTCCCTCGTGCGGGTGCGGCTCGCGGCGCTGGTCGTCGGGGTCGTCGTCCTCCTGGTCCCGGGATGGGCTGCGGCGCTCGGGATCGAGGGGCGGGCCTTCCCCCTCCTCCTCTCCGGGATGGCCCTCTACGCCGCTGCCTGCGGCGTCGTGCTGGCCAGGGCCCGTGCGGAAGGATCGCAGCGCGCCGCGCGGGTGGTGGCGGGGGTCGCCCTCTGCCTCGACGCTGTCGTGGCCACCTGGCTGATCGCCGCCACCGGTGGCCTGCGCTCCCCTCTCCTCGCGCTGCAGGTGGCCCTCGTCGGCGCGTCGGTGTGGCTGTTCCCCAGGCCCGTTGCCGCCGCGCCCGCCCTCCTCGTCCTCCCTGCCCTCGCCCAGATCGACAGGCTCCTGGGGACCTCGGCCGGACGCCTCTACGACCTGCTCGCCATCGCGGGGCAAGGCACCCTGGACATCGCCCTGGCCTACCTGGTGGTGGAGGCCTCCCGCCGCGAGGCCGAGCGCCACGCCCAGGCGCTCGCGCTCGAGCACGCGCGAGGGGAGCTCGCCGTGGCGAGGGAGCGCGCCCGCCTCGCCCGGGAGATGCACGACGGCGTGGGCGCGGTGCTCACCGGCCTCTCGATGGAGGCGGAGCTGCTGGAGGCGCGGGCACGCGATGGCGACACGTCGCGAGGCGCGCTCGCGGTTCGCCGGGGTGCGGAGGAGGCGCTCTTCGAGCTGCGCCGCGGCCTGGAGGTGATGAGGGGCGACTTCGACCTGGCCGAGTCGACCCGCGCCTTCTGCGAGGCCGCCGCCAAGCGCTCCGGGGTGCGGATCGAGTTCAAGGACGGCGGGTTTCCCAAGGACCGCCTCGATCCCGAGACGTCGCTCTCCCTCTTTCGCGTGGCCCAGGAAGCGATCTCCAACGCCCTGAAGCACGGCGCGCCAAGCCTCGTCTCGGTGGAGCTCCTCCCCGCCCCTGGCCTGCGCGTCCGCGATGACGGCCGGGGCTTCGATCCCTCCTTCGACGCGCGGGGGCACTACGGCCTGCGAGGGATGCGGGAGCGGGCGCGAGCCTTCGGCGCATCGCTCTCGCTGCAGAGCAGCCAGGGACGGGGCACTGCGCTCGAAGTTGTGTTCGACCCGAACACGGAGTTACGTTGATGCGAACCCGCTGTACGGCCGAGGAGGAGTCGTGGACGAGCCCATCCGCGTCGTCGTCGTCGAAGATCAGGTCCGCATCCTGGAGCCGCTGCTCCAGCTCCTCGGCGCGGCGCCCGCGCTCCGGATCGTGGGGAGCGCCCGCAGCGGCGAGGAGGCCCTCGATCTGCTGGAGAAGACGCCTTGCGACGTGATCCTCTGCGACCTCGGCCTCCCAGGCGTCTCCGGCATCGAGGTGATCGAGGCCGCCAAGCGCAAGTGGCCCGCCACCGAGGTGCTGGTCTTCACCGTGTTCGAGGAGGAGGAGCAGGTGGTGGGCGCGATCCGCGCCGGCGCCTCCGGCTACCTCCTCAAGGGCGCCTCCGCCGACAAGATCGTCGAGGCGATCACCGAGGTCCGGGCCGGCGGCACCGTGATCCAGCCGTCCCTCGCCCGCAAGCTCCTCGACCACTTCCGCGCCCCCGCGAAGGAGACGATCGTCGACGAGGGCGGGAGGAGCCTCTCGCCGAGGGAGTCGGAGATCCTGCAGCTCATCGCCAAGGGCCTCACCAACCCCGAGGTGGCGGAGGTCCTCTCGCTGTCCCGATCCACCATCCGCACCCACCTCGAGCACATCTACGAGAAGCTCGAGGTGACCAACCGGGTGGAGGCGGTGACCGAAGGGTTGCGCAAGGGGATCATCTCCTCCTGATCCTCCGAGCGACCCGGGGGGCCGAAGGGTTCCGAGGACTCGCGCAACCCCGAAGCAACCCAAGAAGCCCGAGCAACCCGGACTGCGGAGATGACCCGAGGTGTCGAGCGATACGAGCCGGCCACCCCGAGGAGAGCTCGGGAGTCCGGCGTTGAATCGAGCGGCCTCGAGGTCGCACGCATCCGATGGGGACCCTCTCCCGGTTCGAGGGCGGCGGTGCCCGTCTCCACGCGCCTCTCGGTGGCCCTCGTCAGAACTCGGCGCCGAAGCGCAAGGTGACCACCACCCGATCGCCGGCGTGAGCGGGGCCCCCCTCCCTCCCCTCCCGCAGCGAGAGGTCGTAGGTGCCGCGCACCCCGATGGTGAACAGCCCCAGCCGGCCGTCGACGCCCAACCCGAGAGGGAGGCGCACGAAGGTCCCCGGCCGCACCGCATCGGGCTCCTCCTCGCCCGCCGCTCTTCGATGGCTCAGCTCCACCCCCGCGAGCCCATAGGGCGACAGCACGAAGTCGATGGGCGCCACCACCGCCGCCGCGTATCCCCCATGCTCGATCGCCGCCTCCGCGGAGGGCTCGGTCGTGAAAACGGCCCCGAGGTACCCCACCTCCACCGCGAGCGCCGGCGTCGCCCTCCAGCCGAGCGAGACGCCGTACGCCGCGCCCGTGTCGAACCGGCTGTCCCCCGGGAAGATCGCGAGCCCCCCGGCGAGCTGGGCATAGACGGGCGGAACCGCCCTCGCGTCCTTGGGGGCGCCCCCCGCCCACAGGCCGAGGAAGGCGGCGGCGATCACACCCAGCCCCCGACGACGCCGCAGGGTATGCGGAAACGCCACCGCGCCCCCGCACGCCTCTCGCTGCGTCGCCGGACGCAGTCGGACGACCGGGCGGAATCGCCCCCATCGCCCGAATCCAAAGAAGAAGAACGGAACCCCCATCCGCACGCGAGGGCGCCCGCGTCGAGCCGATAGGCGAACGCCCCACAGGGAGGAAGATTGCCGCTGCGCGACCGATGCGCACGGACGCGGCGGCCGAGGTGCAGGCGGCCCGACCGGGGCCGTGCCCGCACATACGACGAGGGCCCCACCTCGCGGCGGGGCCCTCGCCTACTTCAGAAGCCGTTGCCGGCGGTTACTGCTGCTGAGGCTCGGGGAAGCACGCGCCCAGGAAGTTGCTGATCCCGACGTTCGTGCACACCTCTCCAGCCGCGCACTGGCTCGTGCTGGTCAGGCAAACGTCGTTGGTTGCCCAACCACCGTCGCCCTCGCACTCGCAGAGCTGGCGGCAGAAGAAGTTGTTCTGGCTACCGACGCAGATGAGGCCTTCCTGGCAGTCCACGCCGGTCGCCGAGCCGCAGGGATCCCCGAGCGCGCCCGTGTTCAGCGTACCTTCCTCGCAGATGCCGGCTCGAGGATTTCCCTTCGCTGCGCCCGCGAACTGGCAGATCTTGTCGCCGTCACAGCCACCGTCGATCAGGTCGCAGAGCGGGCCGTTGCAATACCCGACCGAGCCGCCCAGGCCGAAGCAGCCGTTCTCGACCGAGGTACAGGTCGCGAAGTCTTCCGTGATGTCCGCAGTCCCGGCGTTGCAGGTCTCATAGCACTCGCCCTTGGGGATGCAGATCTGCGGCAGGTTCGGCTGGTTGACGCAGAAGCCGTCGGGGCCGCAGTCGCTATCGGTGCTGCACTCACGATCGCCGCAGACGCCGTCCGTGCAGGACTGGGTCGGGTCGCAGTCCGCGTCGGTGGTGCAGGACGGGGTGGGCAGGTTGAAGGTGATGCACTGCGAACCCTGGGTGCAGAGCTCGGCGTCCCCGCGAGGGGCGTTGAAGCGGCAGGCATCGCCTGGAACGGCATCTCCCGAGTCGTTGCAGATGTAAACCGTTCCGCTGGAATCCTCCTCGGGGAGGCAGGTGCCGGTGGGGGTACGGGAGGCCGAGATCACCCCGGTCCAGGTGTCGCAGGGACCGAAGGCCGAGCCGTTCCGCTTGTTGCCGTCCGGCTCACCGGTGTCGGTATTTGTCTCGTCGCAGAGGTTGAACCAGCAGATCGGGGTGTCCTCGGACTCCCGGAGGCAGACCGTGTCCGAACGAACGCACTGGTCGTTGGCGTCCATGCAGAGGCGGACCCAGATCGCCCGGCCGCTGGTGAGCGGCATGCAGAAGAACTTCCCGTCGTCGCTGAACTCCTCCTCGAATCCGTCGCAGTAGACGAAGTCGTCCGGCTCGGGAGGCTTCGGAACGCAGGTCTTGCTCGGACCGCAGATCGTATCGGGATCGACGGCCGTACAGGAGTCCTCCGGCTGCGTGGTGCACTCGCAGCGCGGGGGGTTCGTGCGGCGGTTGCACTTCTCGCCGTCGCCGCAGGCCTTCGTGCCGCAGAGTGGCTCGCCACCGGTTCCGCCGGTGCCGCCCTCGCCCCCTGCGCCGGCCGTGCCGCCGCTGCCACCTTCGCCACCACCTTCGCCATCGCCGCAGCCCACCGCCGCACCGCCGATCAAGGCCAGCACGGCAGCCAGGGCCAGGCTGGCACCATGTCGCTTCAACCAAGTCATCTGTTCGCTCTCCTCTTCCTCGGCTGCCTCCGAAAAGAGGAGGCACGAAACCAAAGGCGGCGGATGCTACGCAAGCACCCTCGGATGGTCAAGGCGTAGCGTCCAGTCTTCGACTCGAACCGTTTGCGGATTCCCGTCGGCGGTCCGATGGTCCATCCGAGAGCTTCCGACCCAGGAGCGAATCATGTCGAGTTCGACCTTCCGAACCGCCAGGCCCGCGCCGCCGGATCCCATCCCGACGGGCAGCATCGTCGGCGAGCTCGGCCGGCTGCGGGAGGCTCTCCGGCGGCTCGCCGCCGGTCACGCGGGCCTCGCCCGGCTCGAGGCGAAGAGCCAGATGGGCCGGGCGGCGTCCGATGCGGCGGTGGGGCTCTCCTCCCTGCCCTTCGTGCAGACGGGGCTGATCATGTTCGCCGTGGCCCTCGCCATCGGGCTCTCGAGCTGGGTGGGCGGCGCCTGGGCCTTCTTGATCGTTGGTGCACTGAGCTTCTCCATCGCCGGCGTGATGGCCTTCTACGCGGCGGCGCGGTTGAAGAAGCTCCAGGGCATGGGCGCCCTGGGCGAGGAGCTCGCCCGGGATCGCGAGGTCTTCGGCGATCTGGTGGAGCGGCTGCGGGGGGATGGCCGCGCCCCCCGAGAACGCGAACGCCTCGCCGCCCGTCAGTCGAACTTCTCGTCGTAGAGCGCGTCGAGCATGTCGCGGTAGCGCTCGGTCGTGACCTTCCGCTTCACCTTGAGGGTCGGGGTCAGCTCGCCCGACTCCACCGTGAAGTCGCGCGAGGGGATCACGAACTTCTTGATGGACTCGTAGCGGGCGAGGTTGGCGTTGATCCGTCCCACCGCCGCCTCCACCTCCTTGTGGATCTCGGGGTGCCTGGTCAACTCCTCGTAGCTCGACACCCGGATGCCCTTGGCCTCCAGGAGCTTCCGCCCGTATTCCTCCTGCACCGTGATCAGCGCGGTGAGGTACTTGCGCTTGTCGCCGTAGACCACGGACTGGCTCACGATCGACTCGGTCTTCAGGGCGTTCTCGATGTTCTGTGGCGCCACGTTCTTGCCGCCGGCGGTGACGATGATGTCCTTCTTCCGGTCGGTGATGCGCAGGTATCCGTCGGCGTCGAGGCTGCCGATGTCGCCGGAGTGGAACCAACCGTCCGGCTCGAGCACCTCGGCGGTCTCCTCGGGACGGTTGTAGTAGCCCTTCATCACCCCGCCCCCGCGGATGAGGATCTCGCCGTCTGCGGCGATCTTGAACTCGGTGCCGGGCATCGGCGGGCCCACGGTGCCGATCTTGTTCTTGCCCAGGCGGTTGACGGACGTGCCGGCGGAGGTCTCCGTGAGGCCGTAGCCCTCGAGCACCGGCAGCTCCAGCAGGTCGAAGAACCACGCGATCTTCGGCGAGAGCGGGGCGCTGCCCGAGACGAAGAGCCGGATCCGCCCGCCCAGCCTCTCGTGGCGCAGGGTATGCGCCACCTTGGAGAAGACGAGCTTCTTCGCCAGGGTCCAGCCCAGGCCGCCATAGCTTCGCCCCGCTTGGCGCGCCTCGACGTACTCGTCGAAGAGCGACATGGCCCAGCGGAAGAGCACGCCCTTCAGCCCGGGGCTCGAGGAGCCGTTCGCGACGACCGTGCTGTAGACCTTCTCGAACACCCGGGGGGCCGAGGGGATGATCGACGGGCGGATCTCCCCGGCGCTCTGGACGATCTCGTTGGGGTCGGTGTAGGCGGTCTCGGCGCCGGTGTGCCAGGCCGCGATCTGCACCACCTTGGCGAACGAGTGGGCGAGCGGCAGGAAGAAGAGGATCGAGTCACCCTCCTGGATCACCCCGATCCGCTCCACGGCCACCGCCTCGTAGCACCAGTTGCGGTGGGTGAGCATCACGCCCTTGGGGTTGCCGGTCGTTCCCGAGGTGTAGAGGAGGGAGGCGGTCTGCTCGGCCTCGAGGGCGGCGATGCGGGCGTCGACCTCCCCCGGGTTCGAGGCGGCGTACGCCTCCCCCGACCGGGAGAGCTCGTCGAAGGTCATCGCCCAAGAGGCATCCGCCTCGCTCACCGTCCCCTCGAAGAGGATCGCCTTCCCCAGCGCCGGCAGCGAGCCGCGGATCTCCCGGATCTTGGCGAGCTGCTGGTCGTTCTCGACGAAGACGTGGGACGCCCCGCTGTCGCGCAGGATGAACTCCACCTCGTGCGCCAGGATGGACTGGTAGAGCGGGACGGTGATGCCGCCCGCCCCCAGGATGCCCGCGTCGGCGATCGCGTGCTCGACCCGGGTGGCACTCAGGATCGCGACCCGATCCCCCTGCTTCACCCCCAGCGCCAGCAGGCCGTTGGAGATCCGACGCGACCGCTCCACCTGTTCCTTCCAGGTGTAGGTGCGCCAAACCCCGTCGCGCTTGAAGTGCGCGGCGATCCCGTCGGGGGTCTTGGCCGCCCGATCCAGCAGGACCCGCATCACGTTGGCGGGGAGAGGGAACGGCACGGAATCCGGCTGGGTCATCTTCGCCTCGGCTCTCGACATGACACCCCTCGGCAGATTGTTCCCGGAACCTGGGTTGAGAAGGCCCGGGAAGGTGGCGGAAGCGTGGAATCGATACGATCCGTACCACGCGCTCCCCGCGGCGGGCAACGAAGGCCTGGGTGGATTCACCCCCTTCTCGGTTGCCAAGTCGCAATCCGTTGCCAAGTTGGGGCCCAGTCTGGGCTAATGCCCAAATTCGGCGCCGATCATCGGCGAATCATCCACGTGCCGCGCCCGGGGCGGGGCCGACCCTTGCGAGAGAGAGATCTCATGTCGGACGAGGCGAAGAAGAACCCATCCAACGTCGCGGGCGTGCCGTCGGCGACCCTCGAGGACCTGCCGCAGGTCCTCCCCATCCTGCCGCTTCGGAACTCCGTCTTCTTCCCCGGCGGCGTCCTCCCCCTCGCGGTGGGGCGGCAGAAGACCATCGCCCTGATCAAGGACGCGGTCCGCGACGACCAGGTGATCGGCGTGGTCACCCAGCGCCGCGCGGAGGAGGAGGATCCGGCCTCCGGCGATCTCCACTCGGTGGGGACCGTCGCCCGGATCGTGAAGCTCTTGAAGATGGGGGAGGACAACTACTCCCTCGTCGTCCAGGGCATCGCCCGGTTCCGCATCGTGGAGCTCATCCAGGAGTCGCCCTACCTCAAGGCGCGGGTGGAGGCCGTGGAGGAGACCCCCGCCGGCGAGGACGTCGAGGTGGAGGCCCTCGCGATCAACCTGAAGAAGCTGGCCCGCGAGGTGATCGAGCTCATGCCCGAGCTGCCGGCGGCGGCCGGCGAGCTGGTGGAGTCCATCACCCACCCCGGCCACCTCGCGGATCTCATCGCCGCCAACGTGGACGTGTCGATCGAGGAGAAGCAGCAGGTCCTGGAGACGGTGGACCTCAAGGCCCGGATGAAGCTCGTCCTCGAGCTCCTCAACCGGAAGCGGGAGGTGCTCAAGCTCTCGAGCAAGATCGACAGCCAGGTCAAGGGCGAGATGTCCAAGACCCAGCGGGAGTACTACCTGCGCCAGCAGCTCAAGGCGATCAAGGAGGAGCTCGGGGATCTCACCGACGAGGAGGAGGAGGATCTCGACGAGCTGGCCGAGCGGATCAAGAAGGCCGGCCTGCCGCCCGAGGTGGAGAAGGTCGCCAACAAGGAGATGAGCCGCCTCAAGACCATCCCGGCGGCGAGCTCCGAATACACCGTGGCCCGCACCTACCTCGAGTGGCTCGCGGACATCCCCTGGGTGAAGAAGACCGAGGACAACCTCGACATCGCGAACGCCCGCAAGGTCCTCGACGCCGACCACTACGACATCCAGAAGGTGAAGAAGCGCATCCTCGAGTACCTCGCGGTGCGCAAGCTCAAGAACGACATGCGCGGGCCGATCCTCTGCCTGGTCGGGCCTCCCGGCGTCGGCAAGACCTCGCTGGGCCAGTCGATCGCCCGCTCGATCGGCCGCAAGTTCGTGAGGCTGTCTCTGGGCGGCGTGCGCGACGAGGCGGAGATCCGCGGCCACCGCCGGACCTACGTGGGCGCGATGCCCGGCCGGATCATCCAGTCGATGAAGAAGGCCGGCACGATCAACCCGGTGATGATGCTCGACGAGATCGACAAGCTGGGCGCCGACTTCCGCGGCGATCCGAGCGCGGCGCTCCTCGAGGTCCTGGATCCGGAGCAGAACAACACGTTCAGCGACCACTACGTGGACGTGCCCTACGACCTCTCCAAGATCCTCTTCATTGCCACGGCGAACCAGCTCGAGCCCATCCCGCCGCCGCTGCGGGACCGCATGGAGATCATCGAGCTGCCCGGCTACACCTTCGACGAGAAGGAGCACATCGCCCGCGGCCACCTCATCGGCAAGCAGCTCCGCGAGCACGGCATCTCCTCCGACATGATGGAGATGACCGACAAGGCGCTCGCAAAGGTGATCGTCGCCTACACGCGGGAGGCCGGCGTCCGCAACCTGGAGCGGCGCATCGCCGACATTTGCCGGGCGGTCGCGGTGGAGGTCGCCAGCGGCCGCACGGAGAAGCGGGTGATCGACGAGCAGGACGTCGTCGAGATCCTCGGCCCGGAGAAGTTCTACAACGAGGTCGCGGAGCGCACCGAGGTCTCGGGCGTCGCCACCGGCCTGGCGTGGACCCCGACCGGCGGCGACATCCTCTTCATCGAGGCCACCAAGATGCCCGGCAAGGGCAGCCTCACCCTCACCGGCCAGCTCGGCGACGTGATGAAGGAGTCGGCCCAGGCGGCGCTCTCCTATGTCCGCAGCAAGAGCCAGTCCCTCGGCCTCGACGCCAACTTCCTGGAGAAGCAAGACCTCCACGTCCACTTCCCCGCCGGCGCGATCCCGAAGGACGGGCCCTCCGCGGGCGTCACCATCGTCACCGCGCTGGTGTCGCTGCTCACGGGCATCCACGCCCGCGGCGACACGGCGATGACCGGCGAGATCACGCTCCGCGGTCAGGTGCTGCCGGTGGGCGGGATCAAGGAGAAGGTCCTGGCCGCCCACCGCGCCGGGATCAAGCGGGTGGTGCTCCCCGAGCGCAACCGCAAGGACATCGTGGACGTGCCGGACCAGGCCAAGTCGGAGCTCGACTTCCACTTCGTCTCGAACCTGGACGAGGTGCTCGCCGCGACCCTGGAGCGCAGCCCCTTCGCGGAGGCGGTGGCGCTCGCCTCCGACGAGCGACCTCCGGCCCCCGAAGTTCGCGCCTGACCGCCGGCGCCGAGGCCCACGCCGACCGGCGGCGGCGACGCCTCCCGGCCGATGGCACCCGGGCCAACAGCCCTTCCGCCCGCCCCACCGCAGCCCTGGGGCGGGCGTCTTCGTTCTCTGGGCGGCGCCGCCCGCACGTGGGCGGGGCTCCCGTGGCGCCCGAGCGCGGCCCCTGGGCGTGGTTCGCGCCGCCCGCACGTGGGCGGGGCTCCCACTTCCCCCTACACTCAGAGTGAGAGATTCTCTTCACAAATTCTTGAGCTTTCGAAAATTTCGGATAAAACCCGGCGCTGGGGCTCCTGGGCCTCCTACAGAGGCCCGCGGGAAGGGCAGCGATGGTCCGTTCTACTTGGTTGGTCGTGGTCGCGGCGCTCGCCTTCGGGTTCGTCGCCTGCGGTGACTCGGATTCGCCCTCGAGCGGCGGCGCACACGCCGGCGGCACGGGCGGCGGCAGCGCAGGCGCCGGGGGAGACGGGGGCACCGGCGGCACGGGCGGGACCGGCGGGACCGGCGGCGCGGTGATCCCGCGCATCGATCCGGATCCCTCGGATACCGAAGGCTGGAACCGCGACTACGACTGCGACGGCCTCAGCGACGCCGAGGAGTTCGGCACCGTCTACCCCGGCGGGAAAAAGACGGATCCCCATGTGGCCGACACCGACGGCGACGGGATCCCCGACGGCGTCGAGGTCGGGCGCACCGCGAGCCCGGACCCCTCCTGCACCACGTTCGTCGGCGACGCGGACCCCTCGACGACCACGGATCCCACCAACCCCGACACCGACGGCGACGGGATCCCCGACGGCCTCGAGGACGCGAACCGGAACGGCCGCGTCGATCCCGGCGAGACCGACCCCAACTCCGTGGACAGCGACCGCGACGGGATCCCCGACGGCGTCGAGGACGCGAACCGCAACGGCCAGGTCGACCCCGGCGAGACCGATCCCCGCCTGCGCGACACCGACGGCGACGGAATCCCCGACGGCGTGGAGGACTTCAACTTCAACGGGATCTGGGAGCCCGAGCTCGGCGAGACCGATCCCCGGCGCGCGGACACCGACGGCGACGGCCTCTGGGACGGCGAGGAGGACCTGAACTGGAACCACGTGGTCGATCCCGGCGAGACCGATCCCCTCGTGGCCGACAACCCGTGGGCCGACACCGACGGCGACGGCCTCCCCGACGCCGACGAGGTCCTCCTCGGCACCGATCCATTGAATCCCGACACCGACGGCGACGGCATCCCCGACGGCACGGAGGTGCGGACCGGCACCGATCCCCTCTCCCGGGACACCGACTGCGACGGCGTTCCCGACGGCGTGGAGGACGCCAACCGCAACGGCCAGGTCGATCCCGGCGAGACCGATCCGCGCCTCTGGGACACCGACGGCGACCTCCTCTCCGACGGCGTGGAGCTGGGCCATACCACCACGCCCGAGCCGGATCTTTGCGCGGGCCGCTTCGTGCCCGACGCCGCTCCCGCGACCACGACGGATCCGCTGAACCCCGACACCGACGGCGACGGGATCAACGACGGCATCGAGGACTCCAACCAGAACGGCGAGTGGGAGCCCGACCGCCGCGAGACCGATCCCACCCGGCCGGACACCGACGGCGACGGAATCCCCGACGGCGAAGAGGACCGCAACCAGAACCAGGTGGTCGACTTCGGCGAGACCGATCCGCTCGTGCCCGATCTGGACAGCGACGGCGACGGCCTCACCGACGACCAGGAGCAGGCCCTGGGCACCGATCCCCACGACCCCGACACCGACGGCGACGGGATCCCGGACGGCATCGAGGTCGCCACCGGCACCGATCCGCTCTCGAAGGACACGGACTGCGACGGCGTCCCGGACGGCGTGGAGGACGCGAACCGCAACGGCGTCGTCGATCCGGGGGAGACGGATCCCCGGCTC
>DATMSB010000156.1:0-35238 GCA_035565615.1 Vulgatibacter sp. | reverse complement strand
CGGCCGGTCGGATCCCGCCTTCACCGCCAGGCTCCTGGAGTGGTACTCGAAGCCCACACCCAAGGTGTTCCCCAAGGTGGCGCGAGGGGAACCCAACTACTGGGGCCTCCACGACATGCACGGGCTGGTGTGGGAGTGGGTGCTCGACTTCGGCAGCACCATGGTCAGCTCGGACAGCCGCGAGGACGGCGACCCCGACAAGATGCGCTTCTGCGGCGCGAGCGCCATCAACGCCGGTGACAAGGACGACTACGCCGCGTTCATGCGGTACGCGTTCCGCAGCTCCCTCCAGGGGCCCTACACCGTGGGCAACCTGGGCTTTCGATGCGCCCGATGAACAAACCACCACGAGGAGGACGATTCCCGATGAAGCCCTGGATCCTGGCGCTCGCGCTGCTCTTCCCCGCCGCGGCCTTCGCCGCCGAGGGGCACCCCACCCTGCCGGCGTCCCAGGTGGAGACGGGCGGCGACTCGCTCTACGTGCTCGACGGCAAGCTCACCGATCAGGACGGCAAGGAGGTGACCCTCGAGAAGTTCCGCGGCAAGCCCGTGCTCATCTCGATGTTCTACGCCACCTGCCCCCACGCCTGCCCGATGCTGGTCAGCGACATCCGGAAGATCGACACCCGGCTCGATCCGGCGATCCGCGAGGAGCTGCAGGTCGTGCTGGTCACCTTCGACCCCGACCGGGACTCGCCGGAGGTGCTCCGGAACCTGCGCGCGGCCCACGAGGTCGACAAGGATCGGTGGACCTTCCTGCGCGCCGATCACGGCTTCGTGCGGGAGCTCGCCGCGGTCCTGGGGATTCGCTACCGCTTCACCCCCGACGGTTCGATCGGCCACTCCTCGGTGATCACCCTGCTCGACCGCGACGGCGCCATCGCCGCCCGGGTGGAGGGCGTCCGCCAGCCCGCCGACGACATCGTCCGCAAGCTGAACGCGATGAAGAAGTAGGCGTCAGAGTTCGAGCGATGGTTCAGAGGTGGCCCTGGCGGGTCACCTCTTTCTTTGTCGAGCCCCGGGGAGCCATCGCGAGGGGAGCCCTTCCCCCGCCACCCCTCGCTGCTGCGGCGGCGCTAGAAGGGCCAGCCGCGGACGATGATCACCGCGAAGGCAACCAGCCCCAGGGCGAGGAGCACGTTGAGCCGACCGAGCTTGGAGGCGAGCTTGCGCAGGCGCTCCGCCTCGCGGCCGTGGGGATCGCGCTCGACGGCGGCGGCGGCGAGGGGGCCGAGCCAGAAGTCGTGCCACGCGCTCACCCCGACCACCGTGAGGAAGAGCCCGAACTTCCACGCCACGGCGCTGCCGAAGGGCGATCCCAGCCAGGCGGGATCCACCAGGTGGTGGAGGCGCACGCCCCGGGCCCAGAGGTTGAAGGTGCCGGTGACGAGGAGGATCGCGAAGCAGGTCCAGCCCACGTCGCGGAAGCGCACGCCCGTCTCCCGCAGGAAGGCGGCGCCCCGGGCGCGGTCGCCCTTGCGCAGCCACGGCACCACCACGAGCACCAGGAAGAACATCCCGCCGATCCAGGTGACGGCGGCGAGGATGTGCAGCCAGACCGAGAGGACGTAGAGCGCGTGCATCAGCGGATCCCGGGCGGCGCGCTCGGCGATCGCGCGGCGGCGTCCGCTTCACCTCCCGTGCGGCGCGGTGCGTCCGCGGGCGGCGGATCCGTCCGCTCAGGCACGCCGGGCTCGCGCCCCGCGACGCGCGAGGCGCCGTCCCGCGCGCCTCCTCGCCACGGGCTCATGGGCGCGCTCCCTGGAAGCGCGGCATCAGCACGTGGTTCTCGATGTGCACGTGGGTGAGGGTGTCGCCCTCGATCTGCTCGAGCTCGCTCATCAGCGTACGATAGCTGTTGCACGCCCACGACGGCGAGTTGAAGGAGTCGGTCAGCTCCCGCATCCGTTCGAGCAGCTTGCCGACCGACTCGTGCTCCTCCCGCATCGCCGACAGCTCCCGCTCGATCAGCGCCTCGTCGGGTTCGCGGGAGGACAGCGCCGGGAAGAGCACCTCCTCCTCGTCGTCCAGGTGCGGCACGAGCTGGTCCTCCAGCTCCGCCACCACGCCCGCGAGCTCCTGCAGGCGGGGATCCTTCTCGCCGTGCACCCGCCCCACCTTGGCGGCGAGGGTGCGGGCGAAGGGGAGGACGCGGCGCAGGTAGGCGTGGTGTTTTGACACGATGTGCGCGGCCAGCGCCGGCGTGCCCAGGGTGCGGGGATCGACGTCGGCGGCGCCCGATCGCTCGGCCAGGGCCCGCTCCAGATCGGCCCGCAGCGCCGCCTCGTCGACGCCGCGCTGCTCGCAGGCCTCGCGCAGGGTCATCTCCCCCTTGCAACAGAAGTCGATGCGGTGGCGCTGGAAGACGGGGGCGAGCGCCGAGTGATCCAGCACGAGCTGGGCCACGGTCTGGCTGGAATCGATCATGTTTCCTCCGTGCGACGGGCGGCCTGGCCCTCGCGTGTTGGGCTGGGAGGCGCTCCCTCGGGGAAGGGGAGAGCCGCATCCGCCGCCGACGGTTTGCAGGGCGCACGCCAGGGCGGGATGGCCGCGAGACGGGGTCCGCGGCGGACGCCGGCCCCGATTTCCCGCGCGGGGGCTTCCCGTCGGACGATCCGGTTCGCCTTGACTGTTCCATCCGCAGCTCCATAGTGGAGCAAATGGAGCGCACCTTGCCTCATAGCTGTTCCGTCTGTGGCCTCGTTCCCTTGGCCCCTGGATTGCGTCGGGACGATCGCGTGATCGCCGAGAGCCCCGCCATGCAGGACCTCCTCAAGCGCACCTCGCGCTTCGCCCCCAGCGACGCGCCCGTGGCGATCCTCGGCGAGACGGGCACCGGCAAGGAGGTGGTCGCTCGCACACTCCACGCCAACAGCCTGCGGGCGGGCAAGCCCTTCGTGGCGGTGAACGTCGCCGCGCTGCCGGCGGAGCTCCTCGAGTCCGAGCTCTTCGGCCACGGCAAGGGCGCCTTCACCGGCGCCTCGGGGCCGAAGCGGGGCCTCTTCGAGGAGGCGAGCGGCGGCACCCTCTTCCTCGACGAGATCGGGGAGATGGCGCTGCCCCTCCAGGCCAAACTCCTGCGCGCGCTGCAGGACGGCGAGGTCCGCCGCGTGGGCGAGAACCGCGCCTTCGCCGTGGACGCCCGCATCGTCTGCGCCACCCACCGCGATCCGGCCGAGCGGGTGCGGCAGGGGTTGTTCCGCGAGGACCTCTACTTTCGGTTGAAGGTGCTGACGCTTAATGTTCCGCCCCTGCGTGAGCGCCGGGAGGACATCCTCCCCCTCGCCCGGCAGTTCCTGGCCGAGGAGCGTGGGCGCCTCGAGGGCTTCACCCCGGAGGCCGAGGCCCTGCTCCTTTCCCATCCGTGGCCCGGGAACGTACGCGAGCTGCAGAACGCGGTGCGACACGGCGCCGCGCTGGCGTCGGGGCGCCTCGTGGGGATCGACGATCTGCCGGACGAGCTGCGGCGCGGGCCGACCGCGACGAGCGGCGCCGCGTCCCCCGGAGCGACCCTGCGCTCCCTCGCCGAGGTGGAGCGCGACCATATCCTCCGCGTCCTCGACGCCTGCGACGGATCGCAGACCGAGGCCGCGCGGATCCTGGGGATCGGCCGCAACACCCTGTGGCGGAAGCTGCGCGCCTACGCGGCCGAGGATCGGCACGCTTCCTGAAGCATCCAGATGATTCCCGGAGCCCGCAGCCGCGGCGCTCGATTCCGCTCCCCCCCTCGCCGGGTGGAGCGCCTGCCTTTCAGGAGACGAACATGGTGGTCTCGATCGGCGCCAACCGCGCCAAGCGCAGGGTGGGCGATCCCGTGGAGATGCTCGAGCATTGCCACGCCCGGATCCGCACCTTCTCGACCCTCGCCCTGGCCGCCGGCACCAAGGAGGCGTCGGACGACGAGCGGCGGGACGCCTGCGCGCGGGTGGAGCGCTACTTCTCCATCGCCCTTCCCCTGCACGTCCGCGACGAGGAGGACAGCGTCCTCACCCGCCTCATGGGGAAGGATCCCGAGGTCGACCGGGCGCTGGCCACCATGGAGGAGCAGCACGAGCGCCACGAGGCCCGGCTCGCCGAGCTCCTCGCCGCGACCCGGGCGGTGGGCGAGCGCCCCTCCGATCCCGCCGCCCGCGACCGCCTCGCCGCCGCGGCGCAGGTCGTCGTCGACGAGTTCGCCGTCCACCTGGAGATGGAGGAGCGCGTCCTCTTCCCGGCGATCGAGCGGCTGCTCTCCCCCGAGGCGAAGGCGGAGATCGTCGCCGAGCAGCGCGCCCGCCGGCAGGCCTGATCGCGGACGGGCCGGCTCGCCCGGGCAGAAGGGCGTTTCACGAAAAGTGTGTGCCGACTCTCGCTTGCGCTCCCGCCCCCCTTCCCATCAGGGATCCCCTCACTCGCTCGAATCCGGGGGTCGTTCTCACACGGCAAGGGGAGTCCCCGCCATGAGCAAGCGCCTCCTCGCCGCAGGCTGCGGCCCCGGAGAGGAAGCCGGAGGGGGCCCGGGTGCTGACCCTGATCCACGGGCTCCTCCACGTGGAGGAGATGCTCGTCGACCTCTTCACCACCTTCGGCTTGCCGCCCCCTCCCGCGACTCGAGCGCGCCGTCGCGGCCTCCACGATGGCGAAGGGAGGCGACACCCGAGCGGACCGAGGGAAAGGGAGGGCGGGCCGGGCCCCGCGTGGATATGCTCCCGGGACGATGAGCTCTCCCCGCTTGCGCACGATCGACAGCGACTACCTCGGCCCCGGCTTCGCCGCGTGCTACCTGCGGGTGCAGGGGGACGAGGCCGCCTTCATCGAGACCAACACCGCCCACGCCGTCCCGCGGCTCCTCGCCGCGCTCGCCGACGAGGGCCTCGAGCCCGAGCAGGTGCGCTGGGTGATCGTCACCCACGCCCACCTCGACCACGCAGGCGGCGCGTCCGCCCTGCTGCGGGCGTGCCCGCGGGCGACGCTGGTGGCGCATCCGCGCGCGGCGCGGCACCTCGTCGATCCGTCGCGCCTCGTCGCCAGCGCCAAGTCGGTCTACGGCGAGGAGACCTTCGCCAGGATGTACGGCAGCCTCGATCCGATCCCCGCCGAGCGGGTGCGCACCGTGGAGGACGGCGACACCATCGACCTGGGCGGTGCCACCTTGCGCTTCCTCCACACCCGGGGCCACGCGAACCACCACGCCGTGGTGCACGATCCCGAGCGGCGCACGGTCTACACCGGCGACACCTTCGGCCTCGCCTACCCGCGGCTGCAGCGGGCGGGCCGCTTCGCCTTCGCGTCCACCAGCCCCACCGACTTCGACGCCGCCGAGGCCCGCAAGAGCGTCGACCGCGTCCTCGCGCTGGGCACGCCCACCGTCTGCCTCACCCACTTCGGCGAGGTGGATCGGCTCGACGTCATGGCCGAGCAGCTCCACCGCTGGATCGACCGCTCCCAGGCGCTCCTCGAGAAGGTGCCCTCCCTCGATCCGGCCCGGGCGGAGGAGGAGCTCGCCAAGGAGATCGCCGACGCCATGCAGGCGGAGGCCGACGCGGCGGGCCTCCTCCTCGACGAGGACGACTGGAAGCTCCTCGACATGGACATCCGCCTCAACGCCCAGGGCCTGGTCTTCGCCGCCAACCGCGCCGCCAGCCGTCCGTAGGCGATTTGGCTCACCAGACCGCGAACCCGATCGAGACGCGGGCGAGCGGCGACACGAAGGTGAGGCCGTCCTTTTTGAACATCGCTCCGAGGTCCGCTCGCAGCGACGAGCCTTCCGCCCTCCGGAGCTCGTAGCCACCGAACCCTTCGAGGTGGATCTCCGGGCGAGGAGCCGCCGCCCGAGCGCTACCCCTGGCCCTCCTCCCCCTTCGGGCGCTCGATGCGGCCGTCGGTGTGGCGGGCGAAGCGGCCGGACTCGCGGGGGTGCACCGGCGCGTGGCTCTCCCAGGGCCAGCCGCCGAAGCCGGTGCGCCGGTACTCGGCGAAGGTGTCGCGCAGCTCGTCGACGGTGTTCATCACGAAGGGGCCGTGGGCCGCCACCGGCTCGCCGATGGGCCGGCCCTGGAGGAGGAGCAGCTCCGCCTCGTCGGGGCCGTTCTCGAGCTTCACCTCGCGGTCGCCGCGCAGCCGCACGCCGGTGGAGCGGCCCACCTGCGAGGAGCCCACCCGCAGCGAGCTGCCCACGAAGAAATACAGCGTGCGGCCGGTGCCCTCCCGCGCCGGAGGAAGCGTGAACTTCGCGCCCGGCTCCATGCGCAGGGTCCAGATGGCCACGTCGGCCTCCGCCCGCGACGCCCAGGATCCGGGGGGCGGCGGCGGGGCCTTGGCGTCGCCGTAGGAACCCGCCACCACCGAGATCCAGGTGCGGCGCCCCGCCTCGTCGACGACCTCGCGGCTCGGGATCTGGTCGGCCCAGAACATGGTGAAGTAGGGATCCACCCGCTTGTCCACCCAGGGGAGGTTGAGCCAGATCTGGAAGAGCTCCAGCGGGTTGGGCCGATCGGTGTGCACCAGGGGGAACATCTCCGCGTGCTCGATGCCCCGGCCGGCGGTGAGCCACTGCACGTCGCCGCGGCCGAACCGCGCCGCCGCCCCCAGCGAGTCCGAGTGATCGATGAGGCCGCGGCGCACGATGGTCACGGTCTCGAAGCCGCGGTGGGGGTGGCTGGGAAAGCCGGGCACCTCGCGGCCGTGGTACATGCGCCATCCGTCCTTCGGCTCGAAGTCGTTGCCCAGGTTGCGGCCGGCCAGCGACGCGGCCGGTCCCTGCTTCTCGTTCCCCGGCGGGTAGGCGTCGTCGTGGTGGGCGCAGAAGAGGAAGGGATCCTGCGTCTCCCACGAGAAGCCCAGCGGCGTCATGCCCAGGATCACGTCGTCCATGTCCGGCCTCGCAATGCGAAAGGGATCGCGCCCGGCGATCGTTGGTCGCGACCTTGGATGCTACGCGACCGAAAGCGGTTGCACCTGCACTGCGCGAACCGCGTCGACCCCTCGACGTCCGGCTCCCCGGAGGGCCACGGCGCCCCCATGGGCGCGCCGGCCCGATGCGTGCGAGGCATGGCCGCTGCCAGGCTCCCAGAGCGAGGGGGGCGCGCTCGCCAGCCCACCGGATCGCTGGGCAACGCCCACCGCAGCAGGCCACGACCTCAGCTATCGAGCATCGGCTTGCCCTCGTGGCGCACCAGCAGGTCGTGCATCTCGCTGGCGTGCTCCTCCTCCTTCTCGAGGATCCGCTCGAAGAGCCTGCGTGTGGTGGGATCGCGGTCGGCGAAGTAGCGCGTGATCTCCTGGTACGTCTGCACCGCGATCCGCTCCGCGACCAGATCCTCCTTCAGCATCGACACCAGATCGGCGCCCTCGACGTACTCGCTGGCGCTGCGCGTGAGCACGCCCTCCGGGTTGAAGCTCGGGTTCCCGCCGAGCTGGTCGATCCGCTCCGCGAGCCACATGGCGTGCTCGAGCTCGTCCTGGGCGTGCTCGAGGAACTCCTCCCGCACCGCCTCGCTGTTGATCCCCTGCGCAGCGACGTAATGATACCGATAACGAAGCGTGCAGACGATCTCGGTGGCGAGCGCCTCGTTGAGCAGCTTCACGGCGAGGTCGAGATCGCCTTCGTAGCCGGGGGTCACGGGGCCGCAGTGCAGGTGGCTGCGGGCGCGCTCGCGGATCGTCTCGATGTCGGTGAGGAACGGGGTCTCGGTCTGCGCTGCCATGGTGGGCTCCTCCTCTCGCGTCGCCCGAAGAGGCCCGTCGCGATGCAGATCGCGCCGCCGCGAGCGACTCGCCCTGCAAACCTAAGGCGGCCGGAGCGCGCCGGCCGTCGTTGCGCGCCCGCACCCCGGTGGTCACGGTTCGCGAGGAACCCTTTCTTCGACGGAGGAGCCGTGCCCTCGCCGCATGGGCCCGAGCGTCCGCGCGCGCCCACGAGCGCCCCGCTCTTCGAGCACCCGGCGCCGGGCTCGCCGCCGATCGAGCACGTGGAGGTCTCCTCGTACCGCGTCCCCACCGACGGCCCCGAGGCCGACGGCACCATCGAGTGGGATCACACGGTGATGGTCCTGGTGGATCTCGACGCGGGAGGCGAGCGAGGGATCGGCTTCACCTACTCCACCGAGGCGACCGCAGAGCTGATCCGCGGCGTGCTGGCCCACCTCGTGGAGGGGCGATCGTCCCTCGAGCCCACCAGGCTGCGGGCGACGCTCGACCGCGCCGTGCGCAACACGGGCCTGCCGGGGATCGCCTCCCACGCCATCTCGGCGATCGACCTCGCCGCATGGGATCTGAAGGCGAGGCTCCTCGGCCTGCCCCTCTGCACGCTCCTCGGGAAGGTGCGGGACGAGGTCCCGCTCTACGGCAGCGGCGGCTTCATCTCGTACTCGCGGGATCGGCTGGAAGATCAGCTCAGCGGCTGGGCGCTTCGAGGCTTCGAGGCGGTGAAGATGAAGGTCGGCCCCGATCCGGCGACGGAGCGAGAGCGGGTGCACGTGGCCCGCGACGCGATCGGCCCCGACGTGGAGCTCTTCGTCGACGCCAACGGCGCCTGCCACCCCCGCGAGGCGATCGCCCTCACCCGGATCTTCGCCGACGAGGGCGTCTCCTGGTTCGAGGAGCCGGTGAGCTCCGACGATCTGGACGGCATGCGCTTCGTGCGCGAACGCCTCCCCGATCGCATGCGCCTCGCCGCGGGGGAGTACGCCTACCGATCGTACGACTTCCTCGCCTTCGCCCGGGCGGGCGCGGTGGACGTCATGCAGGCGGACGCCACCCGCTGCGGCGGGATCACGGGCTTCCTGGAGGCGGCGGCGCTCTGCGAGGCGTGGCACCTCCCGCTCTCCGCCCACACCGCGCCCTCCATCCACCTGCACCCCTGCTGCGCCGTGACCTGTGCGCTGGAGCCGGCGGAGTACTTCCACGACCACGCGCGGATCGAGCACATGTTCTTCGACGGCGCCGCGATGGTGCGGGGAGGGTTCGCCCGGCCGGACGAGGACCGCCCCGGCCTCGGGCTGGAGCCGAAGCGCCTCGAGATGGAGAGGTTTCGTACGAGCTGAGGATGCACCGAAGGGAGCGGGGAACGGCATGGCACAGACCGTGGGGGACTTCATCGTCAACCGCCTGTCCGAGTGGGGGGTCAAGCGCGTCTTCGGCTACCCCGGCGACGGCATCAACGGCCTGCTCGGCGCGCTGCACCGGCAGGAGGAGAAGGTCGAGTTCGTGCAGGTCCGCCACGAGGAGATGGCCGCCTTCATGGCCTGCGCCCACGCCAAGTTCACCGGCGAGGTGGGCGTCTGCGTGGCCACCTCCGGCCCCGGCGCCATCCACCTGCTCAACGGCCTCTACGACGCCAAGCTCGATCACCAGCCGGTGGTGGCGCTGGTCGGCCACACGGCGCGGGCTGCCATCGGCGGACACTTCCAGCAGGAGGTCGATCTCGCCAACCTGTTCAAGGACGTGGCCAGCGAGTACGTGCAGATGGCCACGGTGCCGGCGCAGATCCGCCACCTCGTCGACCGCGCCGTGCGGATCGCGAAGTCGGAGCGCACCGTCACCTGCGTGATCCTCCCCAACGACCTCCAGGAGGAGGAGGCGGTCCCCGTGCCGCCGCACGCCCACGCGTCGATCCACTCGAGCACCAGCTTCACCCATCCGGTGGTGGTGCCCACCGAGCGCGACCTCCGCCGCGCCGCCGACGTGCTCAACTCCGGCGAGCGGGTGGCGATGCTGGTGGGCGCGGGCTGCCTCGACGCGGGCGAGGAGGTGCTGACGGTGGCCGAGACCCTGGGCGCCGGGATCGCCAAGGCGCTCCTCGGCCGCACGGTGGTGCCCGACGACGCGCCGGGCGTCACCGGCTCGATCGGGCTGCTCGGCACCAAGCCGAGCTGGGATCTGATGCGGGAGTGCGACACCCTCCTCATGGTCGGGACCAGCTTCCCCTACGCCGACTTTCTCCCGAAGGAGGGCCAGGCCCGCGGCGTCCAGATCGACATCGACGGTCGGATGCTGGGCCTGCGCTACCCGGTGGAGGTGGCGCTCGTCGGCGACGGCAAGGAGACCCTGCGCCTCTTGCAGCCCTACCTCGCCCGCAAGCAGGACCGCAGGTGGCGCGACGCCCTGATGAAGGAGCGCGACGCCTGGTTCGACACCCTGGCGGGCCGGGCGAGGCAGCCCGCCAATCCCCTCAACCCGCAGCTCGTCTTCCACGAGCTGTCGCCGCGGCTCCCCAACGGCGTGATCCTCACCTCGGACTCGGGCTCCTCCGCCAACTGGTTCGCCCGCGACCTCGTGGTCCGACCGGGGATGATGGCGTCGCTCTCCGGCAACCTCGCCACCATGGGGCCGGGCGTCCCCTACGCGATCGCCGCGAAGATGGCCTACCCCGACCGCCCGGTGATCGCGCTGGTGGGCGACGGCGCCATGCAGATGAACGGCCTGGCGGAGCTGCTCACCGTCACCCGGAACTGGCGCAGGTGGAAGAGCCCCACCTTCGTGGTCCTCGTGCTCAACAACCGCGACCTCAACCAGGTGACCTGGGAGATGCGGGTGGAGTCCGGGCTGCCCAAGTTCCCCGCCTCGCAGGACTTGCCCGACTTCCCCTACGCCGGGTACGCCGAGTCGATCGGCCTGCGGGGGATCCGCCTCGACGCCCCGGAGAAGGTGGCGTGGGCGTGGGACGAGGCCCTCTCCTCCGAGCGGCCCACGCTGATCGAGGCGGTGGTGGATCCCGAGGTGCCGCCCCTCCCGCCGCACATCTCCGCGGAGCAGGCCCGGATGTTCGCCTCCTCGCTGGGCAAGGGCGATCCGAACCAGTGGCACATGCTCCGCCAGGTCTTCCGCGACTGGTACGGCGGCAAGCGGGGCGCCTGAGACATCCCGCCCCTCCTCCGCCCCCACCCGGGCGGATCTACACCGCGGCAGGATGCGCATATCGATCCGACGGGCGCGGTCGGGAGGGGAGGCCAGGGGATGGAGACGGGCTTCGAGGGCGGCACGGCGCCGCAGGTGGTCCCGCTGCGGATCGAGGGGCCGCCCCCGGGCCGCGAGGCGGAGCGCGGCGACCTGGCCGGCGAGCTGCGCGAGGCGATCGAGGGCGAGGTGCGCTTCGACGACACCAGCCGAGCCCTCTACGCCACCGACGCCTCCAACTACCGCCAGACCCCCATCGGCGTGGTGATCCCGCGCACCCTCGACGACGTGGTGAGGACGGTGGAGATCTGCCGCCGCCACGGCGCCCCGATCCTGTCCAGGGCGGGTGGCACCAGCCTCGCCGGGCAGACGTGCAACGTCGCGGTGATCCTCGACTGGAGCAAGTACCTCCACGGGATCCTCCGCATCGATCCGGTGGAGCGGAGCGCCACCGTGCTCCCCGGCACGGTCCTCGACACCCTCCGCCGCGTCGCCCGCGACCGCTACCAGCTCACGCTGGGGCCGGATCCCTCCACCCACGATCGCTGCGGGATCGGCGGCATGATCGGCAACAACGCCTGCGGCACCCACGCCCAGATGGCCGGCAAGATGTCGGAGAACACCGAGGCCCTGGAGATCCTCACCTACGACGGCCTGCGGACCTGGGTGGGCGAGACGAGCGACGAGGCCTATCGCGCCATCGTCCGGGAAGGTGGGCGCAAGGCGGAGATCTACCGGGCCCTGCGCGCGCTGCGCGACGAGTACGCCGAAGAGATCCGCGCGCGCTTCCCGAAGATCCCCCGGCGGGTGTCGGGCTACAACCTGGAGCAGCTCCTCCCCGAGAACGGCTTCCACGTCGCCCGCGCCCTGGTGGGGACCGAGGGCACCTGCGTCACCGTGCTGCAGGCCAAGGTGCGGCTCGTCTACGATCCCCCGCACCGCGCGCTGCTGGTGGTCGGCTTCGAGGACATCTACGAGGCCGCCGATCGGGTGGGGGAGCTGGACGAGTTCCACCCTCTCGCCCTGGAGGGCATGGACGACGGGCTCCTCATGCGCGCCAGGCGCAAGAACCTCCACACGGACTTCATGCGGGAGCTCCCCGCGGGCGACGGGCTGCTGGTGGTGGAGTTCGGGGGCGAGACCCGGGAGGAGGCGCGGGAGAAGGCCACCGACGTGATGCGGCGGATTCGCCGCGAGAAGGGGCTGGTCTCCTCGAAGGTCTTCGACGATCCCGTGCACCAGGCGCACATCTGGACCCTCCGCGAGTCGGGCCTGGGCGCCACCGCGCGGGTGCCGGGCATGCGCGACACCTGGGAGGGGTGGGAGGACTCCGCCGTGCCGCCGGCCAGGCTCGGCGACTACCTGCGCGACTTCCGCAAGCTCCTCGATCGGCACGGCTACGACGCCGCGCTCTACGGGCACTTCGGGCAGGGCTGCCTGCACTGCCGCATCGACTTCGTCTTCGAGACGGAGGAAGGGCGCCGCGAATGCCGCGCCTTCATCGAGGAGGCCGCGGATCTGGTGGTCGCCTACGGCGGCTCCCTCTCCGGCGAGCACGGCGACGGCCAGGCCCGCGCCGAGCTCCTCCCCAGAATGTTCGGCGCGCGGATCGTCGAGGCCTTCGAGAAGTTCAAGGCGATCTGGGATCCCGAGTGGAAGATGAACCCGCGCAAAGACGTGCGGCCCTACCGGATCGACGAGAACCTCCGGATCGTCCCGCCGCGGTGGAACCCGAGGACGCACTTCCGCTTCCCCGACGACGAGGGGCGCATGGGCCGCGCCGCCATGCGCTGCGTGGGCGTGGGGCTTTGCCGCCGGGAGGAGGGCGGCGTGATGTGCCCGAGCTACATGGTCACCCGGGAGGAGATGCACTCCACCCGCGGCAGGGCCCACCTCCTCTTCGAGATGCTGCAGGGGCAGACGCTGGAGCGGAGCTGGCGCGACGAGGGCGTGAAGGAGGCCCTCGATCTCTGCCTGGTGTGCAAGGGGTGCAAGGGCGAGTGCCCCGTCCACGTCGACATCCCCACCTACAAGGCGGAGTTCCTCTCCCACTACTACGAGGGGCGGCCGCGCCCGCGCCAGGCCTACACCATGGGCCTGACCATGTTCTGGCTGCGGATGGCCCGGGTGGCGCCGTGGGCGGCCAACCTCCTGATGCGATCGCGCGCCGGCCGAGCCGCCGTCCGCGCCGTGGCCGGCGTCGATCCGCGCCGGGAGCTGCCGCGCCTGGCGCCGCGCTCCTTCCAGCAGCGGATCGGCCTGCGCCGGCCGAAGGCGGCGGCGGGCGTGCCCCGGGTGGTGCTCTGGCCGGACACCTGGAACAACTACTTCCACCCCGAGACCGCGCAGGCGGCGTACGACGTCCTCACGGACGCCGGCTGGAACGTGATCGTCCCCCGCGGCTTCCTCTGCTGCGGCAGGCCCCTCTACGACTACGGAATGCTCCCCACCGCGAAGCGCCTCCTCCGCCACGACATCGCGCGGCTTCGCCCCTTCATCCGCGCCGGCATCCCCATCGTCGGCATCGAACCGTCGTGTGTCTCGGTATTCCACGACGAGCTCCACAATTTCTTCCCGGACGATCCCGAGGCGATGCGGCTGCGGGAGCTCGTCATGTCGTTCGAGGCCTTCCTGGAGAAGGAGCGGATCGACGTCCCCCGCCTCGAGATGAAGGCCCTCGTCCAGGGCCACTGCCACTCGATGTCGCTGACGAAGCTGAAGGCCGACAAGGCGGTGATGGATCGGATGGGGCTGAAGCACGAGGTGCCCGAGTCGGGATGCTGCGGGATGGCGGGCGCCTTCGGGTACGAGGCGGGCATGAAGTACGACGTCTCCATGGCGTGCGGCGAGCGGGCGATCCTGCCCATGGCGCGCGCCGAGGATCGCGACGCCCTCGTCGTCGCGGACGGCTTCAGCTGCCGGTCCCAGATCCGAGACGCCACCGACCGCAGGCCGATGCACCTCGCCGAGGTGATCCGCTTCGCGAAGGATCACGGGCCCCTCGGCACCGCCGTCGCCTACCCGGAGAAGATCGCCGCCGCCGACGCGAGGCGCGCCCACCCGAGGGGATCCCGGCCGCCGATCCTGCCCCTGGTGGTCCTCGCCTCCGCCGCCGCGGCGGTCGCGCTGGGCGCCGCCGCGTGGAGGAGGAACGCCCGCTGATAGTCCCGCGGCGGGGGCGCGCGATCGCACCAGCCTTGCGTCGATCGCACGGGGCGCTTCGCGCGATGAACCGGGACGCCACGGCGGCAGGGAGGATCTGCGGGATGGCGACCGGGACGCCGCCTGCTGCGAGGAGCGGGCCTCGCGATCACTCCGCGAGCGTGGGCGGGAGCATCCGCTTGCACTCGCTGCGGCCGCTCGCCGCCTCGCGGATGCCGGGGTAGCGGGAGAGGATCCGATCGAAGGTGGCGATCGCAGCGATGCAGTCGCCGCGGCGGGCGGCGGCGCGGCCCCTCGCCAGGAGCTTCGAGACCTCGTCGATCTGGGTTCGCAGCGTGGCGACGTCCTCGGCGATCGACTCCTCCTCCGGCACCGTGGCGAGGATCTCGCCGGCGGTGCCGAGGTTGCCCGAGAGGAACTCGGCGTTCGCCTTCAGCCAGATCTCCTTGGCGAGGAACTGGCGGCGCATCTTCTCGGAGCGGGCCTCCTCCTCGCTCGCGCGCTCCGCCGCCGCGGGCCGGGCCTCGACCCCCGACGGCACCGGCGGCGGTGGAGCGACATCGCGGGGTGCCACCGGCGCGGCGGGCGTGGCCGCGTCCGCCGCGCCCCCGCCGAACCAGCCCTGCTTCCAGCCCACGGTCGCGCCAGCGGACGCGCCCACGAAGATCACCAGCGCGGCGGCGACGGCGCGGCCGCGGCCCTTCTTGGCCTCCGGGGCGAGGCCGCCGCGGGAGCGCTCCTCCCAGTCGAACGATCGGTCCTCGGCGGGGGCCGCGGGTGCGGGAGACAGATCCGCGGCGCGGGTGTGGACCAGCGTGTCCGAGGTGCCGAGCTCCTCCGCGGCCGGCTCGTTGAGGAGCGTGTCGGTGGCGGCGTCGGCCAGCGGCAGGGTGCCACCAGCGGCCGCCTTGGCGGGAGGCGCGTCCTTCAGGCGGGCGCCCTGGAGGATGGTGCCGCCGGGCCCCTCCCCCGCGGCGCGCGGGGATGCCCCGGCGGCGGGCGCGCTCATCAGGGTGCCGCTCGGCCCCTCCGCCGCGTCGGTGCTGCGCATGCCGGCGGCGGCCGGCGTCCCCAGCTCGGTGGATCGGCGGCCTCCCTCGCCGTGGGCGGTGGCGCCGCGAGGGGGCGACATCACGCCCAGGGTGGAGGTCGGGGTCCGCGCCGCCGAGGCCAGCTCCGGCGGCAGCTCGCCCATCGCCTCCATCAGATCGGCGGCGAAGGCGGCCATCGAGGGGTGCCGGGCGGCGGGATCCTTCGCGGTGGCCCGCTGGATCACCCGATCGATCGCCTCCATCCCGGGGAGGAAGTTCGTGAGCGGCGGGACCGGATCGTGGGCCTGCCGGTACAGCATCTCCGGCACGGTGGGGGCGGCGTAGGGCTGCAGGCCGGTGAGGAGCTCGAAGAGCACCACCCCGATCACGTACACGTCGGCGCGAGCGTCCACGTCGTGGCCGCGCACCTGCTCCGGCGACATGTACTGCGGCGTGCCGGCGATGTTCCCCGCCACCGTGAGCCGCGCCTGCCCCTCCTCGAGGAGGCGGGCGATGCCGAAGTCGAGGACCTTCGCGTGGATGCCGCGGATCCCCTCCCGGACGATCACGTTCTCGGGCTTGAGGTCCCGGTGGATGACGCCGTTCTGGTGGGCGTGCTCGAGGGCGTCGGCGATCTGGAGGATCACCTCGAAGGCGTCCCCCGGCGGGAGCCGCCCCCGCTCCATCAGGTACTTCTTGAGGTCGGGGCCCTCGATGTATTCGGTGGAGATGAAGAGGTTGCCCTCGGCGTCCTGCCCGAACTCGTGGAAGGCCACGGCGTGCGGGTGTGCGATGCGGGCGTAGCTCTTCGCCTCGTTCATGAAGCGCTGGATGATCTCCTCGTGACCAGCGAGCTGCTGGTTGAGGAGCTTCAGCGCGACGCGATGGCCGATGCCCACCTGCTCGGCGAGGTAGACCGCGCCCATGCCGCCCTGACCCAGCTTGCGCAGGATCTTGTAGCGGCCGGCGAAGACCTTCCCGATGAGGGAATCCTTGACCGGATGCGAGAGCAGCGTGTCACCACAGAGATGGCACGCCGCTCCCTGGAAGGAGGCTCCGCAGCGGTGGCAGACCTGGTTGGCCAATGCCTCGTTCCTACTTGCGCTCCGGGAACCTGCTCGAGAAGAGCACGCGCTCCAGCTCGGCGGCGCCCGACTCGTTGGAAGCCGCGATCGCCTGCACGGCGCCGAGCACGATGGTGCGCGGATCGTCCGGCAGGTCACGCCGCAGGGAGGCGAGCGCGCCCTCCCGATCGCCGCGCCGGTAGTGGGCGAGCGCGCGGAAGAACTTGTACTCCGCCTGGGTGGGGTCGGCGAGCGTCGCCTCGGTGAAGTGATCGATCGCCCGCAGCGCGGCGGCGGTCGCCTCGGCCAGCATGGCCTGCTTCTTCGAGGTCACGGCCTGGGCGGCGGTCCGCTTGGCGAACGCCACCTCGAGGTCGGCGCGGCCCGCGAGGAAGGCGGCCTTGGCGCGGCGCCCCTCGGGCTCCGCGCCCACGTCGGCGGCCAGATCGAAGAGGTCGCGCCCGTCCATGAGCCGCTGGGCGGAGATGGGCTGGTGGGCGAGGGCCTGGGCGTGAATCTCGTTGGCCGACCGCACCGCCTCGGTGTGGAGGCGGCTCGCCAGGTCGGCGAGGTCGGTGGAGACGTAGCCCCGATCGACGAGGGTGCGCAGCGCCTGCCCGGCGCCCTCGTCGCCCAGGATCTGCTTCTGCTCCAGGGCGGCGTAGAAGGCGGCCTTGAGATCGACGAAGTCGCGGGTGGCGTCTTTGGCGCCCTTCTTCGCGGCGAGCTGGCGCTCACACAAGGTGAGCTCGCTCTGCGCCTTGGCGCGATCGCTCCCCTCCGGCGCCGCCCGCAGGTACGCGCGGTAGGCGTTGCAGGCCTCGGCGAGCCGCTTCGCCTGGAACTGGGCCCGCGCCAGCGAGAGGTAGGCCGGCAGGTGCCCCGGATCGGCCCTCGTCGCCTGGAGGAAGAGCTCCGCGGCCTTGGCGTACTGCTTCCGATTGAAGAGGCGGTTCGCCTCCGCCTGGAGGGCGTCGGCGTTGCCGACCGACGGGCCCACGAGGGGCGCGGCGAGCGCGAACCCCGGGACCAGGACCGCCAGCGCTGCGAGGAGACGGAACGGGAGACGATCAGAACGCATAGCCGACTCCGAAGCGGAGGTTCGAGGCCTCAGAAGAGTTGCCGACGAAGGAGACGAGGGGCCACTGGTGGCCGTAGCCGGCTTCGCCGAACAGGCCGCCCACGAGGCGGAGCTGCACCGTCCCCATGGCCTCGGCGTCGATCCCGCCGAAGAAGAACTTGTTGCGGTTCTCGCGCTCGGTGCCGGTGGCCACGCCCAAGTTCATCCCCACGCCGCCCCTCACGCCGAGCACGAACCTCCAGATCGCGATCCGAAGCTGGGGCTGCAGGAGCCGGAGGTTGCCGCCGTCGATCGTGGTCACCACGTCCGGCCGCTCGCCGTCCTCGAACTCCTTCTTGAGCAGCGTCCAGTCGTCGCGGGAGGTGAAGTAGGAGGCGCCGAACCAGGTCATGCCCACATACTTCCAGAGGGAGCCGTACTCCAGCCCGAACGCCATCACCGAGGCATCCTGCGTGGACATGCCGTCGAGGTCGGACGAGGAGAGGGAGAGCTGCTTCGCGCCGAACGCGGTGTTGGCGAGCGTCTTCTGCTCGTAGACGAAGGCGAAGTAGCCGTCCTCCTCGTAGATCTCCTTCTGCGCCTCCGACATCGCCTGGCCGATCGTCTTGAAGAAGGTGGGATCGAGCTCCCGTTCGAACTTCGCGGTGTCGTCGGGCTTCACCTCCAGCGTCGTCTCGTACGGCTCGTAGCCGTCGCGATGCAGCGTGATCTTGTGGGTGCCAGCCGTGGAGGCGACCTCCACCTCGTCCTCGCCGACCTCCTCGCCGTCGATGAGGATCTTGGCGCCCGGGGAGATCACGTGGATCTTGCCGGGGAGCTTGGTGAGGGCGCCGACCACCTGGGTCCTGCCGCGCACCGGGATCTGCTCCTTCTTCTCCAGCGGGTGGTAGGCGGCGAACTCCATGCGGATGGTGCGCTCGCCGGGGAGCACCTGGGTGGAGAGCGGCGTGACGCCCACCTTCTCGCCGTCGATGAACACCGTGGCGCCCTCTGGCTCGGAGCGGACCTCGACCTGCGCCGCCAGGGGCGCGACCCGCACCACCGACGACAGCAGCGTCTTCTCGAGGTTGGCGCCCTCGCTCTCGGCGGTGGCGGCCTCGAAGGAGCCGGGCTGGAAGCTCGCCGCGCGCACGCGGTAGCCGGTGCCCTCCTGGCCCACGCGGACGAGCACCACGCGCTCGAAGCCGAGGCCGGCAATGAGGGCGCCGAGGGGATCCTCGCAGCGCGTCTCGCCGAAGATGCAATCGATCGCGTCGTCGGCGGGGCGGAGGCTCGCGGCGAGCTCCTTGCGCCCCACTACCTCGAGGGATCGCTCGTCGGCGGGGAGGAGGCTCGCGATGGCCTCCTCCGTCCTGCCCACGAGCAGCTCCTGTCCCGGGTAGAGGGGCTGCATCAGCCAGAGCGTCTTGCCGGCAGGCTTCGGTGCGTCGGCGGCGGGCTCGACCTCCTGCGCCTTCGCCGGTGCGGCGTCGGCGGCCGTGGGGGCCGGAGCGGTCCCGGCCTCCTGCTGCGGATCGAGATCCGCCGCGGGGGCGTCCTGGGCTGCGGTGTCGGTGGGCTGGGCAGGCGTCTCGGCGGCGGTTTCGGCGGGCGCTGGGGCCGGAGCCGGGGCCGACGCTTGGAGGAGCATCGCGGCTAGGGCAGGAATGAGCACGAGAACCTCGCACTTCTCATCATGAGCGAAGGGCACGAGCGGACAAACGTCCGATTGCGGTCGGATTCATGAGGCTTCCCCCCTCTATACACGCAGGAGGATGGCTCGTCGATTTCCTAGAACCCGTTGTGTTCGAACGATCCGCTCATCCGGTGTTTCGCAGCCCGGCTGCGATCCCGCTCAGGGTGAGGAGCAGCGGCCGGTCGGTGCCGGGCTCGCCGTCGCGCTTTCGCCTGAGGAGCTCCACCTGGAGGAACGACATCGGGTCGACGTAGGGGTTGCGCAGGGCGATGGAGCGCTGCAGGGGCGGGTTCCCGTCGAGGAGCTTCTCGGCGCCCTCGATGCGTTTCACCCACCGTCGCGTGAGCCGAAACTCCGTCTCGATCCTGGGCCACACCGCGCGCCTCGCCTCCTCGGGGGCCAGCCGGGCGTAGCGGGCGGCGATGTCGAGATCCGCCTTGGCGAGGACCATCTCCACGTTGCCGATCACCGCGCGGAAGAACGGCCACCGCGCATACATCTCGCGCAGGAGCGCCTCGCCTCCCCGCGTCCTCGACAGGCCGTCCAGGGCGCTCCCCACCCCGTACCACCCGGGCAGGATCGAGCGGTTCTGGGTCCAGGAGAACACCCACGGGATCGCCCGGAGCGCCTCCAGCCCGCCGGCGCTGCGCTTCGACGGCCTCGAGCCGATCGGCAGCCGCGAGATCTCGTCCAGCGGCGTCGCCGCCCGGAAGAAGTCGAGGAAGAGCGGCTCCTCCCAGACCAGCGCGCGGTAGGTCTTCCTGCCGATCTCCGCGAGCTCGTCGAAGGCGGCGACGAAGCGCGCCTCGTCGTCGGCCGGAGGCTGGTCGATGGCGCCGGCGGTGTGGAGGAGCGCCCCGCCGACGATGAGCTCGAGGGTGCGGGCGGCGAGCCGGGGCCGGGCGTACTTGTGATCCAGCGCCTCCCCCTGCTCGGTGGCCTTGTAGCGCCCGCCGACGCTTCCCCTGGGAAGCGCCAGGATCGCCTGCTGGGCGGGACCGCCGCCCCGGGCCACCGACTCGCCGCGGCCGTGGAAGATCCGCAAGGGGATCCCCGCCTCCGCGGCCACGGCAGGCAGCGCCACCTGGGCCCGGCGCAGCGCCCCCGACGCCGCGAGGAGGCCCACCTCCTTGCCCGAGTCGCTGTAGCCGATCATCACCTCCTGCTGCCCGCGGCAGGCGACGTGGCGGCGGTAGACGGGATCCTGGAAGAGCGTGCGGAGGACGTCGGGGGCGTCGTCGAGGGCCTCGAGCGTCTCGAAGAGCGGGACCACGTCGATCCGGGCGCAGCCCAGCGACGCGTCCCACAGGCCCGACTCCCGGGCGCACTCGAGCGCCGCCAGCAGATCGCCCGCGCCCTTGGTCATGGAGAGCACGAGGGTGCGGCACGCGCGCTCGCCGGCCTCCTGTTGGGCCCGGGCGATCCGCCACAGGGCGGAGAGGAAGCGCTCCGCCGCGTCCGTGCGCGGCCCGTCGCCCCGCTGCCACGCGGCGGCGTCCTGCACCTCGCTGGCGAGGGCGCGCAGCTCCAGCTCCAGGAGGTGGAAGCCCACGGAGCGCACCTTGCCCAACAGATCCCGCACCGCCTGCTCGCCGGCGCTCTGGGCGTTGGCGCGGGCCAGTGAGTCGGCGATCACCTCCAGATCGGCCTCGAGCTCCTCGGGCCGGCGGTAGGCGAGGGAGAAGGCGTCTTCACCGGAGGTGAGAGGCAGGGGTGCGATCCCCGACTCCCTGCCGCGGACCAGGAGCGAGACGGGGGCGTCGCCCGCCGGCACCGGGCCCGGGCCGGCGAACGGCTCCTCCCAAGCGCCGCCGACGGCGTGGGCGACCTGACCCTGCCGATCGGCGAGGGTCCGGGAGCGGGTGGCCTCCACCCGGGCGAGGGCGGCCTCGACCCGCGCCTCCACGTAGCCGAGCTTGCGGCGCCAGGGCTCGCCCTGGGCGCGGGTGCCGTGGTGCGACGCCAGGTGCGGGAAACGCTCCTCGTCCTCGGCGATCGACTCCATCAGGGCCAGCGGCGGGGTCACGTAGCGGGCGGACTGCGACAGCGCCCCGCCGAGCGCGCACACGTCGGCGAGGATCAGCCGCAGCGCCCGGGAGCGGTAGACGAGGATCGCGTCCTCCAGCACCTCCGGCGTCACCAGCGGGTTGCCGTCCATGTCGCCGCCCACCCAGGAGTGGAGCCGCAGCGGCGCGGGGTCGAAGCCGAGCGGCTCGCCGTACGCGGCGGCGAAGGCCTCGCCAAGCGAGCGCGACAGCGCCGGGATCCGATCCCAGAGCACGTGCTCCGCGTACCAGAGCGCGTTCTTCACCTCGTCGCCGACGGTGGGCCGCTCCCGGCGCAGCTCGTCCGTCTGCCACAGCGCGGTGACCTCGGTGCGCAGCGACCGCGTCGCCGCCCCGTCCTCCCGCGGCGTCAGCTCGCAGCGATCCCGCGTCTCCAACACGTCCGCCATGCGATCCAGCTTCTCCAGGACCGTGTGACGCGCCGCCTGGGTGGGGTGGGCCGTGACCGTGAGCGTCACCTCCATCGAGGCGATCACCGCTCGCATCCGCGGGGCGGGCACCCCCGCGTCGCGGGCGGCGAGCAGGCACGCGGCGAGGGATCCCCGCTGGGGCGGGGAGGCCTCGTCCATGGCGTGGGCCCGAGCACGGCGGATCCGGTGGTGCTGCTCCGCCAGGTTCACGAGCTGGAAGTAGGTGCCGAAGGCGCGGATCATCGCCTCCGCCCGGTCGATCGGCAGCGTGGCCAGGATCGCCGACAGCTCCTCCCCCGCCTCGACCCGGCGCTCCCGGGGGCCGCGGCGGCGGGCGATGGAGAGGAGACGCACCTGCTCCTCCTGCTCGAAGAACGGCCGCCCCTCCTGCTCGACGAGGACCTCCCCCAGCAGGAAGCCCAGGAAGCGGACGTCGTCTCGCAAGGGTCGATCGATCTTCCGCTTGCGCGCCATGGCGTTTCGACGGTACCACCCCTGCCCGGCCGAGGTTCCCAAGGCGGCGGCGGGGTGGATCCGGGATGCCAACCGAAGGACGATCGGCCGGCGATCACGAGGAAGGGCGTGAAGATCGGACGGGCTCGCCCGTCCATTTCCACATGAAGCCGATGCTCGTCCAGGACCCGAGAACCGATCCGCCGAAGGAGGCCGTGCCCGGCGCCGGCAGGCAGGTCCTCGACTGGTTCGGCGTCGACGTCCCCTCCGTGGTTCACCCCCTCGATCGGAGCCGCACCTGCCTCGAGGCCGGCTGCAGCCGGAGCGCGCTCGTCGGCGAACTGGTGTGCCCCGTCCACCTGGGGATCGCCACCGCGGCCGAGATGCCCGACCACCGCGAGGCCGCGGCCCACCGCGGCGAGCGCCTGGGCCGGACCCTCGCCCTGGCGGTCGTCCTCGCCGTGGGCGGCGCCGCGCTGGGCCTGGTGGTGAGCGACGCGCGGTTCGGCTGGCTCGGCGGGGTGGCGGCGGCCGCGGCGGTCGCCGGGGCGATCTCCCGGGAGCTGCGCCTGGTGCGCCTCGGGGCGAGCCTGGGGATGCTCGCCTTCTTCATGGCGGTGGTCCTCGCCGTCTCGGGGCTCCTGGTGGCGACCATCGCCGCCCTCCCCTGGCTCCTCGATCGGGTCCTCGGCTGATCCGAATCCCGGGTCGCTCCGCGGCGCCCATCTCCCGAGCGCCCTCGTGCGGAACGACCGTCCGGTGCGCAACCTCGAAGGGTGGCGCGACCGTCCATCGACGACTACGCGATCATCGGCGACTGCCGCTCCGCCGCCCTCGTCTCGAGGGACGGCTCGATCGATTGGCTGTGCTGGCCGCGCTTCGACAGCCCCGCCCTCTTCTCCGCGATCCTCGATCGGAAGCGGGGTGGCCGCTTCTCCATCCGGCCGGTCGGCCGGTTCCTCTCCACCCGGCGCTACCTGCCCGACACCAACGTCCTCGAGACGCGCTTCTTCACGCCCACGGGCACCCTGCGGCTCACCGACCTGATGCCGGTGCTCTCCGAGGAGGAGAAGAAGCGGGAGATCGTCCCCGACCACGAGCTGCTCCGGGAGCTGGTCTGCGAGGAGGGCGAGGTCGAGGTCGAGGCGATCTTCGATCCCCGCCCCCGGTTCGGAGCCGAGACGCCCCGGCTCGAGCAGCGGGGCCGCCTGGGTCTGCAGGCGCCGCTTGCGGGGCGGGGTGAGCTCTCGCTCCGCAGCGAGCTGCCCCTGCAGCGTCGCAAGGTGGGCGCGAGCGGGCGGGCCCGGCTCCGGGCCGGCGAGCGGCAGGTCTTCCGGCTGGTGTTCACCGCCGAGGCGCCCACGGCGATGCTCCCCTTCGACCAGGCGCCGGAGGCCATCCGTCGCACCGCCCGGTGGTGGCGCGACTGGGTGTCGCGGATGAAGTACGACGGCCCCTACCGCCCGGCCGTCGCCCGGAGCGCGCTCGCCCTGCGCCTGCTCATCTACGCGCCGTCGGGGGCCGTGGTGGCGGCGCCGACCACCTCGCTGCCGGAGAAAATCGGCGCCGAGAAGAACTGGGACTACCGCTACTGCTGGCTGCGGGACGCGTCGTTCATCGTGCGGGCGCTCTTCGGCCTCGGCTACCGCGACGAGGCCGCGGCGTTCGTGAGCTGGCTCCTCCACACCACCCGCCTCACCCGCCCCAGGCTGCGCGTGCTCTACGACGTCTTCGGCGAGGTGGCGGGGCGGGAGCGCGACCTCCCGCTTTCCGGCTACCGCGGCTCGCGGCCGGTGCGGGTGGGGAACGCGGCGCAGGATCAGCTCCAGCTCGACGTCTACGGGGAGGTGATCGACGCCGCCTGCCAGTACATCAACGAGGGCGGGGTCTTCGATCGCGAGACGGCGCGCATGCTCGCCTCCTTCGGCGAGTACGTCTGCGACCACTGGTGCGAGCCGGACGAGGGGATCTGGGAGGTGCGCACGGGGCGGGTGCTCCACGTGCATTCCCAGGTCCTGTGCTGGACGGCGCTGGATCGGCTCCTCGACCTCCACCGCAAGGGATACCTGCGCAAGGCGCCGGTGGAGCGGTTCCTGAAGGCGCGGGCCCGGATCCGCGAGTCCGTGCGATCGCGCGGCTGGGACGAGGCCATCCAGAGCTACGTGCAGGTGGTGGGCACCCGCCACGTCGACGCCGCGCTGCTCCTCCTGTCCTGGTACGGCTTCGAGCACGCCACCAGCCCGCGGATGAAGAAGACCTGGGCGCGGATCCGCAAGGAACTCCACGCGGACGGCGCCCTGCTCTTCCGCTACTCCGTGCTCGGCGGGAAGCGGGAGGGCGCCTTCGGGATCTGCGGCTTCTGGGCGGCGGAGTACCTGGCCAGGGGCGGCGGCAGCCTGCAGGAGGCGCGGACGACGTTCGAGGATCTGCTCCGGTACGGGAACGACCTGGGCCTCTTCGCCGAGGAGATCGATCCCTCGACCGGCGCCTCGCTCGGCAACTTCCCGCAGGGCTTCACCCACGTGGGGCTCATCAACGCCGCGCTGGCGATCCACGAGCGGCTCCACGGCAGTACGCACCTGCCCCACCACGACCTCCCGGAGCGGGCGACGGCGAGCGGGGAGGTGCACGCGTGAACTGGCTCCACGTGATCTTCTGGGGGTTCGTCGCGACGATGATCCTCACCACCCTGATGTCCGCGAGCCAGGGCCTCGGCCTCTCCCGCATGAACCTACCCTACATGCTGGGGAGCATGATCACGCCCGATCGGGACAAGGCGAAGCTCGCCGGCTTCGGCATCCACCTGCTCTTCGGCTGGGCCTTCTCCTTCCTCTACGGCGTCGGCTTCGACATCCTGGGCGGGCCTACCTGGTGGAAGGGCCTCGTCTTCGGCTTCGTCCACGCGGCGTTCGTGCTCGTGGTCGGCCTGTCCCTGGTGCCGTCGATGCACCCGCGGATGGCGAGTGAGCAGCAGGGCCCCACGATCACCCGCCGGCTGGAGCCGCCGGGTTTTCTCGGACTTCACTACGGGTATCAGACGCCGCTGTCGATGCTCGTGGCGCACCTCGTCTTCGGGGCGCTGCTCGGCGCGCTCCTGAAGACCGCCGTCTGAAAAAGGCTCTCAGATCTCGACCTGCATCCCCAGCTCCACCACGCGCCCCGGGGGGAGGCCGAAGTAGGCCGTGGCGGGCTCGGAGTTCTGCGAGAGGAAGCGGAAGAGGCTCTTGCGCCACCGCATCATCCTGCCCTTGCCGGTGGTGAGCAGGGTCTCGCGGCCCAGGATGTAGCTCGTGGTGGCGGGGTCGGTGGTGAGCCCCTGCCGCCACGCCTGCCGGAGCGCGTCGGGCACGTTGGGCGTCTCCATGAAGCCGTAGCGCGCCTGCACCCGGTAGAAGCCGTCGCCCAGCTCCTCCACGTGCACCCGCTCCGCCTTGTTGGCGAAGGGAATGTCCTCCCGGACCACGATGGAGAGGAGCACCACCTGCTCGTGGAGGATCTGGTTGTGCTTGACGTGGTGGAGCAGCGCCGGCGGCGTGCCCACCGGGTTGGAGGCGAGGAAGACCGCGGTGCCCGGCACCCGCCCCGGCTCCCTGCGGCGCAGATCCTCGAGGAAGAGCTCGAGCGGCAGGGTGCGGGCGGCGATGTGCTCCCGCAGCGCCGCCCGCCCGTCTCGCCAGGTGAGCATCACGGCCAGGATCCCGAACGCCACCACCAGCGGCACCCAACCACCGTCGACCACCTTGAGGATGTTGGCGCCGAAGAACGACAGGTCGAAGGCGAGGAAGATCGCCACCAGCGGGACCACCTTCCACAGCGACCAGGACCAGCTCCGCCGCATCACCAGGTAGAAGAGGCCGGTGGTGATCACCATGTCGGCGGTGACGGCCACCCCGTAGGCGGAGGCGAGCTGGCTCGACCGCTGGAACGCGAGCACCAGGGCGATGCAGGCGACCATCAGCATCCGGTTCACCCAGGGGACGTAGATCTGCCCCTCCGTCTCGCCGGAGGTGTGCACGACCCGCACGCGCGGCAGGTAGCCGAGCTGCACCGCCTGGCGGGTGAGGGAGAACGCGCCGGAGATCAGCGCCTGCGACGCGATCACCGCCGCGACGGTGGCCAGCGCCACCACCGGGTAGAGGAGGGAGCGCGGCACCAGGGCGAAGAAGGGGTTGAAGTCGGCGCCGGGCCGGGCGAGGAGGAGCGCCCCCTGGCCGGCGTAGTTGACGAGGAGGGCGGGGAACGCCAGCCCGAACCAGGCCAGGCGGATCGGCCTGCGGCCGAAGTGGCCCAGGTCCGCGTAGAGCGCCTCCGAGCCGGTGAGGCAGAGGACCACCGCGCCCAGGACCAGGTAGCCGTGGAAGCCGTTGTCCGCGAAGAAGCGCACCGCGAACATGGGGTTCACGGCCTCCAGCACCACGGGGTTGCGCAGGATCCCGCCGATCCCCAGGAGGGCGAGGACCAGGAACCAGGTCGCCATCACCGGTCCGAAGATGGCCCCGATCCCCGAGGTCCCGCGGCGCTGCAGGAGGAAGACGACGAAGAGGATCGCCACCGTCAGCGGGACCACCGCCGGCGTCGCGGCGGTGGTGGCCATCTCCAGCCCCTCCACGGCGGAGAGCACGGAGATCGCCGGCGTGATGATCCCGTCCCCGTAGAGGAGCGCGGCGCCGAAGAGGGCCGCCACCACCACGGAGCGGGCGCCGCGCCCCCGCGCCGGCGGCAGGAGCGCCAACAGCGCGAACATCCCGCCCTCCCCCCGGTTGTCGGCCCGCACGACGAAGCCGATGTACTTGAAGGCCACCACCATGGTGAGAGACCAGAACACCAGGGAGAGCACCCCCAGCACGTTCGCGGGGGTGGGCGGGATCGGATGGAGGCCGAAGAAGCACTCCTTCATGGTGTAGAGGGGGCTGGTGCCGATGTCGCCGAAGACGACGCCCAGCGCCGCGAGGGCGAGGGCGGCGTTCCGTCCGGGGGGCGGACCACCCGCTCGGACGGGTCGGGAGGCGATGGCGCCCGCCTCGCTCGCCGGCCCGCCTCGCCCGGTGGCATCTCCGTCCTTCGTCGGGGGGGTCATGGGCACCGGGGGCGAAGCTTGATCCAGTCCCGCCCCGATCACAAGGAGGAGTGGCGGTCCGGCCCTTCGGCCCCTCGGCGGAGAGCGGGATCGCCGGCGGGGGTGATCAGCCCCTTCCCCAGGAGCTGGGCGCCCAGCGAGTAGAAGTAGATCATCCCCCGCTGCGGCCCGAAGGGCGCCGCGAACCGATCGGCGTGGAAGGTCTTCGGATCCTCGCCGAGCAGCGTGGCGATGCCGCGGTTCACGCCCACGTCGCTCGCCGGGAAGGCGTCGAGGCGCCCCATCCCCCGCAGGAGCAGGAGCGACGCGGTCCAGGGCCCCACCCCCCGGAGTGCGAGCAGGCGCTGCCAGGCCTCGGGCGTGGGCAGCGACTCGAGCTCGTCGGGGTCGAGCTCTCCGCTCGCGAGGGCCTCGGCGACGCCGATGAGGGTGCGCCCCTTCGATCGGCTGAACCCCAGGGCGCGAAAGTCGTCCTCGGCGGCGGCGGCGAGGCGGGCTGCCGCGGGGAACGCGAAGTACCGCCGGCCCTCGTGCTCCACGCTCTCGCCGAAGCGCTCCATCATCCGTGCGGTGAGGGAGGAGCCCGCGTCCAGGCTGAGCTGCTGGTAGGGCACCGTGCGCCCGAAGCCCTCCAGGAGGGTGGCGAAGCACGGGGGCCGCATCCCCCGCAGCGCGGTGGCGAGGTCGCGGAGGCCCGCCGTCCGCCGCAGCCTCTCCTCGATCGGCGACGGATCCACGTCGAGCCCGAGGAGGCGGCGGGTCGTCGCCGCCAGCTCCCGCCGCAGGGCGGCCGAGGGCCTCCCGTGGACGAAGGAAAGGCGCAGGTCGGGCTCGTCGAGGGAGCCTCGGTTCTCGACCCGGGCGAGGACCAGCCCCTCCCGGGTCCGGTGGAGGCGCAGGTACGCGCCGTCCACCAGGTGGTCGAGCCGGTCGGTGGGCCGGCGCTGCAGGGTCCGGACGGTCGCCTCCAGGTGGAACGGGCCCGTAACCTCCACGCGGACGCTGCTCATCTCGTCGCTCTCCTTCGGCGATGTGGATCTCGCCCCCGTTCCGAGGGACGATCGCGCCATGAGACGTTCGCTCGCCCTGCCGCTACTCGCCGTGCTGCTGTTGTCCCTCGCCTCGGGCTGTCCCGAAAGGGAGAAGGTCGTCGACGAGGTCGGCGGTGCCCCCGGGCGGATCATGGACCAGGTGAAGAAGGCCGCGGAGCGCGCCCAGGACCAGGCCGCCGAGAGGGAGCAGCGCCAGCTCGGAGAGGAATGAGCCCTCCTCGGCGCACGCTGCTCTCGGCCGCCCGCCGGGCGAGGATCCGCATCGGCCATCCCTGCCGCGGCGAGGGGGTCTGCGGCAAGTGCGACGTGCGCATCCTCGAGGGGGGCGAGCTCCTCGAGCCCCCCACCGAGGGCGAGCGAGCGCTCCTGCTGCGCGAGGCGTGCGAGGCCGACGCCCGCATGTCCTGCCTCGCCGTCCCCGCCGGCAGCGGCACCGTCGTGATCCGGATGGGCGGCGGCAGCTTCCGGATCCCCTTGAAGGCCGGCCCGGGGCGCGTGCGGTGACCGATCCATCACACGGCGAGCAGGCACTGGCGGGCGTCGACCATCCGCCGGCGGCGGGAGCGAAGGCGGGGCGCGGCCGGCGCGGCGAGCGCCTCCGCCGGCGCGCTGGGATCGCGCAGCATGAGGACGCCGCGATCGAGATCGACGACGGCGCAGGCGGGCCTGCGCCCGAGCTCGAGCCAGAGGCGCTCGCCCCCGAGCGGAAGGGTCGCGTCGGGGCTGGGCTCCGACACCCGCGCCAGTCCGCCGGCTGACCGCCACAGCCGCGTCGCTCCCGGGTGGGCGCCGATGGTGAGCGGCGCCACGAGCCGGGGGGCGCCCCCCGTCGCGGCGAGCTCGCGCCTGCCGGGGGTCGTCGGCGCCGGCGGGCCGAGGATGGCGATCCCGTCCTCCACCGTGGACGAGGGGAGCGCCCGCAGCCGCAGGCGCAGGTCGAGGGGGATCGATCGATCCTTCGCCCGCGCCCGCTCGCCCGGACCCGAGAGCGCGATCCCCCGCTCACCCAGCGCCTCGAAGCGCTCCCAGGCCTCGCGATCCTCCGCGCCGCCCCAGAGGTCGCCGAGCGAGACGATCCGGTCGCAGTCGCGCAGCCGGGCGAGCACCCGCTCCAGCGCGCCGAGCTCGCCGCCGATCCCGTAGAAGAAGCCGTATCGCATGCCGCCTCCTGACCATCCGCGCCAACTGCACGGACGTTCAGGAGGCTAACCCACGCCCCCGACATTCGCCCGCGGCGCTCGCCGGTGCCGGGCGTCGGCCACGTCAGGCCGGGAGCAGGCCCGCGGCCTGATCGAGCTCGAGGCGCGCTGCCTCGAGGGCCTTGCGGGCGGCGTCCAGGGACTCGTTGATCGACCGGGCCTCGAGCTGCAGCGCCCGCAGCTCCAGCGGATCGGCGCGGCGGGCCGCGAGCTGCAGCCTGTCCAGCGCCGCCTCGCGATCGGCCTCCAGCCTCGCGAGCGCCTTCGCCCGCGCCCGCTCGAAGCGGATCGTCGCCTCGGCCCGGGCGGCCTCGTGGGCGGCCCGCACCGCTTCGGCGAGCATGGCACCGCCGTCGCGGGGGTTGGGCGCGCCCTCGGGATCCTCGAGGGCCTCGAGGAGCTCGTCGCGCACCTTGGGCCGGCCGCTGCCCCGGGTGAGCTCGACCGCCACCTGGAACCGGAAGTCGTGGAGGTAGCGCGCCGCCTGCCGCGAAGGCACCTTGGCGCCTCCGTCCAGATCCTCGGACTCGGGCAGCGTCACCAGGAAGGTGAAGGCGAAGCCCACCGTCGCCGGCCGCACCAGGTCGGAGCGCAGCCACGCCGCCCGCCCCTCGTCACCGTCGCGGATCCAAGAGAAGAGCGCCTCCACCAGCGGGTGCCCCGTGGCGAAGTAGTCGTTCTCCTCCTGCACCACCGCGGTGTCGCGCCAGAAGCTCCCGAGGAGCACGCGATCCTCGTCGAGGTCGAAGCCGGGCAGCGCGTCCACCGCGAGCTCGCTCCCCACCCGGAAGCTGCACTGGAACGCCTCCACATGCTCGTCGCAGTCGACCTCGATCCCCACCCGGCGGGCGAGCTCCACCACCGTGTCCTCGAGGCGCTCGTCCAGCTCGCGGGCGATCCGCCACAGCGACTCCTCCATCTCCTCGTGGTCGTGCGGATCGAGGCCGAGGCGGACCTTGGCGCGATCGATCAGCCGCTGCACCGACTCGCAATCGAAAGAGCGCAGGTCGAGTAGCGGATCGTAGGCGCGGCGCACCTCCTCGCGGGCGCCGGCCACCCCCTTTGAGAGCTTCTCCTGGTAGGTGGCGAAGACCTTCCGATCGTGCTCCACCACGGCGAGCTTGGCGATGTCCGCCTCCACCATCTCGAGCACGGGATCGAGGCCGCCCACCGTCTCGTCGAAGACGCGCACGGCGTCGGCCATGAGGTCGAAGACCCGGGCGCCGTTGGTGCCCTCCACCCGGAAGCAGTGGATGCGCACCTCGTGGTTCTGCCCGATGCGATCGAGGCGGCCGATGCGCTGCTCGATCGCCGCCGGGCTCCAAGCGAGGTCGTAGTTCACCAGGTGGTGACAGAACTGGAAGTTGCGCCCCTCGCCGCCGACCTCGGCGCAGACCATCACCGGCGGCCCCTCCGGATCCCGGAAGCGCGCCACCTGCCGGTCGCGATCGAGCTGGGGCAGATCCCCGTGGTAGATGCACGCGGGCACGCCGTTTCGGGCGAGGACGTCGCGCACGTAGTCGAGGGTCTCCCGCGCCTCGGCGAAGACGAGCACCTTCGCGCCGGGCTCCTCGGCGTGCACCTTCTTCACCACGTCGAGGAGCGCCTTCGCCTTGGCGTCGCGGGAGGGCCCCTCGAGGGCGCGCGCCTCGTCGGCGAGATCCGCCTGGCCGTACGCCGCCAGGGCCGCGGCCGCCGCCCGGGGCGACGAGTCCAGCCGCTTGAGGAGCGACACCAGCGCGGGCCCCGAAGCCTTCAGCTCGCCCGACGCCACGCGCGCCTGGATCGCCTCCCGAAGCGCCTTCTCGTACTTGGACTGCTTCACGTCGTGGCGCACCAGGCGCCGGGGGGCCAGGCCGCCCACCACGGCGCGGCGGTTGCGGATCAGCCGCGACGAGATCGAGTAGGCCTCCGCCACGTGGGCCACGAAGCGATCCTTCGCGCCCTCCTCGCCGGAGGCGATCGCCTTGGCGCCCTCGGCGAGGACCGGATCCTCCGGAAGGATCGCGACGATCGCCTTCGCGGCCCGGGCCGCCTTCTTGGCGTCCTTCGCGTCGAGGAGCTCGCGGATCTTCTGGGAGAGATCGCCCTGGCGCTCCAGCCGCGCCTCGAAGTCCTCGTAGTTCTCCGGCGTGGCCGGATCCACCAGGGTGAGCAGCTTGAAATGCTCCAGCGAATCGAGCTGCAGCGGCGTCGCGGTGAGCAGGAGCAGGCCGTGGCTGTTGTCGGCGGCCGCCTCCGCCGCGGCGTAGGCCTTGGGCGAGGTGAGGTGGTGCGCCTCGTCGAAGATCACGAGGTCCCAGCGGCCGGCGGGATCGCCGATGGCGTCGCGGTGCCGCTTGCTGCTCTCCAAGAGCTCCAGCGACGTCACCACCTTGGGGAAGCGCCACCACGCCGGCGTGGCGTGCAGCTCCTCCTCGTGGGCGAGGCGCTCCGCGTCCAGCAGCGTGAACATGGAGTGGAACTTGTGGAAGAGCTCGGCGAGCCACTGGACGGTGAGGTGCGACGGCGCCACCACCAGCACCCGCCTGGCCACCCCGGTCTGCGCCAGCGCGGCGTAGACCATGCCCGCCTCGATCGTCTTGCCCAGGCCCACCTCGTCGGCGAGGACGAAACGAGGCGTGCGAGCGGAGAGCACCCGCTGCACCACCGCCACCTGGTGGGGCTTGGGCATCACCCGGCTCCCCACCAGCGCCCCCAGCGCGTCGGCGCGTCGCTCGAGGTCGAGGCGCACGGCGCGGTCGCGCAGGCCGAAGCTCGCCGCCCTCCCGCCGCCGCCGCTCGAGAGGATCTCGAGCGCGCCGGCCGTGGGCGGGTTGGGCACGATCTCCACCTCGGAGACCGTCTCCTTGCGCCCGTCGGCGCGCTCGACGAAGTAGCGGTAGAGCGGAGAGACCGTGTTGGCCCGCTCGATCACCCGCGCCTCCGCGCCGTCCGCCAGCGAGACCGCCTCACCGCAGGCGTAGCAGTAGCGGACCACCGCCGGATCCTTCGCCGACACCTGGCAGGGCGGGCCGTTGCGTCCGGGGAACCGGACCAGGAGGAGCCGGCCGCCCTCGACCACCTCGAGGATCTCGCCCACCCCCCAAGAGGGCTGGGCTCGATGCACGATCTTCATTCCGACGGAGTGCATGTTCGTCTTGCCTGGATGTGGTCCCGGAGGGTGGGATCAACGCATCGTCTGGTGGACGGCATTTCCCTTCCGACCGTCCGACAGGCAGTGTCCGATGGCCGACGCGAGAGGTCGCATGAGGGCTTACATATCGGACGAGGCACTGCATCGCCATTTCATGGGCGATCCGGCGGGCCGATCGGCACCGGGGAGGCGCTCTCTCGCGCTCCGCCACGGCGTCCGCGAGGGCGATCAGGCCCAGGGCGCGACGCCCGCCAGCATCCGGACCAGCGGCTCGAGCGCCTCCACGTGCACGTTGTGCCCGGCCGTCGGCAGGGTCGCCACCGGGCAGCCGGCCGCCTCCATCCGCCGCGCGTCCTCGTCCGAGACGTAGGGGGAGTGCCCGCCGCGCACACAGCGGATCTTCGCGGTGGCGTGCTCCACCGCCGGCCATAGGTTCGCGGCGTTCACCTCCCGGTGCAGCCGCGCCAGGCCCTCGCGATCGATCCGCCAGCGCACGCCCTCGGGCACGGTCTTCACGTTCATCACCAGCCAGCTCGCGGTGGTGGGGAGGACGCCCAGCTCCTCGAGCGCCCTGCGCATGGAGCTGCGATCGGGGGCGGTCTCGGGCGCCTGCAGGAGCTTCGCGAGGACGCGGCCGCTCTCCGACGTCTCGGTCGCGATCGGACCCGGCGCGATGTCCAGCAGGTCCACCGCCTCGACCGACGCCGGCTCGAGGAGAGACGCGGCGAGGCCCACCCTGCCTCCCAGCGAGTGCCCCGTGATGTGGAGCGGGCCCTCGACCCCCTCGTTGCGGACGGTGTCCAGCAGGCGCCGCGCCAGGGCGGAGATGCCGCTGCCCCGCGGCGGCGGGGACTCGCCGTGGCCCGGCAGATCCGGCATCAGGAAGCTGCGCGAGGGGTCGAGCTCCATCCAGCGGCGGGCGAGCGTGGAGAGGTTTCGCCCGGAGCCGAGGAAGCCGTGGAGGAGGATGATGGGGCGAGGGCCGTGCCCGATGCGCGTGGTCTTCAGCATGCCTCGCGCCCTATCATGGCGGCGCCCTCGTGGGGACGCGAAGCCGGCTGCCCGCCCAGCGATCGCCCAGGCGGCCCGGTCGAGATCGGGTGATCGCTTTGACTTGGCCCGGCGCGTTCTGTTATCCAGCCGCGATTCCTCGGCCGACCGGGCCTTGCCTCGCCCCGGCCGACACAGGAGAACGAAACATGGCCGCCAAGCGTGGAAACCGCAGCAAGAAGAAGCTCGCCAACCGCTCGAAGACCAAGCGCGCGGTGCTGAAGCGCCGCCGCCGCCAGCGCCGGATCACCCTGCGCAGGGGCATGCGCGCCCGCTGAGCCATCGCTTCGTTCCCCGCACTTTGAGCCCGCGAGGCAGTCGATCCGCGTCGTTCTGCCTCACCACCTCTATGATCGCCACGAGCGCGAGGTTCGTCGGGCGAGCCTCCTCGAATTCTTGAAGCACGGAGAGATCTCGGTGGGCCTTCCAACGGCAGCTTCGGCCTCGCCGCTTCGAGAGCAGATCACCCAAGGCCCCGAGGAGACGACGATCTGGAGCTTCGGTGAAGGCAGCGTACGTGGCCAGAGCGTGCGCCCTCTCTATCCGACCGTGCCACTTGCCGCTGCTGCGGACCCGACGCTTCATGAACTCTTGTCGCTCGTTGACGCCCTTCGGGTTGGGCGTGCCCGGGAGAGGAAGCTCGGCGCGCAGGAGCTGGAACGGCGGCCGTCGTGAATACGCGCGACCTGCTTCTCAGCAGGATTTCGAAGCTTGCGGATACCTCGGAGAAGAAATCACGAATTTCGTCTTTGTCGGAGGCGCAGCGATAGCAGCATGGCCGCTGCGCATGCGTTGGCCACTGCCTGCCGAGGCGAGGGTGCTCCCCACCGGACGGACGGTCCGCGTCGCCACGACGTTGGCGCTGGCAGCGACCAAAATGGAAGCGTTCCTTTCCAGGGGAGGTGGGGGTCACCTGTCCAGTCATGACTTAGAGGACGTCTTCAGCCTTCTCGTTGGCGATCCCGACCTGATCGATCAGATCTCCGATGGCTCCGAAGAAGTTCACTCGTACCTTCGGAGCCACCTGCGTCGCATCTGCACGGACCCCATTTCGAGCGCCGAGCTTCAGGGGCATTTCGCCTCCGACGCTGCGAGCCAACGGCGCGGGGCGGAAGTTCTCCGTCGACTTCGCGCGCTTCCCGGCGACTAGCGTGCGACCGCGCTGCTGGTCGTCGGCCCCGCCTTCGCGAGTTGGGCGTCGATGAAGCGGAACATCATCACGTCCTCCTTCACCCGGTCGGAGCGGCCCTTGCCCTGGCCGTGGCCCGCCTTCTGCTCGATGTGGAAGAGGATGGGCGCGTCGCCCGCCGTGGCCTCCTGCAGCGCCGCCACGAACTTCGCGGTGTGGATCCAGGAGACCCGGGTGTCCACCTTGGCGGTCAGTCCCAGGAAGGCGGGGTAGCGCACGCCGGCCATCACCTGGTGGTAGGGCGAGTAGCCGAGCAGGTAGCCCACCTGCGCCGGGTCGTCCGACGAGCCGTACTCGTCGATCCAGAGCTCGGCGGGCGGGAACTTCTGGTAGCGGATCATGTCGTAGAGGCCCACCCGGCCCACGCACGCCTGGAAGAGCTCGGGGGCCTGGGTCATCATCGCCCCCATGAGCAGGCCGCCGTTGGAGCCGCCGGTGATCGCGAGCCGGTCCGGCCGGGTGTAGCCCGCGCGGACGAGGTGGCGCATCGCGTACTCGAAGTCGCGGAAGACCTGGTGCTTGTTGGCGAGCTTGCCGGCGTCGTGCCACGCCTCGCCCAGCTCAGAGCCGCCCCGCAGGTTGGCCACCGCGTACACGCCGCCCTGCTCCACCCAGTAGAGCGCCGACGGCGAGAAGCGCGGATCGAGGGAGATGTTGAACCCGCCGTAGCCGGTGAGCAGGGTGCGGTTCGAGCCGTCGAGCTTCAGGTCCTTGCGGT
>DATMSB010000155.1:0-19725 GCA_035565615.1 Vulgatibacter sp. | reverse complement strand
ACCGCCACGTTGTCGAGGTCCTTGCCCCGGTTGTTGGTGACCAGCGCCGAGACGTCCGCGGTGTACCCGATGTTCACCGGCTGCGGGACGACGTCCACCGAGTCCAGCGAGACCGACGGGCCCGAGGCGTAGATGAGGCGGTGCCCCGCGGGGAAGTCGGCAGGGGTGCAGTTCGGGGTGCAGACGGTCCCGTCGAGGCCGAGCCCCGGCGTGCCGTCGGTGCCGTCGAAGTTCTCGATCCCCATGCCGGCGACCCAGTTCTGGGCGCTCGTGCCCAGAAAGCCGTAGTGGACCTCGATGGTCGGATCGTTCTCGGTCAGCCAGAGCTGCGCCGTGAACTCGCCGCTCGACGCGTAGCGCCGGCAGTTGTTCCACTCGATCACGAGCTGCCGGGAGCCGGGCTGGCCCAGGTACTGGGTGGCGAGCGGACCGCCCGCACCCTGGCAGACGACCTTGTCCCGCCAGACGGCGACGAAGTTGTGATACGTGCCGGACGTCGAGGGGATCACGCGGTTGTCCATCGCGGCGTCCGTCGTGGAGTTCGTGAAGGTCCCCACGCCGAACTGGACGCTGCCGTTCCCCATGACGGTGACGGTGTCGTAGTCCACGCCGAAGAACGGGACGGTGAAAGGCAGGTTGATCACCATCTGATACGGCGCATAGCCCACGCCTCCGAACTGCGACGGGTAGGGGTGCTCCGTCTTGGTTCCGCCCCCGATCGGGAGCGGCTGGTAGGTGTGGGGCTGCAACTCGACGCTGTAGGTCTGTGCCCACGCCGCGCTTGGCACCAGGGCCAACACCGCCGCGACCGCGGACGACAGGCGAACGAAGACACGGACTCTCTCTCGAACGACGCTCATTTCGCTTCCCTTCTCGCCTGGGCCGCGCACCGCACGGTGGCAGCCGCCGTGAGCGTTTCACGGACGGGGATCACCGTGCGGAGCGAGCACCGGCTCTTGCCGAACCAGGTGACGAAAGGTAGCAGGTTCCCCCGTGCACTCAAAGTGGACTTATAGTTTACACGCTTTGAGGGCAAAGCATCTGGCGGGGGCGCCGATCAGTCTCCCAGGCGGGCCTTGAGCGCCTCGGTGACCGCCTTGGGATCCCCCTGCCCCTTCAGCTCCCGCATCGCCTGCCCCATGAAGAAGCCGAGGAGGTTCTTCTTCCCCGCCTTGTACCGCTCCACCTGGTCCGGGTTGGCGTCGAGGACCCGGTCGACGGCGGCGGCGATGGCGCCCAGGTCGGAGACCTGCTCCAGGCCGCGGGACTTCATCACCCGGGCGGGATCGGCGCCGGTGCCATGGACCTCCTCGAGGATCGCCTTGGCGGCGGCCGCGTTGATCCGGCGCTCGTCCAGCAGCCGCAGGAGCGACGCGAGCGCCGCGGGGGACGCCTTCGAGGCCGCGATCCCCTCCCTCGAGTCCTTCACCAGGCGGAGGACCTCGTTGATCACCCAGTTGGCGACGGTCTTGGCGCTGCCGCCGTACGCCGCCACGGCCGCCTCGAACCAGTCGGCAACGGCCCGCTCGGCGACCAGCACGCCCGCGTCGTAGGAGGAGAGGCCGTAGCAGGAGACGAACCGCGCCGCCTTGGCCCGGGGCAGCTCCGGGAGCTCCGCGCGGATCTTCTCGATCCACGACTCCGACACCACCAGCGGCAGCAGGTCGGGCTCGGGGAAGTAGCGGTAGTCCCTCGCCTCCTCCTTGGTGCGCATGGACCGGGTGACGCCCTGCTGCGGATCGAAGAGGCGCGTCTCGGTGACGACCGTTCCGCCGTCCTCCCAGATCCCGATCTGCCGGCCCACCTCGTAGTCGATGGCCTGGCGCACGTAGCGGAAGGAGTTGATGTTCTTGAGCTCGACGCGGTTCCGCAGGGTCGTCTCACCCACCTTCCGCACGCTGACGTTGGCGTCGCAGCGGAACGAGCCCTCCTCGAGGTTCCCATCGTTGATCCCCAGGTACACGACCACGTCCCGCAGCGCCTTGAGGTACTCCGCCGCCTCCTCGGACGAGCGGAGATCCGGCGCCCCCACGATCTCGATGAGCGGCACCCCCGCGCGGTTGAGGTCCACTCGCGAGGGGCCGCCGGCGGGATCGTGGGTGTTCTTGCCCGCGTCCTCCTCGAGGTGGATCCGGGTGATCCCAACCCGCTTTTCGCCGCCGGGGGTGTCGATGATCAGGTGGCCGTCCTCGCACAAGGGGAGGTCGTACTGGGTGATCTGGTAGCCCTTGGGGAGATCCGGGTAATAGTAGTTCTTGCGAGCGAACACGCTGCGCCCGCGGATCGTGCAGCCGGTCCCCAGCCCGGCGCGGATGGCGAACTCCACCGCCCGCTCGTTCAGCACGGGGAGCGACCCCGGCATCGCCAGGCAAACCGGGCACGTCTGGCTGTTCGGCGGGGCGCCGAACCTGGTGCTGCACCCGCAGAAGATCTTGGTGTCGGTGAGGAGCTGGGCGTGGACCTCCAGCCCGACGATCACCTCCCAGTCGGCTCTTGCCATCGCTTCATCCGATCCGCGGCGCCCGCGTGTGCCAGTCGGTGGCGGCCTGATAGGCGCCGCCCACGCGGAATAGGGTCGCCTCGTCGAGGGGCTTGCCCAGGATCTGCAGGCCGATGGGCAGCCCTCCCGTCGAGAAGCCGCACGGCACGCTCATCCCCGGGAGCCCCGCGAGGTTGCAAGCCAGGGTGTAGGTGTCGGCGAGGTACATCCGGAGGGGATCCTCCGATCGCTCTCCCAGCTCGAAGGCGACGCCGGGGGTCGTCGGGGTGACGATGGCGTCCACCTGCCGGAACGCCTCGTCGAAGTCCCGCTTGATCAGGGTCCGGACCTTTTGCGCCCTCAGGTAGAACGCGTCGTAATAGCCGGAGGAGAGGGCGTAGGTGCCGACCATGATCCGGCGCTTCACCTCCGGCCCGAAGCCCTCGGCGCGGGTGCGGAAGTACATCTCCCGCAGGGCACCCTCCTCGCGGCTCGACATGCCGTAGCGGACGCCGTCGAAGCGGGCGAGGTTGGAGGAGCACTCGGCGGGGGCCACCACGTAGTAGGTGGCGATCCCGTACTCCGTGTGGGGCAGCGACACGGGCACCAGGGTGGCGCCCATCTCCTCGAGGAGGCGCAGCGCCTCCCGAACCGCCCTCTCCACCTCCGGATCGAGCCCCTCGACGAAGTACTCCTTCGGCACGCCGAGCCGCATCCCCTTCACGTCCGCGCCCCTCGTCCCGGCGGCCCAGTCGGGGACCTCCGCGTCGAGGGAGGTGGAGTCCATCGGATCCTTGCCCGCGATCGCCTGCAGCACGAGCGCGCAGTCCTCGGCGGTGCGACCGAGGGGGCCCACCTGATCGAGGGAGGAGGCGAAGGCGACCACGCCAAAGCGCGAGCACCTGCCGTAGGTCGGCTTGATCCCGGAGACGCCGGAGAACGACGCCGGCTGTCGGATCGACCCACCCGTGTCGGTCCCCAGGGCGGCGAAGCACTGCCGCGCCGCCACCGCCGCCGCCGATCCGCCGGAGGATCCGCCGGGGGTCCGCGCCGTGTCCCAGGGGTTTCGGCACGGCCCGAACGCCGAGGTCTCGTTGGACGAGCCCATGGCGAACTCGTCCATGTTCAGCTTGCCGAGGAGCACCGCGCCCGCCTCCTTGAGGCGGCGCACGTGGGTCGAGTCGTAGGGCGGCACGAAGCCTTCGAGGATCCGGGAGCCGCAGGTGGTGGGGATCCCCTCGGTGCAGAACAGGTCCTTGAGCGCGAGCGGAACGCCGTCGAGGGGGCCCAGGGAGCGCCCTGCCGCCCGCCGCTCGTCGGCGGCCCGGGCCTGGGCCATCGCCCCCTCCTCGTCCACGAAGAGGAAGGCGCCCAGGGCGGAGTCGGTGGCGCGGATGCGATCGAGGCAGGCGCGGGTGACCTCGGTCGACGACAGATCCCGGGACTCCAGGCGCGCCGACAGCTCCGCGAGGGTGAGATCGGTGGGGTTCACTCGATGATCCGGGGAACGAGGAAGAGGTCGCCGTCCCGCGCCGGGGCGCTCGCGAGGGCGCGCTCCGGGGCGAGGCTGGCCTGCACGACGTCGGGGCGGAGCGGGGTCGAGTCCACGTCCACCGCGTGGACGGTCGGCGGGACGCCGGTCACGTCCAGCGCCTGCAACTTCTCGATGTAGCCGAGGATGGCCGAGAGCTGGACCCGGTACCGCTCGACCTCGTCCTCCGAGAGCGAGAGCCGGGCCAGGATCGCCACCTCCTCGACCTGCTCCTTGGAGAGCTTCATGAGGGCGTCACCGGAAGATGTTGAGGATGCTCTTCATGATGGCGCCGGACTTCTCCTCGGTGACGCCGAGCTTCTCCAACTCCCCGGCGTCGAAGACCGTGGCGCCGCAGCTGAAGCAGCGGTCGATGTCCACGCCGCGGAACTCGACGGTCTGCAGCTCCATCCCGCACTTGGGGCACCGCATCCAGTGGAGCCTCTTCATTTCCTCCTTCTGGGCCTGGGCGAGCTCCCGGCTGCGCTCGAGCGCGAGCTTGCGCAGCTTCTCGGCGTTCTCCCGGGCGAAGTACTCCTCTTCATTCGAAAGCTTCTCGGCCATCTCTCGTCTCCTGCCCCGGCGACCATCGCCGCATGCGGCGTAAGGAGCGCTGTAGCCAAACCGGGCGACGGCCGCAAGTCCGCCAGGAGCCGGGGCCGGGCGGAGGTCCCGTCCGCGGCCCCCGGGGGTCGCTCGCCGCGCCAGTCGGCGTCGCCGCGAGCAGGCGCACAGGTCGCCCCCTCGCAGGGCATCGGAGGAGACCACGGCGGGCCCGATGCCGATCGTTCGATGACCGGATGCACTCGAACCGGTAGCGCCGCCGCCCCAACCGCGGCGACGGCAGGAGGAACGCAAAGTCATGCGAAATGCCTGGGTCGTCATCGCCGCCGTCGCGTGCCTCGCTGGGATCCCCAGCGCCCACGCCGCCGGCCCCTCGTCCACCCCCACCACGTCTCCGACGCACAGGAGCTCCACCGGCCGGTTCCAGCAGGGTTCGCAGCAGGGGTCCCAGCAGCAGCAGCCGGGCATGCAGCAGGGGCAGCAGGGCTCCCAGCAGCAGGGCCAGCAGCAGGGCGCCCAGGGGGCCAACCGGAGCTACGAGGCCACCAAGCACATCGCGGTCATCAACGCGGGCCTGCGCGACGCCGAGATGAACGCGCGGATGCTCGCCGACATCTCGTCCGACAGCCGCAGCTACGATCAGATGCACGGGCAGATCTTCTACCGGAACATCCAGCAGTCGATCTCGGAGGCCGAGGAGCACCTCTCCCACCTCCAGCCGCTGGCGTCCACGCAGAACGAGAAGAACCAGCTCCAGCAGCTCTCGAAGAACCTGTCCGACGCCAAGAGCATGCTGCAGCCCATGCAGAGCCAGCTCAGCGATCCCCAGAAGGTCAACAGCGCCGCCACCAAGCTGGAGAAGCAGTTCTCGAACAGCATGCGGCCGCTGCGACAGGTGGCGCAGGAGATGAACTCCAAGGTCAAGATCGGCTGAAGGCGCCTCGCGCAGGGGAGCGCGCGGCCCGCCCCCTCGCCCCTGCGGTGGACAGGAGTTGTCCACACGCTCCGGTCCCTCGGATCGTTGACGGGGGCCGCCATCGGGCGATCCTGACCCTTCGCTGCGACGACTGTTCGCAGCGGTGGAAGGATCGCCACCGATGGAACGGGCCCGCCCCAGCCGCCTCCCGCTGCGCACCGGAGGCAACGTGCGCAACCGGCGCGTGCGCCGGGAGCCCACCCGCATCGAGAAGCCCAAGAAGCAAGCCCCTGCCCGGCGGCGGGAGTCCGACCGCGACGCCCCGCCCTCGTCGGCGCGGCGCAGCCTCGGCGATCGCAAGGAGATCTTCGCGGTCGTCCTCCTCTTCGCCTACGTCTTCTTCGGCCTCGCCCTCGTCTCCTACGACGCGGACAGCGGCGGCAACCTCATCGGATCGGTCGGCTCCTTCTTCGCGGGCCACCTCTTCGGGATCTTCGGCCTCGGCGCGTTCATCGCGCCGCTGGCGCTCTTCCTCGCCTTCCTCGAGCTGGTGCGCCCCAGCGGGAAGCGCCTCGGTCTCGTCGCCGGCCTCGGTTTCGTCACCCTGGTGCTCGGCGCGTCCATCCTCGTCGATCTGCTGGTCCCCTCCCTGCGGCCCTTCGGCTCGAGGCCGGGCGGCGCTCTGGGCGGCGGCGCCGCCGACCTGATGACCTCCGCGTTCTCGCTCGTCGGCTCCGCGATCGTGGTGCTCGCCGCGATGGCGATCTCCCTCGTGGTGGCGACCGGCTTCGAGGCGAGCCGCGGCGTCCTCTTCGCGGGCCGCGCCGGGCGGAGGCTCGCCCTGTGGTTCGCCGCCTTCGTCCGCGCCCAGGTCGAGCAGCACCGCGCCGAGCGGGAGGCCCGCCTCGCGGAGGAGTCCGAGTCCCTGGCCATGGAGGAGGCGGCCGCCAAGGCGGCCTTCGACGCCCGCGAGGGGCAGGCCTCCCGGCGCAAGGTCCGCAGGAGGGCGGAGGAGGCCGGCCTCGAGGCCGACCTCGACGGCAGGGTCGCGGTGGAGGTGGAGAAGGAGGAGCGCCCCCTTCCAATGGTCGTGCCGCCTCCCACCCTGGAGGGCGAGGCCGCCGCCCCCGCGGAGACGCCACCCCTCCCCCCCGATCCGGCGTGGGCGGAGCAGGACTCCGCGCCCGCCGCGGCCCGGCTTTCGCTGGTGGAGCCCCCCGCCGCCCCCGCGCCGCAGGAGGAGGCGAAGCCCGAGCCGATCCCCTCCGACGCCCCGACCCCGGCGCCCGCCGCGGCACAGCGCCTCGCGGTGATCGAGCTGCCCAAGACGCCGCCCAAGCCCAAGAAGACCGATTCGCCCTTCGACCTCATCACCACCGAGGACGGGTTCTCGCTGCCGCCGCTGTCCCTCCTCGACGGCCACGGCGACGACGCCCGCCCCTCCATCGACGAGGCGCTCCTTCACTCCACCGCCGAGAAGCTGCGGCAGAAGCTCGCCGACTTCGGGATCCAGGGCCACGTCGAGCGCATCCGCCCGGGGCCGGTGGTCACCATGTACGAGTTCGCGCCCGCGCCGGGCGTGAAGATCTCCAAGATCGCCGGCCTCTCCGACGATCTGGCGATGGCCCTCGAGGCGCTGCGGGTGCGCATCGTCGCGCCGATCCCCGGGCGCGGCGTGGTCGGGATCGAGGTGCCGAACAAGAAGCGCGAGACGGTCTTCCTCTCCCAGATCCTCGCCCAGGACGCCTTCCGCAAGTCCAAGTCGCGGCTGACCATGGCCGTGGGCAAGGACATCGAGGGCCTGCCCTTCGTCACCGACCTCGCCAAGATGCCGCACCTGCTGATGTCCGGCACCACCGGCTCGGGAAAGTCGGTGAGCGTGAACTCGATGATCATGAGCCTCCTCTTCAAGGCGACGCCGGAGGAGGTGCGGTTCATCATGGTCGATCCCAAGATGCTGGAACTCTCGATCTACGAGGGGATCCCGCACCTCCTGCTACCCGTCGTCACCGATCCCCGCAAGGCCGCCCTGGCGCTGCGCTGGGCGGTGGACGAGATGGAGCGGCGCTACGCCCTCCTCGCGGACAACGGCGTGCGCGATCTCGCCGGCTACAACGAGCTGATGGCCGAGCGGATCGAGGAGCGGGAGAAGCGCCGGGCCGCCGCCGAGGACCGGCCGGCGGAGCCCGCGGCCTCGTCCCGGAAGATACTGATCATCGACGTGGAGAAGGGCGAGACGGAGGAGGAGGCCCTCGCGCACGCCGAGGGCGCCGACGCCGCCGACCCGGTGGAGGCCTTCCTCGAGAAGAAGCACGAGGAGGAGCTCGAGCCGAAGAAGCTCCCCTACCTGGTGATCATCATCGACGAGCTCGCCGACCTGATGATGGTGGCGTCGAAGGAGGTGGAGACGTACATCGCCCGGATCGCGCAGAAGGCCCGGGCGGCAGGCATCCACCTCATGGTCGCCACCCAGCGCCCCTCGGTCGACGTGGTCACGGGGCTGATCAAGGCGAACTTCCCCTCCCGCATCTCCTTCGCCCTGCGGTCGCGGGTGGATTCGATGACCATCCTCGACACGCCCGGCGCCGAGAAGCTGCTGGGCCAGGGCGACATGCTGATCCTGCCGCCGACGAGCGCGCACATCCGGCGCGTCCACGGCGCCCTCGTCACCGAGCGGGAGATCAAGAGGGTCGTCGACCACCTGAAGGCGCAGGGCAGCCCGGTGTACGACGAGTCGATCCTGCGGGCGCCCGACGACGACGCGGAGGGCGGCGCCCCCGAGGACGATCTCTCCGACGAGCTCTACGATCAGGCGATCGCCATCGTCTCCGAGATGAAGAGCGTCTCCATCTCGATGCTGCAGCGGAAGATGCGCATCGGTTACAACCGCTCCGCGCGCATGATCGAGCGGATGGAGCGGGACGGGATCGTGGGTCCCGCCGACGGCGCGAGGCCCCGCGAGGTGCTGATCCGGGCCGTGGGCGAGATGCCCGGCGCCTGATCCGCCGCGGGATCATCGGTCGGCTGTCCGATGGGTGGGGGCCTCCCGGCCCCGTAGCGTGGGTCCGTGCTCTCGACCCGCCCCCGACCCCAGTCCGGCCAGGCCGCCATCGAGACGGCGATCGTCCTGCCCCTCTTCCTGGCGGCCCTCCTCGGCCTCGTCCAGCTCGCCCTCCTCCAGCAGGCTCGGCTCCTCACCGAGTACGCCGCGTTCCAGGCGGCGCGCGCCGGGATCGTGTGGGGCGGCGACCCCCGCAAGATGCAGGACGCCGCGATCTTCTCGCTGGCGCCGACCGCCTGCCCGACCCGCGTCCCGGTCGCCTCGGCCCTCTGCGGCGCCGGCGGCGGCGACGATCGCTGGTCGCACCACGCCGCGGGCGTGGCGGCGCTGCGGGCCCTCTCGGCCCTCGATCCGGCGCCCTTCCCCGGCGTGCACGTCCACGTCCTCAACCCCCACTGGCCCACGCATCGGGAGGCCTTCGGCGTGGGGCCCGATCGAGCGGAGCTGGACTTCGATCGCACGGACGATGCGGCGCGAGAGGCGAACGTCCTCACCATCCAGGTCCAGCACTGGTTCGAGTTGAAGATCCCCTTCGCCGACTGGGTGATCTGGCACGCTTGGGTGGCGTCCCTGGGCGGGCTCGCCGCCACGGGATCCGTCGCGGATCCCGGGGTCGCCCCCCGCGGCGAGGGCGGACGCTCGATCCTCTTGGCGGAGAGTGAGTTCCCCTTCGCGGCCCGCGCGGCGGCGCTCGCGGACGCCTTCCGGGACGACGAGCTCAACCGCGGCGCGGGCTACCGCCCGATCCGTGACGCCTCGCTGCGGGCGATGCTCGCCGCCGGGCTCGCGCCCGTGAACCGGCAGCGCCGCGCCTTCTTCATCCCCATCGTCACGCACCACTCGATGCGCATGCAGTCCAACTTCCACGCGCGGTTCGTCCGCGGGTGCTCGTGCGCCGAGGGCCTTGGCTGCACCTCGACGTGCAAGGCCTGGTGACATGCTCGCTCGCATCCGATCCTTGTCGAGGGAGGAGGACGGGCAGGCCCTGGTGCTGGCCGCCCTCCTCCTCTTCGCGGTGGCCCTCGTCGTCCTCGGCACCGCCAACCTGGGCAACGCCATCCGGGCCCGGATCGAGCTCCAGAACGCGGCGGACGCGGCGGCCTACGACCTCGCGGCCCACGAAGCGCGCGCGTTCAACCACTACGCGTACACGAACCGGGCGCAGATCTCCCAGTACGTCACCATCCTGCAGCTCCTCAGCGTCGACGCCATGGTGCTCGGCGTGCTGGGCTCGCTGGGAGCGCTCTCCGCCGTCCTGAAGACGCTCGGCGAGGTCTGCGCCGGTGCGAAGGCGGCGGCGTGCGCCCTGGTGCCGATCGTGGGCGAGCTCCTCGTCCTCGTCTCGCGGATCGCGTCCGTCCTGGAGCGGGTCTGCCGCACCGCCGCCGAGCTCTTCCTCGCCTTCGATCGCTTCGTGGGGACGGTCGCCGTGCCGCTGTTGGTCGGGGCCAACGCCTTCCTGTACGCGACCCAGGCCTCGTTCCGCGCGGCGGTGACCGCCAGGCTGGCGGGCGACGAGGCGCTGCGGCTCGCGAGGTCGACCTCGCCCGGGGCCGAGGAGTGGGGCGGGCCACTGGTGCGGGCGGCGAACGTGGCCCGCTACCGCGGCTCCCACCTGGAGGAGGCGGGCCGGCTGGGGGGGACGAAGGGCTCGCCGCACAAGGGGCTCGCGGACGGCCCGGAGGGGCGGATGGCCTACGCCCGCCGCGCGATGGCCGAGCTCGTCCACGCCACCCGCTACGGCGAGGACGTCTACGACCGGTCGTTCCCGGGACCGACCCGGCTCGGCCGCGTGATGGGGGCGGAGCTCCTCGATCTCTTCGGGAGCGTCCTCCCCGGCGCCGCCTTCCGCGGTCACACCCGGTTCCACTCCGACGAGAACCCGCGGCCGGATCGCCGCTCGATGCGCGCCTACTACGCCCAGCTCGAGGGCAGCGGCCAGTACGTCGCTCGGTATCCGATCGGCAGCTCCATCGGCGCCAACTTCTACCTGATGGCGTCGTCCCCCTCCGGCATCGCCGAGCTCCTCGGGATGAACGCGCCGGAGATGTCGTCGGTGACGTCGACGGGCGTGGCCCACGGAGGCGGCTGGGCCTGCACCTGGGACGTGCGCGATCCGTACGAGCGCCGCGGCGTCCCGGACCTCGCCGAGATCTTCGTGCCCCGCTACTCGTGCGAGGTGAACCGCGGCATGCACCCGTGGTGGGGGATCCTCCCCTACATGGCGTTCGACTCCACCCGAGAGGGCTGCGCGTCCGTCGCAGAAGAGAACTGCCAGCCCGACGTCTGGGTGGCGCTCCGCCTCCCCGCGTCCGAGGCGAACCTTCCCACCGGCGCCGCGGGCGCATCCATCGACCTCGAGGTCGGAACCCCTGGCGGCGCGGCCCACGCCAGCCACGCGGTCGTGGAGGGCGACGGCCCCAGGGTCGTCTCCCGTGCGCTCGCCTATTACCACCGGCCGGGCAACTGGCAGGAGCATCCCAACTTCTTCAACCCCTACTGGCGCGCCAAGCTCGCCCCAGTGGAGCCGGGCCTGGAGCGGGCGGGCGCCGCCGCGCTGCGCGCCCTCCTCCCCGCCGGGATCACCGGCCGGGCCCTCACCCACTGACATGCACGCCCTTTGCCCCCGACCACCCCGCCGCCTCGACCGCGCCGGACAGCGCGGCAGCGCCGTGACCGAGCTGGCCCTGGTCGCGCCGCTCTTCGTCGTCCTCCTCCTATGGGGCGCCTGGGTGGCCGACATCGGCAGGGCGCGGATCAAGCAGCAGGAGGCAGCCCGCTTCCTCACCTGGGAGCTCGCCGCTCACCCGCCGTCGGATCCCGAGGACCGGCGCGAGCGCTTCCGCGCCACGCGGGAGCGCGCCCTGGCCGAGACCGCTCGCCGGTACCGCACCCTGGAGGGCCACGGGCCGCAGGCGCGATCCCGAGGGCTGGCGACCCGGGCGAGCCTTGGCGCGATCGACGTACAACCGGTGGGGCTCGACGCCGCCGGCGACATCGAGGCGCCGCCCGGCGCGGTGGGGGCGTTCGACGAGGTGCGGCGCCTGCTGGGGCGAGCGCAGCGTCCGGTGCTGGATCGCTTCGGGCTCGAGCTCGAGCGGATCGGCGGCGAGACGGAACTCGAGGCCGTGGTGGAGAATCGCCTGCTGCCCGAGCGGTTCCTGGAGGGATCGTTCTTCTCGGGCCGGTTCTTCCCGGAGCGGCTGGACCGGCTCGAGCTCGCGCCCGTGCGCATGCGGCTGGAGCCGGACACCTGGGCCCTCGCCAGCGGCGAGGACGTGAACCTCGGCGATCGGAGCTCGGCGTTCTTCCGGCGGGTGGATCGGATCGCGCTCCTGGGCCTGGGCGGCGAGCTCTCTCGCAAGGCGGGCCCCGCCGGCGCGGTCCTCGACTGGTTCCCGATCGAGCTGCGGGCGCAGGTGGTGAGCCGCGGGTATGGAGAGCACCTCGCCGATCGCTCCATGGTCACCTCCTGCTCGAAGGACGCCCTCGCGCGCTCCGGCAAGTGGAGGAACGGCCACGGCACCCGGGCGGATCGGATGTCGAAGGTAAAGTGCTTCGACACCCTGCCGATCGACGCCGACGTGATCGGCAGCGGCTACCGGGGGGATCCGAGCTACCGCGCCCTGGAAAGCCGGGCGAACGCCTACATGGGCTGCGGCGAGCCCGGCGGCTGCACGGGAGGTGAGAGATGAGCCCGACCCTGGAGCGGATGCGCGCCTTGCGCCGGCTCGCCGTCTCGCTCGGCGTCTCGGCCGCTGCGATCGCGCTGGTGGGGATCGGCCGGGCGCCGCCTCGGGCCGTGGCCGCCGCGGCGGCGGAGGATCCCCACCTCGGGATCTTTCCGACCTACCCCGGAGCGCCCGCGGTGGCGGTGGGCGACGGACTGCGCGTGGACGGCCGCCTCGTCTCCACCACCACCTTTCACACCCGGGCCTCGCCCGCGGAGGTGATCGCCTTCCACCGCCGGCACTTCGAAGCCCTCCCCGTGGAGCTCGTCGAGAACCCGCTGCCGGACGGGCTGGCGCTCTTCGTCCTCGACGTCCACGAGGGGCGACGCGGCCTGGTGACCGCTCGCTCGAAGGGCGGGATCACCGAGGTGATCCGGGGATGGTCTCCCCTCGAGGAGGAGGACGCCGACGCGGCGGACCAGCTCCCGCCGACGCCCGACGACCTCGCGGCGATCTCCCGGGTGGACGACGGCGAGGCCCTCACCTGGACCGCTCACGCCGATCGGGATCCCGCCGCGCTCGCCGGGGAGCTGATCGGGCGCTTCGTCGAGGCAGGGTGGAAGCAGGAGTCCGCCGACCGCGAGCGCGCGAGCGTCGGTGCCGCGCGCACCGTTCGGCTCTCCCGCGAGGGGAGGAGCGCTACACTCTCCGTCGGATCGATGCCGGAGGGGGGCGCGCTCGTCGCCATCCGGATCCTCCCAGGAGACGGATGATCGGATGGCCCGCACCTCCCTCCTCGCCGGTCGCGTCGCTCGCGCCATCGCGTTCTTCGCCACCTTCGCCACCGCGCTGATCCTCGCGTCCCCCGCCTCGGCGCGGGAGCGCGCGCCCGGCACCGGCGGGACCGTCCCTCCCCTTGGTGTGCTGCCCTGGAGCTCGTTCACCACAGGTGAACCCGGCACCTGGGTCGAGTATGCCACGCTCGTGGGCGGGCACCCCGTGCCTCCCTACCTCCGGGTCATCCTCCTCGGCGACGGCGCGGCCGGCGGCGAGGGGGGCGCGTGGATCGAGATCTGGCTCTCCCAGCGACCGGGTAGCGCCGGTCAGGCGTTTCGGGTCCTGGTGGGGACCTCTCCCGGGAGGGAGGGGGCCATCCTGGCGGCGAGGGCGCGCCTCTTGGGCGGAAAGGTGCAGGAGATCGCGCCGGACGCCTGGGCGGCGCATGCGGGCGGCGACGGCGCGAGCGTGCCGGGCCGCCCGCAGCTCCTGCCGGAGGTCGTCTCCGTCCTCACCCCCGCCGGGAGCTTTCCCTCCCGGATGGCGAGGGCGGGCGAGGCGAAGCTCTGGATCTCGAGCGCCGTCCCCGGCCTCGGGCTGGTGCGCCTGGAGCTCCCCGCGCGCGCGGGGCTCGAGCTGCACGCCATCGGCACGGGCGGCCGCGGCATCGTCGAGGAGCCCGTTCCCCGGGGTGCCTCCGGGTCCACCGGGTCCACCGGGGCCGCCGGAAAGGATGGCGATGCAGATCCCGTAGGGTCTTCCCGCGGCGGGTCGAGCGCGCCCGCGTCGCTGCCGGAACGAAATGCTCCCGGTGCGAGCTCACCTCCTTCCGGTCTCGGACCGAAAGGCCGCTAGCTCGACCTCGGCTCCTTCCCGTCTCGGACCGAAAGACCGCCCGCTCGACCTCGGCATCTCCGGGCCCGGTCCGAAAGAAGGGCTTCGGGGGCGCCCGAGCATCGCCCCCGCGCGTCGGTCGGTGAAGTGCGCCGGCTCGCGAAGGGGCGGGCCGTGCGGGGCCCGACCACTCCTGCTACGCTGGGCCGACGTGCGAGCGAGAAAAGAGCGCCACCATCCACCCTTCGAGATCGGCGCAGCCCTCCTCGCGACGGCGCTCGCGGCGATCGCCTGGCCGGCGCCGGCCCTCCCGGAGGAGCCCGCCGAGCGGGTCTCGGAGGAGCTGCAGACCGCCGGCGAGGCCTGGGAGGAGCCGGGCTTTCGGATCCAGCTCCGGATCGGGACGGAAGACCTGGCCGGCGCGGGGGCGACCCCTTCCGGCTCGGGCCTGAGCCTCTCCGCCGAGCCCGGCTTCCGGTTGTCCCGCTGGTGGTCCATCGGCGCCGACCTCACGTACACGATCGTCGGCGGGCAGGTGGACGGTCTGCGCTGGAGCGGGATCGCCGGCCTCGGATTCCACCCCGCGGGCGGCCTCTTCGTCTCGGCGGGGGCCGGCTACGGCGGCCTCATGGTCGAGTCGTTCGACGGCCTCGGTTCGGCCTCCTGCACGGGCACGGGCCCCGCCGTGGGGGCCAAGGCCGGGTGGCTCTTCCCGGTGGGGACCCTCTTTGCCACCGGGCCCCTCGTCGGGACGCAGGTGCAGTGGGTCCGTTGCCCGAGACCCGACCACTTCGAGTTCGCGCTCGACGACGTCGAGGCGCCATCCGACGCGCCTGCCGGCCCCACCACCTGGCGTCACACTAGTCTTCACTTCGGATGGTCGCTGGCGTGGCGGTGAGCGCGTCGTCTCCTCCGTCCATCGCCGTCGGACCGGGGCTGGCCGGACCGCCGGCGATTCGCCTCGCGGCGGCCGCGATCCTCCCCGCGATCCTGGTCCTCTCCGCATCCGCCTCGATCGCACAGGCGCACCCGACGGAGACGAACGTCACCCACCCGCCGGCGACCTTCTCGGTCGACCCGCAGGCGGGCAACGAAGGTGCCGCGGACGACGCCTCGGAGGCCGAGGCCTCCGGCGGCGAGATCGCCGAGGCGCTCGACCTCGTGTCCCCGGTCCCGGTCGGATCGATCCGGGTGCCCCTGCCGGAAGGCGCGCCCGCGATCGAGCGCGCCGTGGTGGTCCAGGTGATGCTGCGGGTGGAGGCGGACGGACGGGTCTCGGCGGTGGAGCTCCTGGAGGGCGCCGGGCCTCCCTGGGACGAGGCGGTCCTCGAGGCGACGGCGGCCTTCGTCTTCGAGCCGGCGCGCCTGGACGGCGTGCCGGTGGCCGTCGAGATCCCGTTCGTCCAGCGCTTCGAGCCGCCGCCCCGCCCGGCGGGCGAGGAGGAGGAGCGGCTCCCGGCGCGGATCTCCGGCGTGGTAGTGGAGAGGGGCACCCGCAAGGCGGTGCCTCACGCGGCCGTGATCGTCGAGGTCGCGGGCCGGATCGCCCGGGCGGAGACGGGCGCCGACGGCACCTTCGCCCTCCGCGCGGCGGCGGGGCGGGCCCGGATCGAGGTGTCGGCCCCGGGCCACGCGCGGTTCGTCGTCCACGAGGAGCTGGAGGAGGGGCGCGACCTGGCGGTGCGCTACCTGGTGGAGCGGCGCAGCTACGATCCCTACGAGACCATCGTGATCGGCAGGATGGAGCGAGAGGAGGTGTCGCGCACCACCCTGCGAGATCGGGAGATCACCCGGGTGCCGGGGACCTTCGGCGATCCGTTCCGGGTGGTGGGGACGATGCCGGGGGTGGGCCAGGTGTTCTCCCTGCTGAGCTACCCCATCGTGCGCGGCGCGAGCCCCGGCTCCACCGGGATCCTCCTGGACGGGATCCGGATCCCGCAGCTCTACCACTACCTGGCGGGCCCCGCGGTCATCCACCCCTCGTTCATCGACCGGGTGGACTTCTACCCCGGCTCGTTCCCGGTGGAGTACGGCCGCTACACCGGCGGCATCATCGACGGCATCACCCGCAGGCCGAGGCCGGACGAGGAGACGGTCGACCTCGGGATCGATCTCACCAACGCCTCGCTGATGCTCCGCCAGCCGATCCTCGGCGGCTCCACCACCGTCTCGGCCGCCGGGCGCTACGGGTATCCGGGCATGCTGCTCTCCGCGTTCAGCGAGGACGCCTTCGCCTCCTACTGGGACTACCAGCTCCGCGTGGACACCGGCGCCGCGACCGATCGATGGACCGTCTTCGGCTTCGGGGCCTTCGACGAGGTCGGCGAGCGGGTGGGCGACGCGATGAGGACCAGCCTGCGATCGCAGTTCCATCGGCTCGACCTCCGCTACCGGGCGGGCAGCGACCGGACCTTCGGGAGCTACGCCGTCGCCTTCGGCGTCGACCAGCTCTATTCGGCCGAGGACATGGGGACGCTGGAGACGATCGGCGTCGAGCCGCGGGCCCGGTGGCAGGTCGGCCTCGGCGAGGCGTCCGCGCTCCGGCTCGGCGTCGACGGCGCCTTCCGCCGCACGAACTCCCGGACCCCCTCGGACGACGTGGACGAGCTGCGCAGGGATCTGCCAGAGCCCCGGATGGCGGCCGCGGGCGGCTTCGTCGAGGTACCGGTGTGGATCACGGAGGATCTCCTGCTCACGCCCGGCGCCCGCCTCGACGTCTACGACACGCGCTCGGCGTCGAAGGGCTCGGTGGATCCGCGGTTCTCGTGGAGGTACCGCGCCTACGAGGCGCCGGAGTCGGCGCAGGTCTGGCTGAAGGGAGGCGTCGGGTTCTACCACCAGCCGCCCCGCTTCTTCGTGCCGATCCCGGGCCTCGACGAGCTGGCCCTCGACCTGGGGCTACCCGCCAGCACCCAGACCTCGCTCGGCGCCGAGCTGGAGCTCGCCACCGGCTTCCACTTCGACCTGCAGGGCTACTACCACCACATGGATCCGGTGCTGCTCGAGCCCGTCTTCGGCGAGACCGGCGACCCGGAGCCGGACCCGCCAGGGGCCGACGTCTCCCCTGCCGAAGAGGAGGAGAGCGATCTCGACTCGATGCTGGTGCGGCGGCGGGGCCGCTCGTACGGACTCGAGCTCCTGGTGCGCAAGCGGGAAGGCGGCGCGCTCTTCGGCTGGATCGCCTACACCCTCTCCCGCAGCGAGCGCCGCGGCGGCGGCGGCGCGTGGGAGCCCTTCGACTTCGACAGGACGCACATGCTCCACGTGGTGGCGGGGGTGCGGCTGCCTCGCAACTGGGAGGTGGGCGGGAGGTTCCAGGTGCAGAGCGGGCGTCCGTGGCGCGACCCGGACACCGGGCGGATCTCGAAGCGCCTCGATCCCTTCACCCGGTTCGACCTGCGCATCGACAAGCGCGCCATCTGGAACGAGTGGATGCTCGACTTCTACATCGACGTGATCAACGTCATGATCGCCCCGGAAGCCATCGACGACTCGTCGACCTCGCTGCGCTACGTACTGCCGACCCTGGGCTTCCGCGCGGTGCTCTGACCCGGGTCGAAGGCCTCCGTCCCGGCGGCGCACCCGCGCTGCCCCGCGATCGCGGAGAGGCTACGACCCTTTCGTTCGGATCAGCCGACGTGCTCGACCTTCGGGAGCCGCACCACGAAGGTGGCGCCACCGAGGACGCTCTCGCCCAGCTCGATGGACCCGCCGTACCGCACCGCCAGGGTGCGACAGAGCGCGAGGCCCAGCCCCACGCCGGCCGGCTTGGACGAGACGAGGGGCTCGAAGATCCGATCGCCCAGGTCGGGATCGATGCCGGGGCCGCTGTCGCTGACGAAGATCGCGAGGGCGTGCGGCTCGCCCCGGGTGTCCACCCGCACCTCGCCCCCCGGCCCCGCCGCCTCGGCGGCGTTGGTGAGGAGGTTCACCAGGATCTGCCGGAGCTGGTGCGGATCGATGTGCACCAGCGGGCCGTCCTGGGGTGCGTGCACCTCGAGCGTCGCCCCTTCCGGCAGCGCGACCGCCTCCCGTGCCGACTCGAGCACCGGCGCCACCTCGGTGGCGATGTCGCCGGGCGGCCTCCCCCGGACGATCTCGAGGAGGCCGTCGATGATCCGGGTCGAGATCCGCACCTGGCCGGCGATCCGCTCGAGGTGGGCCGCGGCCCGGGAATCGTGCTGGACGTGCTTGCGCAGCAGGAAGACCGACGAGTCGATGACTCCGAGCGGGTTGCGGAGCTCGTGGGCGATGGACGCCGAGATCGGGCCGAGCTGCGCCATCCGGGCCTCGCGCTCCCGGCGCTCCGCGTGGTTCTCCTCCCAGCCCTCGACCACCAGGGCCAGCTCGAGATCCACGAGGCGCTCCACCGCGCGCGCCTCGTGGCGGGAGAGCTCGTCGCCCGCCGGCCCGACCGCCTCGAGCAACGCCTCGCGGACCGCGTGCCCGGCGAGGAGGATGGGGAGGACGCCGGCGCCCAAGGCTTCGAAGCGCCCGGCGAGCTCCCGCCGATCGGCCGCGCGAGCGGCGTCCCACCTCGGCGACGCCATCTTCGTCCGCCACTGGGCGGCCAGGCGCGCGATCTCGTCTCCCTCACCCGCGGCGGGCTGCGCCGACTCGAGGGGCCAGAGCCGGTCGTGCAGGCCCCGCAGGAGGGCCTCGTCGTCGGCGCCGAAGCCGACCCGCCTCCGCAGCGCCGCAAGGTCGAAATCAGGGTGCATCTTCTCGTCGACTCCCAAGTGGAGAGGGAGGGTAACCGCTGCGAGGGGATCGCGAAACCGAGTCTTCGCCTCCCGGACCGGGCGGTCGGTGGAGAGAGGGGCACTTCCGCAAGAGACGCCCTGCCCCGGGGCCGCCCGCGACGAAGCCAAAAAAAGGCCCCCGCCCCGATGGGACTCGGAGCGAGGGCGAACGGTGGGCCCTCCGAAGGCGGGCCGGCACAGGGAACGTCAGGGGACGAAGAGGGTCGGTCCAGCGACCGCCTGGGGGGCCGGGTCTCCCCAGTCCCAGAGGCAGATGCCGTCGGTCGCCGTCCCGGTGGTCACATGGACCAGCGGCAGCGTCTCGCCGAACGCGTCCGCGACGAACGCGACGATCCCGCCGCTGGCACATTCGAGGCGCCATCCCGAGGTGTCGTAGGTGGCCGAGATCAACGGCGTACTGATGTCGACGTAGTCGGGCTCCCCTCCGTCGAGCCGCACGCCGAGGGCGTCGAACTGCACGTACTGGCTCCCGCCCGCGTCCTCGCAGACGAGGAGCACGCCGGTGGTGACCTGACCTGCCTCCGGAATCCCGTCGATCGCATCCGCCACGCGGATCTGGAGGAGGTGGTCGCCGGCGGCGCTGCTGGCCTCGTACACGCCCGCCCCACCCACGCGAACCTGCTCCTTGAGCGACTGGAAGGACGGACCGTGCCCGATGCACTCCCCCACCCCGTAGGTCTGGGCGAGGAGCATGAAATTGACCGACCTCGTCGCATCGAGCGACGCCCCCACCTCGATGAAGTCTTCGATGAAGCCAGCAGTGACCGTCGTCCAGGCGAGGCCGTTGGCATTGGTGTCGACCTGGTCGTCGCCGAGGGTCCCCATGGCGTCCCCGCCGTCCACCGAGAAATTCACCGTCGCGTTCTCGACCGGATTCCCGTACGCGTCCCGGACGATCACCGCCACGGCGGCTCCGAACTCCTCGCCCACGACGATGACCTGCCCGTCGCCGGCGACGATCGAGATCGAGTCGGGGTCGTCCGCGATTGCGGTCGCCGCCGCCGTGCGCGTGATCCCGGCGGCGTTGACCGAGACGGACTGCGGCCCGGCCACGGTGCCGAGCGTCCAGGTGGACCTCGCCACGCCCGTCGAGTCGGTGGTGGTCGAGGGCGTGCCCACCTCCGCGTCC
>DATMSB010000154.1:0-11892 GCA_035565615.1 Vulgatibacter sp. | reverse complement strand
AACGAGAAGATCTTCATCGAGAAGGGGCGCCACAAGATCGGCGAGCTCCAGCCCGGCGAGGTCGCCGAGGCCGTCTTCGAGCTGGAGCTCAAGGCCGGCTACGCGGAGCCGACCATGCCCCTCCAGCTCCTGGTCTTCGACGAGAAGCTGGACGAGATCGTCCTGGAGAAGCTGGAGATCCCGGTGTCGACGGAGCCCCTCGCCGCCGCCCCGGCGAAGAGCGTGGCTCGGTTCCAGACCGACCTGCCGATCCGCGCCGCCGCCAGGGACGACGCGCCGATCCTCGCGACCGCCGGCAATGGCGCCGCGCTCCCGGTGGACGGGCGCCTCGGCGGCTGGCTGCGGGTCGAGTGGCGCTCGGGCCGCACCGGCTTCGTGAAGGCCGGCGAGGGCGTCTCGGTCGGCGCCAAGGGCAAGCCGTCGTTCACGGCGGTCGCCCAGGGCTTCCCCCGCACCCCACCCGACATCGCCTTCGACGTCGACACCTCCGCCGGCGGGATCGCTTCGTCGGGGGATCACTACTCCCTGCAGGGGACCGTCACCCACGAGGATCTCCGGGACGTCTACGTCTTCGTGAACGACCAGAAGGTCTTCTTCGCCCCGGGCAGGAAGGGCGGCGAGCCGCTGCGCTTCTCGGCCGACTTCCCGCTGAAGGAGGGCGCGAACCACGTGGTGGTGGTCGCCCGGGACGGGAACGACGTCACCAGCCGCCGCGCGGTCTCGGTGCTGCGCCGAAAGCCCGAGCTCGCACAGAAGGTGGAGGAGCCGGCGAAGGCGGACGCGGCGAAGGCCGCGCCCGCGAAGTAGCCGGTCCATCGCCGGCCCCCTCCGCTGCGAGTCGCCGTCTGTAGGTGCCCTCCATACGCCGGGTCAATCGACGAGTGAGCGTCCCGGGCCGAGTTGTGAGAAGATCCCGCCGTGCCGTCTCGCCTGATCGCCGTCGCCGCCGCGTTCGTCGCAGTCGCCGTGGCGCTGATCGCCTACAAGGTGGTCGCGCTGGGCTACGAGCTCGACCCCAAACCGGCCCCGGATCGCTGGTCCATCCAGATGGAGGCGAAGCTCGTCGGCCCCGACGAGAAGTCGCGGGTCACCTTCTTCCTGCCGGCGGACGGCCCCTCCCAGCGGATCTACGACGAGCGGGTCTCCGCCGAGGGCATGCGCTTCTACATCCGCCCGCGGGACGGGAACCGCGTCGCCGTGGTGGTGGGCAAGCCCGACGAGGGCTCGCGCCTCACCTACCGCTTCTCGATGCAGACCCTGCCGGTGCAGCGGGCGGAGCTGCCGCGCTCGCTGCCGGCCCTCGGGAGCGCAGAGGCCAGGCAGCTCGCCGAGCTCCTCGCCCCCGAGGAGGCGATCCAGAGTGACGCCGAGGCGATCCAGCGCCTCCTCCGCGAGCTGGCCATCGACAAGGAGGATCGGGCCGAGGCGCTGCGAAGGATCCACGCCTTCATGGTCGAGGACGTGGAGACCACCGACGGCCACGACGGCGCCCAGGACGCCCTCGCCGTCCTCGAGCGCGAGCGCGGGGGCATCCACGGGAAGGCCCGCGCCGAGGTGGCGCTGCTCCGCGCCGTGGGCATCCCGGCCCAGGTGGTGGCGGGCGTGCCCCTCGCCGAGCGCGGCGTATCGGACGTCGTCTACTGGGTCGAGGCCCGGCTCGACGGCCGCTTCTGGCCCCTCGATCCCACTCGCCCCCTCGACATGCCCTGGGAGGAGCGCCTCGTGCTCCACGTGGGCGACGGGATCGCCATCGATCCGGTCGGCGTGGAGAAGGCCTCGCTGCAGGTGTCGATGCTCCGGGAGCGGGAGGCGCAGTTCCAGATCTACCAGCGCCGCATCCAGAACTCGGATCGGCTCCTCGACAAGCTCTCGCTCTACTCCCTCCCGGTGAAGACGAGGGTCCTCTTCCAGGTGCTCCTGCTGGTGCCGCTGGGCGCGCTGGTGGTGGCAGTGTTCCGCAACCTGATCGGCGTCCCCACCTTCGGCACCTTCATGCCCATCCTCGTCTCCCTCGCCTTCCGCGAGTCGGGCGTCGTCTGGGGCCTCCTCCTCTTCTGCGGCGTCGTCGCCGTCGGCTGGGTGGGCCGGTACCTCCTCGATCGCGCCAAGCTGCTGATGGTGCCCCGGCTCTCCTTCCTGCTCACCCTGGTGATCCTGATCATCGCGGGGATGATGGTGCTGGCCGAGCACCTGGGGAGCGACAAGGCCTTCTCGATCGCGCTCTTCCCCATCGTGATCATCACCATGACGATCGAGCGGCTCTCCATCGCCATCGTCGAGGAGGGGCCGCGCAACGCGGCGAAGCTGGTGGTGGGCACCTTCGTGGTCGCGCTCTTCGGCTACTGGGTCATCGCCAGCGACACCCTCCAGCACTTCGTCTTCACCTTCCCGGAGGTGCACCTGGTCACCCTGGCGGTGCTGCTCCTTCTCGGCCGGTACACCGGCTACCGCCTCAGCGAGTGGGCGCGCTTCCGGGCGTTCCGCCGAGGGAGCCTCCAGCCGTGAGCCCCGCGGGCCGCGCGATCCTCCGCTCCCTCACCGCCGGCGCCCGGGAGCTCTTCGGGGCCCCCGCGGAGCTGCGGGCCCGCAAGGTGCTCGGGATCAACGCCCGCAACGCCCGGTTCATCACGCCGCACAACCCGAGGCGCTTCTTCCCCCTGGTCGACGACAAGCTCAGGTCCAAGGCGCTCTGCCAGGAGCACGGCATCCCCTCCCCCGAGCTCTTCGGCGTGGTGGACGCCCACGGCGACCTGCGCTCGCTGCGCCGGATCCTGGAGCCCTACCGGGAGTTCGTGATCAAGCCGGTGCGCGGCGCCATGGGCAACGGCGTCCTCGTGGTGGTGGACCGAGACGGCGACGCCTGGGTGAAGTCCTCCGGCGCGCGCGTCGACGAGGCGGCGATGCGCCACTACGTGAGCGGCATCCTGTCGGGGCTCTACTCGCTGGCCGGCAACACCGACCGTGCTATGATCGAGTACAGGGTCGAGCTCCACCCGACCTTCCGGGCGATCTCGTACGGGGGCGTCCCCGACGTCCGGGTGATCGTGTTCAAGGGCGTGCCGACGCTGGCGATGCTCCGCCTCCCCACCCGGCGCAGCGACGGACGCGCCAACCTCCACCAGGGCGCGATCGCCGCGGGGATCGACCTCGCCACCGGCCGCACCCACCACGCGGTGCAGTCCAACCGCCTGGTGGAGGTCCACCCGGACACCGGCGGCCGCGTGGTCGGCATCCAGATCCCCGCCTGGGAGGAGATCCTGCGCATCGCGGCCCGGAGCGCGGAGATGACCGGCCTCGGCTACCTTGGCGTCGACGTGGTCCTCGACGCCCGGCTCGGCCCGCTCCTCCTCGAGCTCAACGCGAGGCCGGGCCTCGCCATCCAGATCTCCAACCTCCAGGGGCTCCTCGGCCCGCTGGAGATGCTGGAGCGGGTGGAGACCGGCAGGCTCGACACCGAGGCGCGGATCGAGCTCGCCAAGCGAATCGCCGCGGAGCTGCACCCCGCGCCCCCGCCTTCCCCCGTCCCTTCCCCCGCGATGGAGCGCGCTGGATGACCGCCCCCCGCCTCAGCGCGATCCTGGTCTGCGTCGTCCCCGCGGCCCTCGCCACGATCGGCCTCGTGGGCGCCGTCTCCGCCGGCGACGAGACCGGGCCCGCGCCGCGGAAGGCGGACGCCCAGGCCGTGCCCTCGATCGAGCGCACGGTGCGGCTGACCGTTCGGGTCGAGGGCAACGGCGGCGACGCCTACGTCGAGCTCCCCCTCGCCCAGTCGGACGAGCACCAGACGATCACGGACGAGACCCTCGTCACCCGGGGCTTCCAGGTGGAGGAGGTGATGCGCGACGGCAACCGCCTCGCCATCCTCACCTTCCCCAAGCTCGAGGGCCCTCGGAGGATCACCTACCAGTTCACCGCGAGGATCCGATCCACCAAGGTCGACGTCCCGGCGACGCCGGTCTCGGTCGGCGATCCCCCCGAGGAGGATCGCGCCTGGCTGCGCCCCACCCGCCACCTCCAATCCACCTCGCCGATCATCCGGGAGAAGCTCATCGGCTTCGCGAGGCCGCGGATGGAGGCGGGGGAGAACGACGCCATCCGCCTCGCCTGGGACCTGGCGCGGACCGCCTACGAGCGCCGGAAGGACGGGAGCCGCACGGTGCTCAAGGCCACCCGCACCGGCCACGCTTCGGACAGGGGGATCGATCGCCTCTTCGCCACCTTCCTGCGCACCAGCGGCGTCCCGTCGCGGCCCGTGTTCGGCGTGGACGTCGGCAAGCGCAAGGGCGGCCGGCTCACCACCTGGGTCGAGGCGAAGGCCGGCGGGGCCTGGGTCCCCATGTCCGCGCCCCGCAACCTGTGGGGCAGGTTGCCGAACCGCTACGTGAAGCTCGCCCACGGCGATCGGCCGTTCATCGTTCGGGAGGGCGTGGAGTCGGTGCGCTTCCGCTGGAAGATCTCCCGACCCGTCCACACCGCGGAGGAGGTGCAGTGAGTCTCCGAATCTCGGCGCGGCCGCTCGTGGGGGGCGCGGCGCGCGCGCTCGCCCTGGTCCTCCTCCTCACGGCGGGCCCGGCCCGCGCCGCCCTCGAAGCGGACGTGGTGCTCGTCTACGGATCGTCCTGGAGGCAGGTGCTGCCGGCCTACGCCGCCGCGGCGAAGGCGCCCGAGGCGGGCTCCCCGGCGGTGGCGCGCCTTCCCCCGGTGATCCTCTGGACCACCGGAGAGGAGAGGTGGACCGAGGACGTGCTCCGCCGCCTCGAGCCGAAGAAGGTGGTCTCCCTAGGACCGCCCGGGGCCTCCGGAGCCCGCCTCGAGATCCCCGGCGAGGTCCGCCACATCGAGGCCACCGACGAGCGCATGGGATCCGTCCTCGCAAACGCGGCCTTCGACGAGGGCGACGCCCCGCCGGCGGTCTACGTCGCAGGCGGGAGCGGCCTCGGGCCGGCCCTCGCCGCGGCCGCGCTGGCGGCGGCGGATCGGGCGCCGCTCCTCCTCGCCGGCGCGCGCCTCCACGTCACCGTGCGGGAGGCGGGGGCCCTCGCCCGCAAGCTCGGCGCCAAGGAGATCGTGGTGGTGGGCGAAGGCGACGCGACGGCGCTCGCCGCGGCGGGAGGAAGGCGGGTCAAGGTGCTCTCCGGTGACGAGGCCCTCGCCGCCTACGCCGCCCGCGCCCGCTCCCGGCACCTCGTCCTGGCCTCGCCCGCCGACGCGACCGGCCCCTTCTCGCCGCCCAAGCTCTCCCTCCTCTCCGTGCCCTACGCCCTGGGCAAGGGCGCCGCCCTCTCCTGGGTCGACGGCAGCTCGCCCGAGGAGGTGGCGGCCGCCCTGGAGTCGCGGGGCGAGGGTCCCTACGACTTCGTGACGATCATCGGCGACCACCTCGCCGTCCCCATGCGGCACGTCGAGGACATCGATCAAGTCGCGGCGGGCAAGGCCGATCCCCGCATCCACAAGGTTCCGCCCTTCGTCGATCCCGATGGCGCGGCGTCCGACCGGGCCGTGGGCAGGCTGGCCGCGCTGGACGCGTACGACCTCTCCCGCTGGGTGGCGCGGCTCCTCCACGACGTCTCCGACAGGCAGGACGGCAAGGGGGCCCTCGTCCTCGCCAACGCCGACCACAAGTTCATCCTCGGCGAGGCGATCAGCCGCACCACCTCCGCGGAGCTCGCCAACGCCGGGGTGCGGGTGGAGTCGTTCTACCGCGAGGAGATCACGCCAGAGCTGATCCGGAAGGAGCTGCCGGGGCACGGCCTCGTGCTCTGGGAGGGGCATCCCCGCGATCTCACCCTCGACGACGACGCGCTCCCCGCCCCCGAGTCGTCGCTGCCGCCGGCCACGTTCTTCCTCCAAGGCTGCTACACCCTCGACCGCTCCGATCCCTACCTGCTGATCGAGAGGGGCGCGACGAGCGTCATCGGCACCTACATGGCCGTGTACTCGGCGAGCGGATCCGGATTCGCCCGGGCGTTCCTCAGCTCGCAGCTCCACGAGGGCGAGACGGCGGGGGAGGCGCTCGCCAGCGCCCGCAACTACCTGCTCGCCATCGTCGAGCTGAAGAAGCGCCGCGGGCACAAGGACTGGCGCAAGACCCTGCGGGCCGCGCTCTCCTTCGACCTCTGGGGCGATCCCACGGCGCCGCTCTCGGTGCGCGCCCGCAGGCCTCGCAAGGCCGCGGTGACCGCGAGCCTGCGGGGCGATCGGATCTCGATGCGGATCCCCGCGAGCCGCCTGCCGCGGGTCGAGGCCGGCCCCTACAACGCCGAGATCCGCCCGGGGGCGCAGCTCTCGGCGCTGTACGACGTGGACGAGTCGAAGCCGGGGCGCCGCTTGGTGGAACTCTTCTTCGCCAAGGTGAAGCTGCCGCCGGAGCTGGGCGACGACCCGCAGATCACGGCGCCGTACGACGAATCGACCTACGCGTGGGTGTGGGCGCCGCGGACCCGAAAGCTCTCGCTGCTCGTCCACGAGGCGGCGGTGCCAAAGGGTGCGGGCCGCCGCGACGTCACCCTTCGCTTCCAGGTGCACCCCGGCGGGAAGGTCTCCAAGTAGGAGCCGGCTTCGAGAGCGAGGGCGAGAGCCCGCTCAGGCCGACACGGCCGCCGACGGCGCGGTGCTCTGATCGTCGTCCTCGGTGACGCCGTCGAGGAGGGCGCGCAGCGGCCCGGCGCCGCCCACCCGCGCCTTCCGGTAGATCTGCTTCCGCCTGCCCCGGATGGTCTCGGGCGACACCCCCAGCCGCGACGCCGCCTCCTTGCAAGAGAGGCCCAGCATCAGGTGCTGCAGCTCCGCGCGCTCCGCGGGCGAAAGGCGCCACCGCCTCCCCAACTCGTCGAGGCGGGCGCCCCGCGCCACGTCCGCCGGCCGGGTCGCCTGCAGGAGCTGCAGCTCGCCGGGGAGCGACGTGACGTCGAGATCCGCGCCTGGGCCGGTGGTCCGGGCGGCCTCCTCCAGCCGCGCCGCCGCGGCGGGGGCGCCGCCGTGGGCGAACGCGCGGCCGAGCCTCGCGCCCCCCTCCAGGCCGAGGGCGCGCCACAGCGGGCCGGCCGCCCACATCAGCTTGCCCGCGTGGAGCAGGCCGAGCGGCACCCCGGTGCGACCGGCGACGGCCTCGAGGGCAGCGACGATGACGGGATCCCGCGGCTCCGGCCTCGCCGCTGCCGCGGTCATGGCCCGCCGCTCCGCGTCGCCGAAGTCGGCGTCGCGGCGGGCGGCGAACACCAGCGTCCTCGGGCGTCCGCCCTCGGCCCGGAGGATCACCAGCACGCTGCGCGCCTGCCCCAAGATCGCCGCGTCGCCGCGGCCGCCGGTGATCTCCGAGAGGGATCCCGCCCAGCCGTCTCCCCTGGGCTTCGGGGCCGCGGCGGCGACCGCCGCCGCCACCCGGATCGCCGTGCGCCACGCCGCCTCGTCGGCGATCCCCTTGCCGAAGACCGACGCCGGACCGATGAACGGCGAGTCGAGATCGGCGGCGACCACCACGTCGCAGGCCGCCGCCGACGCCACCCGCTCGGCCACCGCCCGGGGCGACGACGGCCCGGACTCCAAGGCGGTCGAGATCGCGATGTTCTGCGCCTCGAACTCGACCTCGGTGGATGCCGACGACGACTCGCGTTCGGCGTTGGGACGGAGAATCTCCTCCATTTCCAGCCCTCCGGGCATGTGCGTACCCCAAGGCTCCTGCCGGCCGGCACCGCCCTCTGCGGCTTCTCATCCCGATCAGGAGACGAGAAGCTAGATGCTTCGCCAGGACCGGGTGAGCAAGGGCACCCTGGGGGGAAAGGCCCGTTCGGCCGAGGCGATCCTTTCACCACCGGACATCGTGGAAGGGACCCCCTCCTTCCAGGGGCTTACGATATTCAGAATTGAACGGGGGCGCCTCTGCCCCTCGTTGGGGAGGCGACACGATGACGCGCCGCGCTCACCAGGAGGTGGGCGAGTCGCTGGCGGGGAAGGACTCGCGGGAGGCCTCGTCCACCGTGTCGCCCCGCCCCGCCTTCGAGCGCCAGATCTCCCGGGCCGTCCCCTTCTCGGGGAGTCCGGCGAAGAGATCGATCATCGCGTCGATGAACGCGGGCAGGTCGTCGGGCTTTCGGCTCGAGACGATCCGATCGTCCACGTGCACCTGGGCGTCGATCCAATGGGCGCCGCCGTTCTCGAGGTCCACCCGGAGGCTCGGCCACGAGGTCAGCGTGCGGCCGGCCACGACCCTCGCGTCGAGGAGGATCCAGGGGCCGTGGCAGATCACCGCGATGGGCTTGCCCGCCTCGTGGATCTCGCGGACGAAGCGCACCGCCTCCGGGACGGTGCGGAGCGCGTCGGCGTTGTGCGCGCCGCCGGGGAGGAAGAGCGCGTCGTAGTCCGACGCGCTCACCTCGGCGAAGGTGTGGTCGACGTCGATCATCTCGGACTTTTCGTGGTGCCGGAAGGCCTGGATCCGATCCGGTCGATCCGAGATGACGTCCACGGTGGCGCCGAAGCCGGCGAGGGCGGCGACCGGCTCCTCGAGCTCGATCCCCTCGACCCCATCGGTGGCCAGACAGGCCACCCGCACGCCGTCCAGAAGCCTCGCCATCGCCCACCCCTCGCGCGTTCGTGAAACGGGCTACTTGTTCTCGCTCTCGCCCCGCTTGCCGGCCTTGATCAGCTCGCGGACCTTCTGGCCTCCCTTGCGCCCGATCTGGGAGAAGAAGCCGGGTCCACGCTCCTGGAGAACCGTCTCGCCGCCCTTCCGGCCGGCCTCCTGGACGGTCATGCCACCGCGGCCGCTCTCGGGGAGATTCGGGTCTTTGCGTTCCGCCATGATGACGCCCTCCTGTTGGATTCGTGTCCGCCCGATGGGGTGGGCACGTCGAATTCGGAACACTTCGAAGCTGCCCACGATCCGGCGCATGTGCACCCCTCGCTCGCGCCACCACCACCCGCCACCTGTACAGGTGCCGTCGAAACGGAGGCACGAAAGAGGGCGGAAGCTTGCGGGGGCCCGCCCGGCTCGTGGTAAGCCCACCGTCTCCCTGGAGTCATTTCCTTGAAGCTCTTCGGAATCGGCGATCTCCACCTCCCGTCCGCCCGCGGGAAGGACATGGAGCCTTTCGGTTGGACGGGGCATCCGGGCCCCCTGGCGGCGGCGTGGGACGAGTCCGTCGGCGAGGAGGATCTCGTCCTCCTGGTGGGCGATCTCTCCTGGGCCACCCGCCCCGCCGAGGCCCGCGCCGACCTCGAGTGGATCGACGAGAGGCCGGGGAAGAAGGTGCTGCTCAAGGGGAACCACGACTTCTGGTGGCCCGACAGCCGCACCAAGCTCGGGGAGCTGCTGGCGCCGCATCCCTCGATCGTCGGCTTCCTGCACAACGGGAGCGCCGTGCGCGTCGGCCCCTACGTGATCGCCGGGGCGCGGGGCTGGAGCGTGCCCGAGACCCCGCAGATCCCGGACGGCGGCGGCGAGATGGGCCTCGAGCGCTACCAGCCCCACCTGGTGGAGCGCGACCTGGGCCGGCTCCGCGCCAGCGTAGCCGCCGCGGCCTCGCTGGCCGAGGGCGACGACGCGATCCGCGTCGCGTGCATGCACTTTCCCCCGGTCTACGCCGGCCCTCGCCCGACCCGCTTCACCGAGGTGATCGAATCGTTCCGCCCCGAGGTCTGCGTGTACGGGCACCTCCACGGCCCGGGGATCGCGGCGGGGTTCGTCGGCACCCACGGGGGCGTCCGGTACGTCCTCGCCTCCTGCGACGCCGCCGGCTTCGCGCCGCTGCGCCTGCTGTGATTCACGCGGCCGCGACCGCCGCGACCGACGCAGGGGCGGCGACGATGCGCCTTCAGCCGCCCTCCAAGATCCGGAGGGTCTCGGCGGGGCGGTTGGTGATGACGCCGTCCACGCCCCACGAGCGCAGCCGCCGGATCTCCTCCGGATCGTCGACCGTCCACACGTTCACCAGGAGTCCGCGGCGATGCCACGCTCGCACGTCCTCGGCGCGCACCATGGCCGCGTCCGGGTGGAGGGCGTGGGTCGCGCACAGCCTCCCCCAGAACGCCGCCCAGGCTCGCTGCCCGGTTCCGCCCCGCTCCCACAGCCACGCGGTGGGGATGCGGGGGGCGACCTTGCGCAGGGTGAGGAGCGCGAGCGGATGGAACGAGCTGACCAGCACCCGGCCCTCGAGCGGGAGCCGGGGGATGGCGCTGGCGAGGGCGCGCGCCAGGGGCTCGGCGTCGTGGTGGCGATCGACCTTGATCTCGAGGTTCCACACCATCCCCGGGCCGCCGCACTCCACCGCCTCCTCCAGGGTGGGGACCGTCGCGGCCGCGCCGGGGAAGCGCTCGGCGAGGATCGGGATCGCCCGCAGCTCCCGCAGCGGCAGCTCGGCCACGGCGCTCGGCACCCCCGCGAGGCGATCGAGGCGGGCGTCGTGGCAGACCACCAGCTCCCCCGATCCGCAGAACCGCACGTCGCACTCGATGCCGTCCGCGCCGTCGGCGGCGGCGCGCTCGAACGCCGGGCAGGTGTTCTCCGGCCGGGCGGCGCTCGCCCCGCGGTGGGCGTAGACCAGGGGGCGGTCCTCCCTGCGAAAGCGCGAGTCGTGGTAGCCTGCCCTCATGTCGTTGCCCGATCCCGCCCAGTCCGCGATCATCCTCTTCGTCGTCTTCCTGATCTTCGGCGCGGCGAAGATCCCCGCCCTCGGCGAGGCCATCGGCGTCCGCCTCTCCCGTCGCGCCGCCCGGCGCAACCGGGATTAATCCTCGACGACGGCCGCGTCCGGAACGAGGGGGAGGGGCTCCTCGCGCAAGGTGATCCGGAAGCCCGCCCCGCCGCCGGCCGCCTTCGCGCCCGGAAAGGCGACCACGAAGGGCATCCCGTCTCGGGCGCCTCCCCGCGCCAGCTCCCGCGAGAGCCGCACCCAGCTCGCCTCGTCCGCCACCGCCGCGAGCGCCTCGGGCGACGGCAGCGCCCCCGCCCAACCCTCGCTGCGGGAGACCACGCCGCCCTTCGCGTCGAGGAGCTCGCCCGTGATCCGGATCCCCACGCCCTCGCCTCCCCGAGCCCGGCCCTCGACCGTCCCCACCAGGTAGGTGAGGCGGCCTCCGTCCGCCGCGGGATAGAGGCCCGCGGTGACGTCGCGCGAGCGCAGCGGGGCGCCGCCGGACCCGGGCAGCAGCTCGTCCCACGGCCCGGTGGGATCGCGGTGGAGCCCGACGAGCACACCGTAGATCAACGCCCCCACCACGAGCACGCTCCAGATCGCCTTCGACACCGGCCCCTCGACCGGCGCCTTGCGCGCGGCCGAGGCGAGGTGGAGGCGGGAGGCGGTCCGCTGCCGCGGGACCGCAGCCGGAGCGGGCACGGGCGAGGCCGCCGGGCTCGCCTCGTCCGGAAGCGCGACGGCGCCGGTCACGAAGGAGGGCTCCTTGACCTCCTCCTCCGGGATCCCGGCGAGGTCGCCGAACGAGAGCTCCTCTGGCAGGGGCGGCGCCTCGAGCGAGGCGAAGGGATCGTCTTCCTCTCCGGGCGGCGGGGGCGGTGGCGGGGGCGCCTCCGCGGTGGGCAGCGCGCCCCAGGGGGAGTCCTCGTCCGGGAAGGCCGCAGGCGGGAGAGGAGGTGGCGCCGGGGGCGTGTCGGGTGGAGGCGGTGGCGGCAGGTCGCCCGCCGCTCGACCCGTTTCGTGGCCCACCGCGTGGTTCGCGGCATGCCCGGCCGCACCTGCCGGATGGCCCGCTGCGTGGTCCGCCGCCCCATGGCCGGCCGCGGCGTCCGCCGCGGCTGTGGGTGCGCCGCCGGCGTCGAAGTCCGGGGGGAGATCCACCTCCGGATCCGGCACGGGCTGGGGCGGCGGCAGCGAATGGCGCGGCGCGGTCGGCGCGACCACCACGCCGTCGCCCTCCCTGCGAAGCACCAGGATCGAC
>DATMSB010000153.1:0-6004 GCA_035565615.1 Vulgatibacter sp. | reverse complement strand
CGCACCGTCACCGGCTTGCGGATCACCAGGAAGCGCTTCGTCTCCCGCTGCAGCTCGATGCCGGCGGAGCGGATCAGGTAGACGAAGGGCGCCGCCGAGCCGTCCATGATGGGGACCTCGGGGCCGTTCAGCTCCACCCGGCAGTTGTCGATCCCGAGGCCCGCCAGGGCCGCCATCAGGTGCTCGATGGTGCCGATGCGGACGCCGTCCTTGCCGATGGTCGTCGCCATGGTGGTGTCGACCACGTACTCGGCGCGGGCGGGGACCTCCACCGGGGTCGGCAGGTCGGTGCGCACGAAGACGATGCCGGTATTCGGACGGCCGGGCGCCAGGGTGAGCTCGATCGGGGCGCCGGAGTGCAGGCCCACGCCGGTGCAGCTCGTTCGGGTCTGGACCGTGCGCTGGTTGAGGTGATCCATCGTGGAGGAACTCCAGGGGCGGGCGATCTGCGGCTTGCCATCCGTTCGGGTGGGCGCCCGGTTTTGCAACTCTCGCGCCACCGTCGGCGCACCGCGTCGGCCTTTCCCAAGCCGACGGAATCCTTCAGTTTTTCAACCGGGAGCCGATCTCCCAGGGCGGCGTCTCTCGCTTCGGCCTCGAAAACCGCGACACCCACGTCAGGGTGCGAAGCCGCTTTCGCACCCGAGCGGAAGCACACGCCTGCCATGCCAGGATTTCCTCGCCGACGCAATGGGTTGAACGCTACCCTGACGAGAGGCGGCCGTCATCCCATGGCGCCGTGGCGCCGGCAACCTCGGGTTCCATACGATGTTCCCGCTCAAGGACGACATCCCGGTTCGCCGGCTTCCCATCGTCACCATCGCCCTCATCGCGGCGTCGGTGGGGGTGTTCGCGTGGCAGGTGGGCTGGTCGGGCTCGTTCGTGGGCTCGGTCTGGTCGCTGGGGCTCGTCCCGGCGAACCTCCTCGCGACCTCCTCCCCAGGGGACACACCGCCGGTGGAGACGCTCTTCACCAGCATGTTCGCCCACGGCTCGCTCCTCCACCTGGGCAGCAACATGCTCTTCCTCTGGATCTTCGGGAACAACGTCGAGGACGCCATGGGCCGGTGGCGCTTCGTCCTCTTCTACCTCCTCTGCGGCCTCGGCGCGGCGGCGGCGCAGATCGCGTCCGATCCGACCTCCACCCTGCCCATGGTCGGCGCGTCGGGCGCCATTGGCGGCGTCCTCGGCGCGTACTTCCTCCTGTACCCCAGGGCCCGGGTGCTGGCGCTCGTCCCGATCTTCATCTTCGTCCGGCTGGTGTGGATCCCGGCGGTGGTCTTCCTGGGCCTGTGGTTCCTCTTCCAAATCGTGGGCGGCCTCGGCTCGGTGGGCGCGTCGGGAGGCGTCGCCTTCTGGGCCCACGTCGGCGGCTTCGTCGCGGGCGTCTTCCTGGTCAAGCCCTTCGTCGGGGACGACTGGCCCTCCGGCCGCCGCGCGGCGTGGATGTAGGGCGCCGACTGGCCCTGCCGAAGAAGCCTACGACGCCTCGGGATCGATTGGCATCATGGCGGCAACTTTGATCCCCTCGTTCGAGAGTGGCTAGACCGAAGTTGTAACCCCTTGGAAGTCAAGAGGAGCTCAGATGAAAGTTCGGGGATCCCTCAGGATTTGCTCCTCATGATGCCAGCCCTTGTCTCGGCTTGGAGGTAGCCTTGAACTTCTCGTAGGTTGACCGTAGACGGAACACTCACCGCACCTCGTCAAACCAAAGATTCCCGTCTTCTTCACGCACCTCGATGACGTCGCCAATGGTGGCCTCCCGCGCGAAGAATGGAACGTTGTCGAGGACGTGTTCCCAGCTTCTGCACCTGGCTGAGCCCACACGGACTCTACCGAGACGGGTGGGTGCCCGTCCTCGTCTTGAATCAACCTGAAGTGTACCTTCGAGTGTCCCACTACTTCGCGCCGTTATTGAGGTTGCGGTCATCGACGGAGCACCTGGCCATCGTTAGGCGACCCGTCCCCACCCTTCGACTTCGGAATGATTTCAGAGGAGAGGGCCCGCCTTCCGGCCCAGGTGCTCGAACGCGCGCGGCGTCGCGATCCGGCCTCGGGGCGTGCGCATGAGGAAGCCCTCCTGGAGCAGGTAGGGCTCGTACACGTCCTCGATGGTATCGCTCTCCTCGCCCACGCTGGCGGCGAGGGTCTCGAGGCCCACCGGTCCGCCGCCGAAGCGGTCGATGATGGCGAGGAGCAGGCGCCGGTCCATCGGGTCGAAGCCGGCCCGATCGATCTCGAGGCGCTGCAGGGCGCGGTCGGCGCCCGCGCGATCGATGACCCGCCCCCCGCTCTCCTGCACGAAGTCGCGGACCCGGCGCAGGAGGCGGTTGGCGATCCGGGGGGTGCCCCGGGCGCGGCGCGCGATCTCGTCGGCGCCGTCCGGATCGATGCCGATGCCCAGGATGCCCGCCGCCCGCTCCACGATCGCCGCGAGCTCCTCGCGCGGGTAGAAATCGAGGCGCTCCAGGATCGGGAAACGATCGCGCAAGGGGCTGGCGAGGAGACCGGTCCGCGTGGTGGCGCCCACCAGCGTGAACCGGGGCAGATCGATGCGCAGCGCCCGCGCGGCGGGGCCGCTGTCGATCACGATGTCGAAGCGGAAGTCCTCCATCGCCGGATAGAGGCTCTCCTCCACCGCCGGCGTGAGGCGGTGGATCTCGTCGATGAAGAGCACGTCCCGGGGCTGGAGGTTGGTGAGGATCCCGGCGAGATCGCCCTTCTTCTGCAGGGCCGGTCCGTTCGTGTAGTGGAGCTGGGTGCCGAGCTCCTGGGCGATCACGTGGGCGAGCGAGGTCTTTCCGAGGCCCGGCGGCCCCGAGAAGAGGCAGTGGTCGAGGGCCTCCCCGCGTCGGCGGGCGGCGGCGACGTAGACCTCCATCTTGTCGACCACGCGGCGCTGGCCCACGTACTCCGCGAAGGTGCGCGGGCGGAGGGATCCATCCGCGTCTTCCTCGGGCGGCAGCGGCATCGGATCCAACTCGGCGACTCGTCGGCTCATCTTCGCGCGGGACTCTAACACGCGCCCGGAGCGTCGAGCATGCGACGTTCCGGCCCCTGCTGGCCTCCCGTGCGGCCCGGGGCTACCATGATCGTCGAATCGGCATTCCGCGATCGACGTGCCTCCCCGGATCGATCGACCACGCGCGCACGCCGGGGCCGTCATCGAAAGGTGGTGGACGAGGGATCGAGAGCGATCCCCCGAGACCTCGGAGGAGACGATGCCGCTTTCGATCGAGCCGCACGCCCGGCCCAGTTCCCCCTCGCCTCCCGGCGAGCGACCGCGTCTGCGGAAGCTCCTCCGCCTGCCCCGCCGCGAGCTCGCCCGCGCCATCCGCGAAGAGGTCGAGCGCAACCCGCTCCTCGAGGAGGCGAGCCGCACCCTCTCCCAAGAGCGCTCCGACGCCTTCCGCCACCTCTCGTCGATCGAGCGCTACTCCCTCCTCGAGGAGGAGGTCCCGCCGGAGGCCGACGGCCCCGCCGAGGAGGTGATGGCCGCCGAGGGCCCCGTCGAGATCGACTGGGAGGACTACCCCGACCACTTCCTGCTGGCGCCGGCGCCGCTCCCCGCCGATCCGGCGGACGGCGCCGCCGAGGTCTCCTCCCTGTACGCGCACCTGGCGGCGCAGCTCGGCCTCGCCTCGCTCACGCCGGAGGAGGCCCGGGTCGCCACCGCCATCGTCGCCAACCTCGACCAGGCCGGCTACTTCCGGATCGAAGGAGTGGAGGGAGATCCGCTCATCGCGGTGGCGGCGGAGACCGGCGTGGGCCTCGAGGTCGCCGCGTCCGCGCTGCGCAAGCTGCAGCGCCTCGACCCGCCGGGCGTCTGCGCCCGCGATCTGCAGGAGTGCCTCTCGATCCAGGCCCGGGCCCTGGGGGCCGACAAGGGGCTCGTCGGCGTCCTGGTCACCCACCACCTGGCCGACCTGGAGGCGAGGGGCCTGCGGGAGGTGGCGGCCGGCCTGGGGGCGAGCGACGACGAGATCCGCGCCGCGGCGCAGCTCCTCGCCGAGATGGATCCGAAGCCGGGCCTCGCCTTCCACGGGGCGCTCGAAGCGGCGGTCGCGGTCGACGCCTCCATCCACCGGGCGGGAGACTCCTGGCTCGCGTCGGTGGACGATCCCCTCGCGGCCCTGCGGCTGAGCCGCCGCTACCGCTTCGCCCTCCACCGCCGTGGGGCCGCCGAGGATCGGGCGATCCGCTTCCTCTCCCGGAACCTGGAGGCCGCGACGGCGCTCATCGACGCGGTGCGGGAGCGGCAGCGCCTCCTGCTCGAACTCGCCCGCACCATCGCCACGAGGCAGGTCCGCTTCCTCGAGCGGGGGCCCGCGTGGATCCGCCCGGCCCCGCTGGGGCAGGTGGCCCGATCGATCGGCGAGGACGAGGCGCGGCTCGGCGACGCCGCGTTCGGCAAGCTGGTGGACACGCCTCATGGCGTGTTCCCGATGGTCGACTTCTTCCGGGGCGTCTGACCGCCACGCCCTGCCACCGCCGCCGCGGCGCGCCGCTGCAGGCTACGGGCGATGCGACTTCAGCGGGCGCGGAGGGCGGCGCGCACCAGCTCGTCCAGACCCGCGTCCGGGGCGGCGTTCGCCCGGGCCTCCGCCGCGAGCCGATCGATCTCGGCGGGCCTGTATCCCAACGCCGCCAGGGCCTGGTGCAGATCGTCCTTGGGCGGCGGTGCCGCCGGGGCCGCCGCCTGGGCCCGGGTCGCCTGGGCGCCGGTGGCGAAGGGGGCGAGCCGCTCGCGCAGGTCGACCACCAGGCGCTCGGCGATCTTCTTCCCCACGCCGGGGAGCTTCTTCAGCCTCGCGTGGTCGCCGTGGACGATCGCGGCGGCGATCTCCTCCGGCGCGCCCCCGGAGAGCATGTTCATCGCCATCTTCGGCCCCACGCCGGGCACACGCACCAGCTCGTGGAAGAGCGCCTCCTCCAGCTCGGTGGCGAAGCCGAAGAGCTCGATCGAGTCCTCTCGCACCACCGTGTGGATCCGGATCGTCGCCGTCGAGCCGACGGGGAGCCTGGCGCTCGTGGCCTCGCTGCAGGTGACGAGGTAGCCCACGCCACCCACGTCGAGGATCAGGCCCGTCGCCGTCTTGCGATCCACCACGCCCTTGAGCTGCGCGATCAAGGGGAGCTCCTCCGGCCGCCGCGGCGGATCCCGGCGGGCGCGATCACCGCCGGCCGCGCCGAGTTCGAGGCAGACGCCCTCTTCACTCTTCGTGAAGCCTCCTTCGCGCCCGGCGCGGCGCCCGGCCCCCGGCACCTGCCCAGGTGGCAGATCGCCGCGGCGAGGGCGTCCGCCGCGTGCTCGTCCCCGGGGACGGCGCCGCCGAGCAGCATCCCCACCATGCGCCCCACCTGCTCCTTGCCGGCGCGCCCGTTGCCCGACACGGAGCGCTTGATCTCGCTGGCGGCGTACTCGACCACCTCGAGGGAGGCGGACGCCGCCGCCGCCAGGGCGGCCCCTCGGGCCTGCCCGAGCACCAGCGCCGCGCGGGCGTTCAAGGCGTGGTAGACGCCCTCCACCGCCACCGCGGCCGGCGCCGTGCGCTCGATCACGTCGCGCAGGCCCTGGTGGATGGCGGCGAGCCGCGCCGCGAGGGGGAGGTCGCCGGGCGAGATGGTGCCGCAGGCGAGGAGGCGCAGGGTGGTTCCGCTCGCCTCGACCACGCCGTAGCCGGTGTGGTGGGAGCCGGGATCGATGCCGAGGACGCGCACCCGCGCACCATACCGCATGGCGCGCGCCGGCGGGGGGCGCCGATCCCGGCGCGGCGGTGGGTTCCGTGTGGGCCGACGGCGCTGTGCGCCCTCAGGCGGCGGTGGGCCGCGACAGCTCGAGCATCCGCAGGATCGGCTGGAGGGCGCGGGTGCGCAGGGGCTCCGGCACCTCGATCGCCGGCGACAGATCCCGCAGCGAGTTCCGCACCAGCTCCAGGGTGTTCTTCTTCATGTGCGGGCATTCGTTGCAGGCGCCGGTGGTGGGGCAGGATCCGTGGATCGG
>DATMSB010000152.1:0-11894 GCA_035565615.1 Vulgatibacter sp. | reverse complement strand
GAGGTAGCGCTTGGCGGCCGACCCCTCGGTGAAGATCTCGGTGAGCCGGACCATCGCCTTGCGCTTCTTGGCGACGAGGATCACGCCGGAGGTCTCCCGATCCAGGCGGTGGGCCGGGCTGGGCTTGAAGTCCCTCTGGTCGGGATCGACCCCGAGATGCTGGCGCGCCCAGTCCACCAGGGTGCCGCCCTTGATGCCGCTGCCGGGATGAACGGCCATCCCCCCGGGCTTGTCCACGGCCAGGATGGCGTCGTCCTCGTAGAGGATCGGCACGTCGGGCATCCTCCGCGGTGGCGCGGGCCGAGGCGGCGGAGGCCTGTCGCCCGGCGCGGGCTGCACCACCCGGAACTCCACCACGTCCCCGGGCTGGAGCAGGTAATCGTTTCGGGTGCGCTTGCCGTTCACGCGGATCCGCCTGGTGCGGATCATCTTGAAGATCCCGCTCAACGGGACCTCGGGGAGGAGGCGCCTGGCGAGCTTGTCGATCCGCTGGCCGGCCTCGTCCGCGGAGATGGTGTGCTCGAACACGCCCGCCTTGTACCAGATGGCGGGCCCGCCCCGGCGAGGACCCGCCGGACGCCCGCCTTGCAATTGAAACGAATCTGCCATAGTTTTTCAATTGAAACACCGGAGGAGACCGATGAAGGAGCGCCCGCTCCACCGCGCCGAGGCCGAGAGCGCCGTCCTCACCAAGGCCGTGCTCCGCGCCGCCGACCGGCTCGGCGTCTCGCGCAAGCAGCTCGCGCGGATCGTGGGGGCGAGCCCCGCGACGCTCTCCCGGGTCGCCTCGGGGGCGAGCGCCATCCGTCCGGGCTCCAAGGAGGGCGAGCTGGGGATCCTCTTCGTGCGGATCTTCCGCAGCCTCGACGCGATCCTCGGCGGCGCCGAGGAGAGCAGCCGGGCGTGGCTCCACGCCCCCAACGTCCACCTGCAGGGCGTGCCCCTCGAGATGATCCAGAGCGTGCGCGGCCTCGTCGACGTGGCGGAGTACCTCGACGCCATGCGGGGCAAGGCCTGAGCGCCTCCGGGGGGTGAAGCGCGTGACCGCGGCGACGACCATGCGGGCGTACGAGGGATCCCCGTGGCGGGTGGTGGAGGGGCAGCACGTCGTCTCCACCCGCAAGCTCGTCGACTCCGACGCCGAGCAACAGATCCTCGAGGAGCTGATCGAGCGCGGCAAGCCCCCCGTCCCCCGGGTGGAAGGGATCGACGGCCTCCACTTCCTCCTCTTCTCCTCGTTCCGGTATCCGCCCCTGCGCCACGGCTCTCGGTTCGCCACCAGGTGGGAGCCCTCGCTCTGGTACGGCGCCGAGGAGCTGCGGACGGCCTTCGCGGAGGTGGCCTTCTACCGCCTGGTCTTCCTCGAGGGGACCCGCGCGACGCTCGCGCCGCTGATGGTCGAGCTCTCGGCGTTCCAGGCGAAGGTGCGCACGCGAAGGGCCGCCGACCTCACCCACGCCGCCGATCGGCTCGACGACCTGCGCTCCAAGGTGAGCTACGCCGCCACCCAGGCCCTGGGGCGGGAGCTCCGCGCCGCGGGCTGCGAGGTGGTGCGCTACCTCTCCGCCCGGGACGCCCACGGCGGCGTGAACGTGGCGCTGTTCACCCCCAAGGCCTTCGCCGAGCGGCGCCCCCGCGTTCCGCAGACCTGGCTCTGCGTGGCGACGACCGCCGGCGTGGAGGTGACCCGGAAGGACTACTTCGTCCGGGAGACGTTCGCCTTCGCCCGGGAGCAGTTCGAGGTGGACGGCGCCCTGCCACACCCGCCGCGCTAAAGCCGATCAGAGCGGCTTGCAGCAGAGCGGCGTGCCGCAGGTCTCGCTGCCCGAGGAGGTGCAGGCCGACGAGGCGATGCAGGACGGGAAGAGGGCGGAGTCGCGGACGTAGTGGGCCCGGGGCAGGCCGTTGTCCACGTGGATGTAGAGGTTCTGGGTGGCGCTGCACGCGCAGGTGGACGCACCTCCCGCGCAGTCGCAGCCCTCGGCGGCGAGGTACTGGAGGGCTGCCGGCTGGCACAGCACGGCAGGGGGGCAGAGGGCCCAGCCCGGGCCGAGCGCGGTGCAGGTCGCCGTGGCCGACGTCTTGTCGGATGCGGCCATCGTGCTCGGCATGTAGACGCAGGTTCCGTCGACCTCGATCCCCTGGCAGGAGGGGCAGTCCACGTCGTTGGTATGGGTGCACCCGGTCGGGCAGCAGCCGTCCGCCGTCATCGAGCACGGCGGCGGTTGCCCCCCGCCGCAGACCCCCGCGGTGCAGATCGTATTCACGCGGCACGCGTCGTCGCCGCCGTAGCAGAAGGATCCCTCGTTGATCGCGACCGCCTTGCAGCTCCCGTTCGAGGGATCGCACACCCCTTGCGTGCACTCGGAGTCCAGCGAGGAGCAGTCCACCCGATCCCCGCCCACGCAGGTGCCGTCCTGGCAGACGCCGCCCGCCGCGCAGAGATCGATCGCGTCGCAGGGGGTCCCGTCGTTGCGCGGCACGATCCCGCAGGTGCCGTCCGCCGGGTTGCAGACGCCGGCCGAGCAGGCCGAGTCCAGCGCCGAGCAGTTCCTGGGGACCCCCCTGCAGTAGCCGTCCAGGCAGAAGTCGCCGAGCGTGCAGGGGTCCCCGTCGTCGCAGAGGGTGCTGGACGGCTTGGGGACCGCCACGCAGGCGCCCTGCGCCGGATCGCAGGCGCCGGTCGCGCAGGCCGAATCGAACCCGGAGCAGTCCTTCGGCGCGCCCGACGTGCACACGCCGGCTCGGCACGAGTCGCCGGTGGTGCACGAGTCCCCGTCGTCGCAGGAGGTGCCGTCGGCGAGCGGCACCCCCACGCAGGCGCCCTCGTTCGGATCGCACGTCCCACGGGTGCAGTCGGAGTCGAGCGAGGAGCAATCCAGCGCCTGCCCAGGGATGCAGACACCTTCGACGCAGGAGTCGCCCACGGTGCATGCGCTCCCGTCGTCGCAAGCGCCGCCCTCGTTCACCGGATTCGCCTTGCAGCTCCCGTCGGCGGGATCGCAGGCGCCGGCCGTGCACGCACCGTCCATTTCCGAGCAGTCCTTCCGCATGCCGGCGACGCAGGCCCCCGCGACGCACGCGTCTCCCACCGTGCACGCGTCGCCGTCGTCGCAGGACGAGCCGTCCTCCACCGGGATCGTCACGCACGAGCCCGCATCGCCCGGCAACGAGCCGTCGTTGCAGACCGAGCGCTGGCACGGCGGGGCCGCCAGGGCCGCGCAGTCGACGCTGCAGGTCGGATCGGGGAGGTCCGGCTCGTCGGGCTCCTGGGTCTCACTCCCCCCGCAGGCCGGGAGCAGACCAAGGGCGAGGAGGCAGATCGCCGCGACGAGGGGAAGGAGCAGTTTTCGGGCGCACATGCGCATGATGCTACAAGGGACGCCGGTGGTCGCACAACCCGAAACAGAGGATGTTCGTTTGTAATATCAATAGTTTATCAGCCAACACTTCGGCCGAGCCGATCCGCCGGATCGTCCGCCTCGCCGCCCGGATCGCAGGCGGAAGCCGGCCTCGCCCTCCCCTCGAACCCGCCTACGCCCGACCGGAGCGGCCCGCGGCGGGTCCCGGTCACGGTGACGGGGCATCCGCGCGCGCCTCTGCGCGTCAGCCGGCGGCGTCGTCGACCTTCGCCGCCAGGATGTAGTCGTTCTCGGACAGGCCGCCGATGGCGTGGGTCCACAGGCTCATGTCGACCTTGCGGTAGTGCACGCAGAAGTCCGGGTGGTGGCCCTCTTCCTCCGCGATCGCCGCCACGCGGTTCACGAAGGCCATCGCCTCCGCGAAGTCGTCGAAGACGAAGGTGCGCACGAGCCTGTCGTCCTCCACGCGCCAGGCCGGCACCTCGGCGCCCAGCCGCCGCTGCTCCTCGGGCCCGAGCTTCGGGACCCCGCCCTCGCAGGGCATGCACCGCTTCGATCGCAGGTTCATGATCGCTCCTCGCACCAGTGGAAGAGAGGATACGCGGGAAGGCGTGACGGCGGGCCGCCTCAGAAGAGCTCGAGCTGGTCGCTGGGCCGCAAGGGGCGGGCGTCCAGGCCCCGGGCGCGCAGCTCCCGGGCGAGGGCGTCGGCGCTGCCGTGGGTGGTGAGCACCCGGGAGGCGCCGGTGGCCTTCGCGTAGGCGACCAGGCCCTCGAAGTCCGCGTGGTCGGAGAGGGGCAGCGCCTCGTCGGAGCGGAAGCGAAAGCGGGTGGCGGGGTCGATCGCCCACCCGGTGAGGGCGCAGGTGCGCGTGGGGCCCCGGCGGTTCAGCGAGCGCAGGTCGGCCCGGGGCGGCGCCACGATCACCTCCCCCGGCTCCGGCGAAGCGGCGAGCGCCGCCGCGTTGGGAAAGTCGACGCCGTGGGCCCGGTAGATCTCGCAGAGCCGCCACGCGTCGGGGTGGACCCGCACCCGGAAGCCCTGCTCACCGAGGATGCGGGTGGCCTCCTGGGCCTTGCCCAGCGCGTAGGCGAGAAAGACCGGCGTCGCCCCCTGGTCGAGGGCCGCCTGCGCGAAGGCGCCGATGCGCGCCTCCACCTCCTCCCGCGGCGGGAAGCGGTAGCGCGGCTGGCCGAAGGTCGACTCGATCACCAGGGTGTCGCAGGCGGCCACCTCCACCGGCTCCGCGGTGCGCGAGGGGGAGGTGTCGAGGTCGCCGGTGTACACGGTGCGATGCCCCCGGACGGCGATGCGGATCTGGGCGCTGCCGAGGACGTGTCCCGCCGGCAGCAGCTCCACCCGAAGCGGCCCCAGGTCGAAGGCCCGGCGGTACTCGACGGCCCGGTGGATGGTGCGCGCGGTGGGGAGGCGCTGCGCCATCAAGGCGAGGGTCGCCGCGGTGCCGATCGCCTCCGCGTGGCGGCCGATGTGATCCCCGTGGGCGTGGGAGACGAAGGAGCGCGCGGTCTTGCGGGTGGCGTCGAGCCACAGCGGCGCGCTGCGGGCGCGCAGGCCCTCCCTGGTGAGGATCACCTCGGACATGGCGCAGTCGTACCACGAGGGTCCGACGCCGGCGGAAGGACCGCCCCTGCCGGCGCCCCCCCGCCCGGCCGCCGAGCCCGCCGCCGGCGGCGACCGAGGCCGCGCGCCGCGGTCCCGTGCACGGGCCTTTGGCGCCTACTGCAGCTCGGGGGGCTCGTCGACCGCGACGTTCCAGCCGTGCGCGTCGGCCAGGCCGTGGACGAAACGCGCGACCTCCTCGGTCGAGCGGCCCGGCCGGGTCCAGATCAGGTAGTTGCCCCCCGGCGAGCAGACGATCGCCTCCACGTCGATGGGGGGGAGGTCGTCGTCGATCCACTCGGTGAGGGCGACCGCGCGCAGGAGCTCGCGCGCCCCGTCGACGTCGCCCGGCTCCAGGGAGGCGAGGAAGAGGTCGCCCTTGGTGACGAAGCTCGACTCCTCGGCGGTCTCCACGAGGAGCTCGCGGGTGCACCGCGGCACGAAGGTCACCCGGCTCTGGGCGAGGATCCGCTTCCTCTTGGCGAGGAACCAGTTGAGGTAGTCCTCGTCGATGGTGACGACCGTGCTCTCGCCGCCGAGCTCGTCCATCCAGTCGCGGCGGATGCGGCTGCTCATGGAGTCGAGGCCGGTGGGCTCGAAGATCGCCGCCGGTCGGTCCACGTAGGCGAAGGCGAAGAGCTCCCTGCGGATCTCGGCCCAGTCGAGGAAGCGCCGGGGATCGTCGAGGCCCCGGTGGGTGAAGACCAGCCGCCCCGGGGTGCTGGCGTCCAGCACCAGCTCCAGGCTCCGCTCGGGCAGCGGCGCCGGGTACTCGCACTTCGCGACCGCCTTGCGCTCGGGCGGGTTGCGCAGGCGGTTGATCAGCCAGGCGAGGTCGCGGCCGAACGACTCCTCCGTCGCGCCCGGCGTGGGCACGATGGAGAGGCGCGTGGGGTAGTCGAGCGGATCGTCGTTGGCAGGCTGCTCGTGCCTTGCCTTGGGTCGGGGGGTGTTCTTGAACAGGTCGATCTCCAGCGCGCCGACGACCACCCGCCGCTCCCCCTCGACGGACGGCTGCCGGCCCCGCGCGATCCAGGCGATGTCGCGTGGATCCAGCAGGGAATCGATGTAGACGTTGCAGGCGAGCGTGTGCCCGGACATCCCGCGCGAAGCCCCCCTTTCGCGAGGTCCTGACGCGAAAGATGGTCACCGCGGCGGCGCCAATGGAGCGGCTCGCAGGACGAGGAAAGGAAGAGGGCGCTAGGTCACCACGTGCATCGTCGCTCTCCGGCCCCGCGCCCCGTCACCCGCCTCGTGGAACCCTCCGCGGCGACCTTCGCCGACGGCTCGCGCCCCTTTGCGCGAGAGGGCTCCCGCTCCTTCCTCTGCCCAGGCGCTTCGCGGGAGGCGGCCCGGGATCCTCCCGGGGCGCCGCGCGCGCGCGCGGCGGGTTGGTAATCCGCGGGGGGAGGGAATGCAAGCCAGGAGACGTTTCGGCTACCGGCGGAACCAGCGCATCCGGCCGCCCCGCTCGATCATCCCCGCCCGCCCCTTCTCCTCCAGGCGGTCGAGGTTGCCGAGGATCTCACCCATCATCAGGAAGGTGTCGAAGGACGTCGCCTTGGGGAAGATCGAGAGCACCAGGTCCATCGGCGTGGCGCCCTCCGGCGGGAGGAAGCCGAAGATCTTCTCCTGCCGCCTGTCGTAGAAGGCGACCAGCCCCTCGATGATCCGGCGGTGGTCCTGGAAGCAGGCGTCGTGGCCGGGGATCACCCAGGAGAGGTCGAGATCCCGCACCCTGGCCAGGCTCTCGAAGTAGGTGGGCAGGGCGCGGAACCGCTCGCCCCCCGGGAGCACCTCGAAGATCGGGTTGGGCGAGACCTTCTCCAGGAGGTGATCGTTGGCGAGGAGCACGGCCGGGCCCTCGTCGCCGGGGGCGCGGAGGAGCGCGCAGACGAGGCCCGGCGTATGCCCCGGGGTCTCGAGGATCGTCGCCTCGCAGCGGGCGAAGGCGAGCCGCTGCCCCTCGGCGAGCTCGCCCAGGGGCGCCTCCAGCCTGCCGGCGAGCCGATCTTGGAGGGCGGCGATGGTGAGCATCTCCTCGACGCTGGCCCGATCCACGCCGCAGCGGTCGAGGTAGGCGGCGTGCCGATCCTTCCCCTCCAGCCAGTGCACCGGCAGCGACACCTTCGCCCGATCCCGGGGGTGCACGAAGACCTCGGCGCCGGAGACGTCCCGGATCTTGCGGGCGAGCCCGTAGTGATCGATGTGACCGTGCGTGATGAAGATTCGGCGGACGTCCTCGTAGCGGAAGCCCTTGGCGGCGAGCCCCGCCTTCAGCGCGGCCTCGGCGTCCTCCGTGCCGAGGCCGGCGTCGAAGAGGGCGATGCCCCCGCCGTCCTCCTCCACCGCCACCACGTTCACCGGGCCGCCGGCCTGGGGCAACGGGATGGGGAGCGGGATCCGATGTACGCCGAGCCTCGCGATCGCCGCGTCGCCTCCGCGAACGGGCATCCAACCTCCTTCGAGCGAAGCGTGCGAAGGAGCGACCCAGATTTCTTCGGGGCCGCCCTCTCCGGCGCGAGCGCGTGGGCGCCGCCTCCTGCGCGGGGCGGCGCCGGCGATCACTTCGCGTTCTTGATCGCCTCCTGGAGCTGCGGCGCGATCTGGAAGAGATCCCCCACCAGTCCGTAGTCGGCGATCTGGAAGATCGGGGCGTCGGGATCCTTGTTCACCGCCACGATCACCTTCGAGCCCTTCATGCCGGCGATGTGCTGGATCGCGCCCGAGATGCCGAGGGCGATGTACAGCTCCGGGGCCACCGTCTTGCCGGTCTGGCCGACCTGGTAGTCGTTGGGGACCCAGCCGGCGTCCACCACCGCGCGGGACGCGCCCACCGCGCCGCCCAGCTCGTCGGCGAGGCCCTCCACGGGCTTGAAGTCGCCCTTGGTGCCGCGGCCACCCGAGACGACCACGCGCGCCTCGGTGAGCTCCGGCCTCGCGCTCTTCACCTGGCGGAACTCGACGAACTTCGTCTTCGGTGTCCCGAGGTCCGGGAGATCGAAGGGCTTCACCTCGGCGGCGGCCGTCGCCTTCTCCGGCGCGGGGAACTCCGTGGGGCGGACGGTGAGGAGCTTCACCGGCGTCCCGATCTCCACCTCGGCGATCACCGAGCCCGCCCACATCGGCCGCTTGAAGGTGATCTCCGCGCCGCTGCCGCCGAAGGCGATGACGTCGGAGGCCATGCCCGCCGACAGCCGCGCCGCCACGCGGGGGAGGACGTCCTTGCCCTGCGAGGTGGTGGCCGCGACCACGTGGGTGGCGCCGGCGTCCTTCACCGCCTTCTCGACCGCCCTCGAGTACGTCTCGGCGAGGGCGTGCTCCACCCTGGCGTCGTCCGCGGACCACACCTCGGCGCCGTGGGCGGCGAGCTCCGTCGCCGCGTCGCCGATCCCCTTGCCCATGAGCAGCGCGATCACCTTGCCACCGGTGCGACCCGCGAGCTGCATGCCTGCCGACAGCGCGTGGAGCGAGGACTTCTTCAGCTTGCCCTCGAGCTGCTCGGCGATGACCAGTACGTTCGACATGTCTTCCTCTCCTCCGGGCGCGCAGGTCAGATGACCTTCGCTTCGTTCTTGAGCTTGTCCATGAGCGCCGCGACATCGGCGACCTTCACGCCGCCCTTGCGCGCCGGCGGGCTCTCCATCTTGAGGACCTTCACCTTCGGGGTGACGTCCACGCCCAGCGTGTCGGCGCCGATCTCCTCGATGGTCTTCCTCTTCGCCTTCATGATCCCGGGCAGCGACGCGTAGCGGGGCATGTTCAGCCGCAGCTCGGTGGTCACCACCGCGGGCAGCGCCACGTCCACGATCTCGAGGCCGCCGTCGACCTCGCGAATCACCTTGACGCGATCGCCCTCGATCTGGAGGCCGGGGGTCTTGCTCTTCTCCTCGGCGGACTCGAGGCTCTCCACCTTCGCGGCGAACGTGGCCTGGCCCCATCCGAGGTACTCGGCGAGGAGCTGGCCCGTCTGGGCCTGGTCGTCGTCCACCGCCTGGCGGCCGCAGATGACGAGATCCGGCTTCTCCCGCTCCACCACCTTGGCCAGGAGCCGCGCCGCGCCGTCGGAGTCGGTGGGCGTCGCCAGCTTCACCAGGATGCCGCGATCGGCGCCCATGGCCAGGGCGTGCCGCAGCTCGGTGACGAACTTGTCGTCGCCGATCGAGACCACCACCACCTCGCCGCCCCCCTGCTTCTCCTTGATCCGCAGGGCCTCCTCCACGGCGATCTCGTCGTAGGGGTTCGGCTTGTAGTTCATGCCGTCGAGGACGATCCCGCTGCCGTCCGGCTTGACCTTGATCTTCTGTTCCGGGTCCTCGACCCGCTTCACTGCGCAAAGGATCTTCACCTCGTCGCCTCCTTCGAAACGTGTACGCGCCAGATAAGGCCGCGGTGTCGTTGCATCAACCCTTCAAGAGCTCCCGGGCGATGACCATCCGCTGGATCTGCGAGGTCCCCTCGTAGATCTGGATGAGCTTCGCGTCCCGGAAGAGCTTCTCCACCGGATACTCCTTCGAGTACCCGTAGCCCCCGAAGATCTGCACGGCGTCGGTGCAGACCTTCATCGCCGTGTCCGCGGCGAAACGCTTGGCGTAGGACGACACCAGGGTGTTGCGCACGCCCGCGTCGAGCTGCGCCGCCGCCTCGTACGACAGGAGCCGCGCGGCGTGCAGCTCCGTGGCCATGTCGGCGATCATGAACTGGATCCCCTGGAAGTTCGCGATCGGCTGGCCGAACTGCTTGCGCTCCTTCGCGTAGGCGATGGCGTGCTCCAGGGCCGCCTGCCCGATGCCCACCGCGAGCATCGCCGTGAGCGGGCGGGAGTTGTCCAGGGTGGCCATGGCGATCTCCCACCCCTGCCCCTCCTCGCCGATCCGGTTCTCCACCGGTACCCGCACGTTCTCGAGGGTGAGGGCCACGGTGTTCGACGCGCGCTGCCCCAGCTTGTCCTCGTGGGGGCCGGAGGTGAGCCCCTCGGGGCGCCCCTCCACCACGAAGCAGGTGATCCCCTTGCGCCCCGCCTTCTTGTCGACGGTGGCGAAGATCGAGAACTGGTCGGCGTGGCCCCCGTTCGTGATCCACATCTTCGAGCCGTTGAGGACGTAGTGGGCGCCGTCGCGCACGGCGGTGGTGGAGAGGCCCGCCACGTCCGAACCGGCGCCCGGCTCGGTGAGGCCGAAGGAGGCGAATCGGAGCTTCTCGCTGAAGGGCTTCACCAGCCGCTCCTTCTGTTCGGCGCTGCCGCCGAGGAGGATCGGGAGGAGGGCGAGGTCGTTGGCGATCATCGAGGTGGAGATGCCCGCGCAGCCCCCCGCCAGCTCCTCGACCACCAGAGCCTGCTCGAAGTGCGAGAGGCCCAGGCCCCCGAGCTCCACCGGCAAGGTCATGTTCATGAGGCCGAGCTCGAAGCCCTTCTCGATCACCGGGAGCGGGAACTCGCCGGTGTGATCGTATCCCTTGGCGACCGGCGCCATCTCCTCGCAGGCGAACTTGCGGGCAGTGTCTCGAAGCGCGATCTGCTCGGGCGTGAGCTGGAAGTTCATGGCGTGCTCCTTGGGTCGGCGGCGAGGCCGCGGGCGAAGAGGTCGGCGAGCTGCTCGGCGTTCTTGGCGAGGTCGAAGCGGCGCCCGCCGAGCAGCCACGACAGGGCCACCTCGTCCAGCGCGCCGAAGATCGCGCGGCGGATCGCCTTGGCATCGACGGTCTCCCGGATGCTGCCGTCCTTCACGCCGGCCTGGATGATGCCGCCGATGATGTCGAGGTACGACGCGAAGCCGGTGGCCTTGTGGGCCTTGATGAGGCGGGCGGACTGGCGCAGCTCCACGATGAGCACCTGGGCGAGGGCGGGCCTTTCCCGCACCATGCGCAGGTGGGTCTTCACGAAGCACCGCACCCGCTCCAGGGCGCCGTCGACCTTCTCGAGCTCCGCCGTCATCAGGGCGTTGAGCTCGGCCATCCGCTCCTCGAAGAGGCAGGCGAGCAGATCGTCCTTGTTCTTGAAGTAGAGGTAGATGGTGCCGTCGGCGACGTCGGCCTCGCGGGCCACCTCGGCGACGGTGGCGCGGTGGAAGCCGCGGTCGGCGAAGACCCGGATCGCGGCCTCGACGATGCGGGCCCGCTTGTCGCCCCTCGCCTGCTCCCGCGCGCTCGCCGCGCCTTCCGCCACTTTCGACCTTCCTCCGCCTGCTGAATGAGCATTCATTCAGATACAGGCCTCGGGTCCGCCCGTCAAGCGCCGGCGCGGGCGCCCGCTGCCGCGATCGGGGCGCCGTCGCGGCTCCTCGGTGCCTGCGCGGGCCGCCGCGATCGGGTCGCCAACCGGCGGCCTCGACGGTAGTGTCCCGGCCCTCGATGTCCCGCAACCGCGTCCCCGCCATCCTCCTCCTCCTCGTGGCGATCGCCAGCGTGCAGGCCGGCGCCTCCCTCGCCAAGGAGCTCTTCCCCGGCCTGGGGCCCTCCGGCACCTCCGGCCTGCGGCTCGTCTTCGCGTCCCTCCTGCTGCTCGCGGCGTTCCGCCCCAGGCCGTGGCGCTTCGGAGCCAGGCAGTGGCGGGCCGTCGCCCCCTACGGCGTCGCGCTGGGCGGCATGAACGTGGCGTTCTACGAGGCGCTCGCCCGCATCCCCCTGGGGCTCGCGGTCACCCTCGAGTTCGTCGGGCCTCTGGGCGTCGCGCTCTTCGGCTCCCGGCGCCCCGCGGACTTCGCCTGGGTGATCCTCGCCGGCGCCGGCATCGCCCTGATCGCGCCGTGGGAGGGTTCCGCCGCCGCCGTCGATCCCCTCGGCGTCGCGCTCGCGCTCCTGGCCGGCGGCTGCTGGGCGGCGTACATCGTCGCGGGGGGCCGTGTGTCGAGCGTCCTCACCGAGGGCGAGAGCGTCACCGCCGGCATGCTCGTCGCCACCCTGGTGGTCCTC
>DATMSB010000151.1:0-16388 GCA_035565615.1 Vulgatibacter sp. | reverse complement strand
TGTCCTCCCTGCGCCTGCAGCTCCAGCTCATCTTGCGTCGGTCGCGCAAGGATCCCGATCTCGATCCGGCGCTCGAGGCGAAGGTCGTGGGCGCGAGCCGCCAGGTGGACAAGCTCGCCCGGCTCGTCGTCCAGCTCCTCGACGTCACCCGCCTGCAGGCCGGGCGCGAGATGGAGCTCGAGCGGGAGGCGCTCGACCTGCGGGCGCTCGCCGAGGAGATCGTGGCCCGGTTCGAGGAGGACGCGGAGCAGGCCGGCTCTCCGCTGCGCCTGCGCGCGCCGGCGGCGGTGGAGGGTCGGTGGGATCGCCTCCGCCTCGATCAGGTCCTCACCAACCTCCTCACCAACGCCCTCAAGTTCGGCGAGGGGAAGCCCATCGACGTCGAGGTGGGCCGGGAGGACGGCGCCGCCCTTCTGGCGGTGCGCGACCGGGGGATCGGGATCGCGCCCGGCGATCAGGAGCGGATCTTCGAGCGCTTCGAGCGCACCGGCGAGGTGAAGTCGATCCACGGCATGGGCCTGGGCCTCTACATCGTGCGGCGGATCGTGGAGGCCCACGGCGGCGAGATCCGGGTGGAGAGCGCCCTCGGGGAAGGGGCCACGTTCCAGGTCGCGCTTCCCCCTTCGTAGCCTTGCGCCTCCTCGGGCCCGTGCCGAAGTCGACGCCAAAGGGAGGCGAGATGCCGAAGAAGAAGGCCGAGGAGCGGGCCCGCGCCGACGCGCGGAAGGGGAAGTCGGCGTCCACCCAGGCCGGCGAGTTCGTGCGGGAGGAGATGCGCGAGATGAAGGAGGGCAAGGGGCCGGCCCGATCGCCGCGACAGGCGATCGCGATCGGGCTCTCCGAGGCGAGGCGCGCCGGCGTCGACCTGCCGCCTCCCAAGAAGGGCGAGGCCTCCGATGCCACCATCCGCAAGGCCGAGCGGGATCTGGAGAAGGGCCGCGAGTCGTAGTCGTCTTCCCGACGGATCCGCCCCGAATCTTCCCTACGCCCGGTTTGCGGGCGAAGGTGGCGGTCCGTACCGTCTCCCCGGCGAGAAACCCATACGCGAGGATGACGGGACATGGACAAGACCAGGATGATCGACCACCTCAACGACCTGTTGAAGGTGGATCACGACGCCATCAACTCGTACGAGGAGGCGATCGGCGGGATCGACATCGAGCATGTGCGCAGCAAGCTGCGGGAGTTCCAGAACGACCACCGCACCCACGTCGACTCGCTCAACCAGGCGATCCGGCAGATGGGCGGCATGCCCCACGACAAGAGCACGATCAAGGGCTTCTTCCTGAAGTCGATGACCGCGATCTCCGCGAGGATGGGGAACGAGGGCGCCATCCGCGCGATGGAGTCCAACGAGAAGCTGGTGAACCAGGCCTACGCGAAGGCGGCGAAGGAGAGCTGGCCGCCGGACCTGATGAACCTGGTCAAGCACAACTACGACGACGAGAAGCGGCACCTCTCGTTCCTGCAGCAGTGCATCACCCAGCGGGTGTGGGAGCAGCAGGCCGCGCACCCTTGAGGGGCGGCGGCGCCGAGCCGAAGCGGACTCGGCTCGGCGCGCCTCCCGATCAGACGAGCTTCCGGATCCAGCCCTCCCGCTCGCCCGGGAGCAGGTCGGCGAGGGGGATCTCGAGGAGGGTGTAGCAGCCCGGCTCCTGCCGCATGGCCGCCCGCAGCGCGGCGGTCATCACCTGCCCGGTGAGGGCGGGGTTCTGGATCCGCATCTCCCAGCGGAAGAGCTGGTTGTGCGTCGATCCGGACACGCCCTTGCGCTCGATCACCACGCCGTGGCCCATGTCGACGAGCGCGTCCACGTCGTCCACGAAGCTCACCCGGGTCTCGTCGCGGACGAAGTAGGGATCCTCGCGGATGGCGCGCTCCACCTCGGCGCCCTTGGCACCGGGCTGCAGCTCCACGTAGACCGCGCGCCGGTGCACGCCCTGCCCCGCGGGGAGGGTCATCGACAGCGCCTTGCGCACGCCGGGGATCGCCTTCACCGCCACGGTGTGGCCCATCGACATGCCGGGGCCGAAGTCGGTGAAGGTGACGCCGCGGGGTGCGCTCGCCTCGAGGACCGCGCGCACGATCGAGTCCGTGCCGGGATCCCATCCCGAGGCGATCAGCGCCGCGGCGCCTCCCTCCTTCGCCGCGGCGCCGAGGTCGCGGCGCAGCTCCACCAGGGTGTCACCGTGGATGTCGAAGCTGTCGGCGGTGGAGATCCCCTGGCGGAGGAGGCCGGCGGCGATCTCCGGCACCGAGCGGGTGGGGCAGGCGAGGAGGGCGCCGTCCACCCGACCGAGCTCGTCGACCGTCTTCGCGAAGGGTACGTCGGATAGCGACGGAGGGCGGTCTCCGGGGTTGCGGCGGACGACGCCCGCCAGCTCGAGATCGGGGGCGGCGCGGACCGCCTCCACGCAGTGATGCCCCACGTTGCCCAGACCGATGACGGCGACACGCTTCATATATGGCTCCTTGGCGGCGGCGGGATGCCGCCGGCTGGAGCGCATGATGCGCCTGCGCCGGGGGGGTCGTCGAGATCGCAGGATGTGGATCGCCCGGACTATCGCCTACTCGACAATCTCGATCGGGCGGTGACGGCCTCCACGCCGCCTCCGCCCGGAGGAAGGCGGGCGATCAGCGGGGCAGCTTCGCCTTCTCGAACGATCCCCAGCAGGCGTCGTAGTCGCGCTGCAGGGTGGGGCTCTCCATGGCGTAGGCCGTGGGCGCGATCATCCAGCGCGACTCGAACATGAAGGCGAGGGTGTCCTCGATCTTGTGGGGGGCGAGGGTCGCGTTGGTGGCGGCGTCGTGGCTGTGCCGATCGGGGCCGTGGGCGCTCATGCAGTTGTGTATCGAGGCGCCGCCGGGGACGAAGCCGCCGCCCTCCTTGGCGTCGTACACCCCGTGCACCAGGCCCATGAACTCGCTCATCACGTTCCGGTGGAACCAGGGCGGACGGAAGGTGTCCTCCGCCACCATCCACCGCGGCGGGAAGATGACGAAGTCGCAATTGGCCGTCCCCGGGGTGTCGGACGGCGAGGTGAGCACGGTGAAGATGGAGGGATCCGGGTGGTCGTAGCTCACCGTGCCGATGGTGTTGAAGCGGGACAGGTCGTACTTGTACGGCGCCAGGTTCCCGTGCCACGCCACCACGTCGAGGGGGGAGTGGTCGAGGGTGGTCTCCCACAGGCGGCCCTGGAACTTGTGGAGCACGCGGGTGGGGCGCTCCACGTCCTCGAAGGCGGCCACCGGGGTGAGGAAGTCGCGGGCGTTGGCGAGGCCGTTGGAGCCGATGGGCCCCAGCTCCGGCAGGCGGAAGAGCGCGCCGTGGTTCTCGCAGACGTAGCCCGCGGCCTTGCCGTCGGGGAGCTCCACGCGGAACCGCACGCCCCGGGGCAGGACCGCGACCTCGCCGGGCGCCGCGTAGAGCCGGCCCATCTCGGTGACGAGGAGGAGGCGGCCGGACTGGGGGACGACGAGGAACTCGCCGTCGGCGCTGCCGAAGACGGTGTCGACCATGGAGCGGTTGGCGGCGTAGAGGTGGATGGAGAGGCCGGTGCCGATGGAGGGGCCGCCGTTGCCCGCGAAGGTGACGAGCCCCTCCACGAAGTCGGTGGGCTCCGTGGGCGCCGGCTGTGGATCCCAGCGGAGCCGGTTGGGGGACACCGCGCCCTCCGCGAAGGGCCCGCTGTGGAGGAGCCCCTGCTTCGCGAGGCGGTAGGCGTCGTGCCCCGCCGACGGGCGCATCCGGTAGAGCCAAGAGCGCCGGTTCTCGCGGCGGGGCGCGGTGAACGCGGTGCCGGAGAGCTGCTCGGCGTAGAGGCCGAAGGGCGGCCGCTGGGGCGAGTTGCGTCCGACGGGGAGGGCGCCCGCCACCGCCTCCGTCGCGTGCTCGTTGCCGAATCCGGAAAGGTACTCGCCTGCCATCTCTTCGCCTCCTGTGAGAAGTGGAGATGGTAACAGATGTAACCATTCGAGGCAAAGGGGCCGGCATGCTCCGTTTGGAGGGTGGAGACACGCCGGAGGAGCGAGGGCCCGCCCTCAGCCCGCCTCGGGGGCCACCGGGGTCTCCTCCGCCGTCTCCTTCCAGCCGCCGCCGAGGGCCCGGTAGAGGTTCGCCACGTTGGCGAGCCGGTTGAACCGGGCGTCGATGAGGAGCTCCTGGGAACGGTAGAGATCCTGCTGGGCGGTGAGGAGGGTGACGTAGCTGTCGATCCCCGCGCGGTAGCGCCGGTTCGCCAGGTCGTACCGCCGCTCGTTCGCCGCCACCCGGGCCTCCTGCGCGTCGAGCTGATCGGCGAGGGCCCTCTGCCCTACCAGCGCGTCCGAGACCTCGCGGAAGGCGGCCTGGATCGCACGCTGGTACCGCGCCACCTCGATCGCCTTGGAGATCTCCGCGGCGTCGAGGCTCGCCCGCAGCGCGCCGCCCTGGAAGATCGGGACGTCGATGCGCGGCGAGAACAGCCAGGTGAACCCGTCGCCCCCGAAGAGCTCGCCCAGCTCCGCGCTGCCGAAGCCCGCCACTCCGGTGAGGCTGATCGACGGGAAGAACGCCGCCCGCGCCGCGCCGATGGAGGCGTTGGCCGCCATCAGCTCGTGCTCCGCCGCGAGGATGTCGGGGCGGCGCTGCAGCAGATCGGAGGGGAGGCCCGCCGGCAGGTCGATCAGCACCTTCGCGTCGGCGAGGGCCACAGACCCGGGCAGATCGGCGGGGAGCGGCGCACCCACCAGGAAGACCAGCGCGTTCACCGCCTGGGCGTGGCGCTGCTCGTAGAGGGCGACGTTGAAGCGCGCGGTCTCCACCTGGCTCTCGGAGGTGCGCAGGTCCAGCTCGGAGGCGGTGCCCAGCTCGAAGGCGCGCCGGGTGATCGCGAAGGACTCCTCCACCAGCTCCAGCGTGCCCCTCGCCAGCTCGAGCTGCTCCGCCAGGGCGCGCTCCGTGAAGTGGGCGATCGCCACCTGGGAAACCAGGGAGAGGTGGGCGCTGCGCCTGGCCTCGGCGGTGGCGAAGTAGCGCTCCAGTGCCGCGTCCGCCAGGGAGCGGATCCTGCCGAAGAAGTCGAGCTCCCACGCGGTGACGTTCAAGGTGGCGGCGTACTGCTCGTCGCGGCCGGGCACGCCCTCGGGGAGCTCCTGGAAGGTGGCGCTGCCGGTGGCGTTCACCGACGGCAACAGGGGCGCGCGCTGGATCCGGTACAGGGCCCGCAGCCGCTCCACGTTCAGGGTGGCGACCCGCAGGTCGCGGTTGTTCTCGAGGGCCAGCTCGATGAGCGCCTGGAGCCGCTCGTCGCCGAACACGTCCCGCCACCCCAGCAGCGCCGCGTCCGCCTCGCCCTCGGTCTGCGCCGGGTACGCCTCGGCGATCGGCGCCTCGGGGCGCGCGTACGTCGGCGCCATGGTGCAGCCGGCGAGCGCGAGGGAGAGCGCCGCCGCGGCGATTCCCGGTCCCCGCACCTCAGCCATGGGCGGTCTCCCGAAGCGCCGGTGCCGGGGCGGTCTCGGGGTCCTTGCGCCGGGAGAAGACGCGGACGACCACCACGAAGAGCACCGGGACGAGGATCACGGCGAGCACCGTCCCGGAGACCATCCCACCGATGACGCCGATGCCGATGGCGTTCTGCGCGCCGGCGCCGGCGCGCTTCGAGATGGCCAGGGGCGTCACCCCCAGGACGAAGGCGAGCGAGGTCATCAGGATCGGCCGCAGCCGCTGTCGCGACGCCTCGATCGTCGCCTCGATCATACCCCGCCCCTGCACCATCAGATCCCGGGCGAACTCCACGATGAGGATGGCGTTCTTGGAGGAGAGGCCGATGGTGGTGAGCAGGCCCACCTGGAAGTAGACGTCGTTGCGCAGGCCGAAGAGGTACGCCGCCACCACCGCGCCGAAGACGCCCAGCGGCACCACGAGCATCACCGAGAAGGGGATCGACCAGCTCTCGTACAGCGCGGCGAGGCACAGGAAGATCACCAGGAGCGAGATGGCGTAGAGCGCCGGCGCCTGGGCGCCGGAGAGCTGCTCCTCGTAGGAGAGCCCCGACCACTCCAGGGCGAAGCCGGGCGGGAGCTCTTCGGCGAGGGCCGCCATGGCCGCCATCGACTCGCCGGTGCTTCGGCCCTGGGGGGTCTCGCCCTGGATCTGCACGGAGGGCAGGCCGTTGAAGCGCTCGAGGCGGGGCGAGCCCCAGGTCCACCTACCGGAGGCGAAGGCGGAGAAGGGCACCATCTGCCCGGCGTCGTTGCGGACGTACCAGCGGTTCAGATCCTCCGGCTGCATGCGGAAGGGCGCGTCCGCCTGCATGAAGACCTTCTTCACCCGGCCCTTGTCGATGAAGTCGTTCACGTAGGCGCCGCCCCACGCGGTGGCGAGGGTCTGGTTCACCGACGCGAGCGAGAGGCCGAGGGCCGCGGCCTTCTCCTGATTGATGTCGATCTTGTACTGGGTGGCGTCCTCCTGCCCCGAGGGCCGCACCCGGGTCACGGCGGGATCCTGGCGGGCCGCGGCCACGAGCTGATCGCGGGCGGCGAGGAGCGCCTCCCGCCCCTGCCCGGCGCGGTCCTGGAGCTGGAGCTCGAAGCCGGTGCCCGTGCCGAGGTCGGGCACCGCCGGCGGTGTGAAGGCGAAGCCGAGGGCCTCCCGGAACTGGGCGAACCTCGCCCCGGCACGCTCCGCCACCGCCTGCGCCTTGAGGCGGGGGTCCTTGCGCTCCGACCAGTCCCGCAGCCGCACGAAGGCGATGCCGTTGTTCTGGCCCCGCCCGCCGAAGTTGAAGCCGGCGATGGTGAGCACCGAGTGGATGGCGTCGCGCTCCTCGTCCAGCAGGTAGTCGGCGACCTTCTCCAGGGTGGCCTTGGTCTGCTCGAGGGTGGAGCCGGGGGGCAGGGTCACCATGGCGGTGAGCTGGCCCTGATCCTCCTCGGGGAGGAAGGCCGTGGGCAGCTTCCAGAGGAGCGCGCCCACCACGACGACGATCACGGCGTAGGCCATCATGGCCCTGCCCCGCATGCCCAGGATCCGCCCGACCGCGCCCTCGTACCGGGCCTGGGTGCGGCCGAAGATCCGGTTGAACCAGCCGAAGAAACCCTTGCGCGGCCCGTGGGGGATGGGCCGGAGCAGGGTGGCGCAGAGGGCGGGGGTGAGGGTCATCGCCACCAGGAGCGAGAGGACCATCGCCGACACGATCGTGATGGAGAACTGGCGGTAGATCGCGCCCACCGATCCGCCGAAGAAGGCCATCGGCACGAAGACCGCGGAGAGGACGGTGGTGACGCCGAAGAGGGCCGAGGTGATCTGGCCCATCGACTTCCTCGTCGCCTCCTTCGGGGAGAGCTTCTCCTCCGACATCACCCGCTCGACGTTCTCCACCACCACGATGGCGTCGTCCACGAGGAGGCCGATCGCCAGCACCATGCCGAACATGGTGAGAGTGTTGATGGTGAAGCCGGAGGCGGCGAGCACCCCGAACACGCCGAGCAGCACCACCGGCGCCGCGATGGTGGGGATGAGCGTCGCCCGGAGGTTCTGCAGGAAGAGGAACATCACCAGGAAGACGAGGACGATCGCCTCCAGGAGGGTGCGGACGACGCTCTGGATCGACAGGCGCACGAAGGGGGTGGCGTCCGTCGAGATCTCGTGGGTCAGGCCCGGCGGGAAGAAGGCGGAGAGCTCCTCGAGCTCGGCCTCCACCGCCGCCGCGGTCTCCAGGGCGTTGGCGCCGGTGGCGAGCTTCACGCCGAGGGACGCCGACGGCATCCGGTTGTAGAAGGAGTCGGTCTCCGCGTTCTCGCCGGAGAGCTCCACCCGCGCCACGTCGCCCAGGCGCACCTGGGCACCGTCCCGCTCCACCCGCAGGAGGATGTCGCGGAACTCCTCCGGGGTGGAGAGCCGGCTCTGCGCGGTGATGGTGGCGTTGAACGAAGTCCCAGGGAGCGAGGGCATCCCGCCGAGCTGGCCGGCGGAGAGCTGGGTGTTCTGGGCGCGGATCGCGGCGGCCACGTCCTCCGGGGTGAGGCCGAAGGCGGTGAGCTTGTCGGGGTTCAGCCAGATCCGCATCGCGTACGGCGCGCCGAAGAGCTGGGTCTCGCCCACGCCCGGCACCCGGGCGATCTGGTCGAGGAGGTTCGAGGCGACGAAGTCGGCGATGTCGTTGCGGTGCAGGCTCCCGTCGCTGGAGATGAAGGTCCAGATCTGGAGGAAGTTGCGGGAGGTCTTGTTGACGGTGACGCCCTGTCGCTTCACCTCCTCGGGGAGGAGGGGCTCCGCGCTCGCCACCTTGTTCTGCACCTGAACCTGGGCGATGTCGGGATCCACCCACGGCTCGAAGGTGACGTTGATGTTCATCATGCCGGAGCCGAGGCTCTCGGACTTGAAGTAGCGCAGACCGTCGATGCCGTTGAGCTTCTGCTCGATCACCTGGGTGACGGTGGTCTCGAGGGTCTTCGCGTCGGCGCCCGGGTAGAAGGCGCGGATGCCCACCTCGGGCGGCGCGATCGCGGGGTACTGGGCCACCGGCAGGGCCCGGATGGCCAGGGTGCCGGCGAGCATCACCAGGATGGCGATCACCCAGGCGAAGATGGGCCGATCGATGAAGAACCTGGGCACGCTCAGGGACCTCGCCGGGGGAGCGACGCCTGCTCGCTCGCGTCGGCGCCCAAGGGGATCGCCTCCACCTGAACGCCGGGCCGGATCTTCTGCAGCCCCTCGACGATCACCCGATCGCCGGCGGCGAGCCCGCGGGTCACGTGCCAGCGGTTCCCGACCGCGCGGGGGGCCTCCACCTGCCGCAGCTCCACCTTTTCTCCCTCGCCCGCCACCATCACGCTGGCGTTCCCCTGGGCGTCGCGGCGCAGCGCGGCCTGGGGCACGAGCAGCGCCTGGGACGTCGTCCCCTCCTCGAGGCGCGCCCGCACGAACATGCCGGGGAGCAGCTCCTTCCTCGGGTTGGGGAAGAGCGCGCGCAGCGTGATCGATCCGGTGCCGGGGTTCACCGTGACCCCCGTGAACTGCAGGGTGCCCTCCTCCGGGTAGACGGTGCCGTCCTCGAGGACGAGACGCACCTTGGCGCCGTCGCCCGATCGCTCGAGCTCGCCGCTCTCGAGGTGCCGCTGCAGCTTGAGCGCCTCGGCGCTCGACTGGGTCAGGTCGACGTAGATCGGATCGAGCTGCTGCACCGTGGCCATGAGGGTGGCCTGCCCCTGCTGCACGTACGCGCCCTCCGTCACCTCCGAGCGCCCGATGCGGCCGGCGATCGGCGAGGTGACGCGGGTGTAGCCGAGGTCGATCCGGGCGGCCTGCACCGCCGCCCGCCCCGCCGCCACGTCCGCGGCGGCGGCCTTGAACGCGGCAGCGGCGTCGTCGAACTCCTGCTGGCTCACCGCCTTCGACGCGAGGAGCTCCTCGTAGCGACCGGCGAGCAGCCTTCGAGACTCCTCGGTGGCCAGGGCCCGGGCCAGGGTCGCCTCCGCGCTCGCCAGCGCCGCCTGGTACGGGAGGGGATCGATCTCGAAGAGGGGCTGGCCCCGGTCGACGTCGGTGCCCTCCTCGAAGAGGCGCTTCAGGACGATGCCGTCGACCCGCGCCCGGACCTCCGCCACGCGGAAGGGCGAGGTGCGCCCGGGTAGCTCGCGCGCCAGGGTCAGGGGCTCGGGGGCCACGGTGATCACCCCCACCTCCACCGGTCCCGCCGGTCGCGGCGGCGGGGCGGCCTGCTCGCAGCCCGCGGCGACGACGAGCGTCGATAGCAGCACCGCTGCCGCGGCGACGGGCGAAGGATGCTGTGCTCTCACCGGATTCCCTCGGGTTGTGCGGGGCGGTATTGGCTAACGAATCGACGTTTGACGGTCAAGACTGAACCGTCTAGTTTACCGTTCTTCACAAAGGCGGGAGCGGATGTCGGCACCGGCGCATTCACCGGCAAAGCGCGAGCAGATCCTGGACGGCGCCACGTCCGTGTTCCGAGAGTTGGGCTACCAGCGGGCGAGCGTGGACGCGATCGCGGCCGCCGCCGGCGTCTCCAAGGCCACCATCTACAACCACTTCCGGGACAAGGAGGCGCTCTTCCTCGCCACCGTCGACCGTGAGAACCGCTCTCTGCGGGAGAAGTTCGTCTCGCTCCTGGAGACGCCGACCGGCGACGTCGAGGCGGATCTGCGGACGATCGGGGAGCAGCTCCTCCGCCTGGTCGGATCCCCGGCGAGCGTGCTCCGCTACCGGATCGTCACCGCGGAGGCCGGGCGCTTCCCCGGCGCGGGCCGCGCGCTGTACGAGTGCGGGATCCTGGCGGGTCGGAAGAACCTGGCGCGCTTCCTCGAGAAGGCCGCGCGGATGGGGGCGCTCGCGCTCGACGATCCCGAGGAGGCGGCGATCGACTTCGCGGCCCTCTGCCTCGACAACGCTCGATCGATGCTCCACCTGGGCATCGTCGATCGGCTCTCGGACGAGCTGGTGGAGCGCGAGGTGGATCGGGCGGTGCGCACCTTCCTGCGCGCCTACCGGCACCGCTGAAGTCTCGCGATCACTCCTCGGCGAGCAGGCGCCCGGCCGCGTCCTCCAGGCGCCGCAGCAGCCGCCCGAGGGTGGCGAGATCCCGGGCGCTCAGGCCCTCCGCCAGCGCGTCCTCGAGGGCCAGGGCCCTGGGCGCCAGCCGGCGGTGGAGCGCCCGGCCCCGGGCGGTGAGGGAGAGGATCAGGGCCCGGGCGTCGTCGGGATCCTCCCGGCGCCGCACCAGCCCTTCGTCGGCGAGCGCCGTCGCCGCGCGGCTCACCGCGACCTTGTCCATCTGGGTGCGGCCCACCAGGCGCTGCTGGCTGGACGGCCCGTCCTCGGCCAGCACCGCCAGCACCCGCCACTCGTTGGTGCGCAGCCCGGCGTCCTCGTAGGAGCGCGCGATCACCCGGCTGACCGCGTTCGCCGCGACCGAGAGGCGGTAGGGGAGGAAGTCGTCCAGGACGAGCGAGCGTCTCACGGCGCGGGGAGCACCGCCTCGACGGCGGCGACGATCTCCTGCGAGAGCGGCTCGACCTTGGAGTCGAAGCGGGCCACCGGGACGCCCGCGGGGTCGACCAGGAACTTGGTGAAGTTCCAGCGGACCTCGCCCCGCAGCTTCTCCTCGGTCCGCTTCGTCAGCGTCTCGTAGATGGGCGCGATGTCCGGTCCCTTGGCGTGGACCTTCGCCATCATGGGGAAGGTGACGCCGTACCGGGTGTCGCAGAACGCGCGGATCTCCTCGGCGGTGCCGGGCTCCTGGCCGCCGAAGTCGTTGGAGGGGATCCCGATCACCACCAGGCCCCGATTCTTGTACTCGCGGTAGAGCTTCTCGAGACCCTCGTACTGCGGCGTGTATCCGCAGTTCGAGGCGACGTTCACGATCAGCATCGCCTTCCCGCGGTAGCTCGCGAGGTCGACGGGCTTTCCGTCCAGTCCTTCCAGCACATGATCGATCACCACGGGAGCTTCCTTTCCTGCCGTTGCGGCCGGTGCGGACGAGGTGGGAGGAGCGGGGGCGTCCTCCGCCTGGCTGCGCGTGCAAGCCGCCAGGGCCGCGAGCCCCAGGACCGTCAAGAGGATCGTTCGCATGCCCTCACGGTGTCGAATCGGCCGCCGCCGCGCAAGTGGTTGGCATGGGGTTCCATCGCCTCCCACACATGGTTGCATGCCGTACCAAGGCACCGTTACGCTACGGGATCCAACTCGCGCGGCCACCGGGATGGCTCAAGCTTGAGGGAAGCTGCCGCTGGGCAGGACGTTTCGAGGATCGAGCGGCTCGAGGAGGAGAACCGCTCCCTGCGGGAGATCCTACGGAACCTCCCGGTCATGGTCTTCCTCGAGGACGCGGACGACCGGCGCTTCCTCGACCTCATCGCGGCGGGCGAGGCGCTCCTCGGCATCCCCCGGGATCGGTTCGTGGGCCGGCTCGCCACCGTCCAGCGCATCGTCCGCCGCCACGGCGGCCGCGCCTGGGCCGAGGGTGAGGTCGACCGGGGCGCGACCTTCTCGTTCACCATCGGCGACGAGGAGCCAGCGAGATGAACAGCGATGCCGTGATCCTCCTGGTGGAGGACAATCCGCAGGACGAGGAGCTGACCCTGCGCGCGTTCCGCAAGAGCAAGATCCTGAACCCCGTGGTGGTCGCCCGGGACGGCGTCGAGGCGCTCGACTGGCTCTTCGCCCGGGGGCCGCACGCGCAGCGGGATCCCGCCGTCCTGCCGCAGGTGATCCTCCTCGACCTGAAGCTCCCCAAGCTGGACGGGCTCGGGGTCCTCAGGCAGATCCGGGCCGACGAGCGCACCCGCCTCGTCCCCGTGGTGATCCTGACCTCGTCGGTGGAGGAGCAGGACCGGCTCGCCGGCTACGGGCTCGGCGCGAACAGCTACGTTCGCAAGCCGGTGGACTTCACGCAGTTCACGGAGGCCGTGCGCCAGCTCGGCCTGTACTGGCTGGTGCTCAACGAGCGGGCGCCGGCCTCCCAAGGGGGTGCCGCTTGAAGCGATTGAAGGTCCTGATCGTCGAGGACGTGGAGTCGGACGCGATCCTCCTCGCCCGGGAGCTGGGCCGGGCGTTCGACGTGTCGTACACGCGGGTGGACACCGCGGAGGCGATGTCGGCTGCGCTCGATGCCCAGGAATGGGACCTCGTGATCTCCGACTACTCGATGCCGAGGTTCAGCGGGCCGAAGGCGCTCGCCCTCCTGGCGGAGCGCAAGCTGAACCTCCCCTTCATCATCGTCTCCGGAACGGTGGGGGAGGAGATCGCCGTCGACTCGCTGCACGCGGGCGCCCAGGACTTCCTCTCCAAGAACAAGCTGACCCGCCTCAACGCCGCGGTGGAGCGCTGCCTGCGGGACGCCGAGCTGCGCGCGGAGAAGGCGCGGGTGGAGGAGCAGCTCCTCATCTCCGATCGGCTGGCGTCCGTCGGGACCCTCGCGGCGAGCGTCGCCCACGAGATCAACAACCCGCTCTCCGCGCTCCTCGCGAACCTCGAGTTCGTGGCCGAGGATCTCGAGGCGCTGCGCCGGGAGGTGGAGGGTGGCGGGGCGCGCGTCGCCGACCTCCTCCGCCGCATCGAGGAGCCGCTGCGGGACGCGAGGGAGTCGAGCGAGCGCGTCCGGGAGATCGCGCGGGACCTCAAGATCTTCTCCCGCTCCGACGAGAAGGTGGACGACGCCGTGGACCTGCGCCGGGTGATCGAGTCGTCGGCGCGGATGGCGCGCACCGAGATCCGCCACCGCGCCCAGCTCGCCCTCGACCTGGGCGACGAGCTGCCGCCGGCGCACCGCAGCGAGGGGAGGTTGGGCCAGGTCTTCCTCAACCTGATCCTCAACGCGGCGCAGGCGATCCCCGAGGGGCGCGCGAGCGCCAACGAGATCCGCATCGTGGCCCGGGCGAAGGACGGGCGCCTCGAGGTCGAGGTGCGCGACACCGGGGTCGGGATCCCGCCGGACGAGCTGCAGCGGATCTTCGAGCCCTTCTTCACCACCAAGCCCGAGGGGGAGGGGACGGGGCTGGGCCTCGCCATCTGCCATGGCATCGTCGCCGGCCTCGGCGGCACCTTGGGGGTGGAGAGCGAGGTGGGCGTGGGCACCGTCTTTCGGCTGGTGCTGCCCACCGCCGCGAGGGCGGAGCCCGCCCCTCAGCCTTCGGACCGCAGCGAGGAGCGGGGGGCGAAGGGACGCATCCTCGTGGTGGACGACGAGCCGATGATCCTCGCCGCCGTCCAGCGGATGCTCTCGTCCGAGCACGAGGTGGAGTTCGCCACCACCGCGCGGGAGGCGATCCTGCGGGTGATGAACGGCGAGCGCTTCGACGCGGTGGTCTGCGACGTGATGATGCCCGAGCTCACCGGGGTGGATCTCTACGCCGAGTTCGAGCGCCTGTCGGCGGAGCTCGCCTCCCGGGTGATCTTCATGTCGGGCGGGGTCTTCTCCAGCACGGCGAAGGCCTTCCTCGAGTCGGTGCCGAACGTCCGGCTCGAGAAGCCGTTCGACGCGCCGGCCATCCGCGAGGCGGTCCGCAGCGTCCTCCGGTAGCGGAGGGCCGACGCCGCGGTCCCGGACGGGCGCGCGGGCCTCGCCTCCACAGGCCGGGCGAGGCGGCGGCCGGCTTGCCCGGCGGAGCCGCCGGCGCTATCTGCCTGGGCCCATGCGCATCGCCCTCACCATCGCAGGCTCGGATTCCGGCGGAGGCGCCGGCATCCAGGCCGACCTCAAGACCTTCCACCGCTTCGGCGTCTTCGGCACCAGCGCGCTGACCCTGGTGACGGCGCAGAACACCATCGGCGTCCAGGCCGTGCACACCCTCCCGGTCGAGGTGATCGCCGCCCAGATCGACTCGGTCGCCTCCGACCTGCGCCCCCACGCCGTGAAGACCGGCGCCCTCGGCACCCGCGCCATCGTGGAGGCGGTGGCGGACGCCGTCGAGCGGCTGGAGCTGGGGCCGCTCGTGGTCGATCCGGTGCTCATCTCCAAGCACGGCGCCGCGCTCGCCGGGCCCGACGTCGCCGAGGCGCTCGCCGCCCGGCTCCTCCCACTCGCGGCCCTGGTGACGCCGAACCTCCACGAGGCCGCCGCGCTGGCGGGCCGCGCGGTCCGGAGCGAGGCCGACATGGCGGAGGCGGCGCGGGCGATCGCGGCGCGAGGGCCCAAGGCGGTGCTGGTGAAGGGCGGCAGCCTCGGCGGGGCGGAGGCGGTCGACGTCCTCTTCGACGGCGCCGAGGTCCGCCGGTTCGCCGGTCCGCGGATCGAGACCCGCCACACCCACGGCACCGGGTGCACCTTCTCCGCCGCGATCACGGCGGGGCTCGCCGCCGGCCTTCCCCTCACCGAGGCGATCGGCCGGGCGAAGGCGTGGATCGGCAAGGCGATCGAGGCGGCGCCCGGGCTGGGGGCGGGAACCGGCCCCGTGAACCACGACCTGCGGCCCTGAAGCCCCGGCCGCCGAAAGCGAGTCGCCGAGCGGACGATCCCTCGAAGATCGCGGCTGGCGCTTCCAGGCCCGGCGGTCGATCCTGAAACCCTTCGTTCCAAGGGGAGGCGAGCGATGCGCGCGATGGTGATCGACCGCTACGGTCCGCCGGAGGAGTTCCACCTCCGGGAGGTGGAGCGGCCCAAGCCCGGCCACGGCGAGCTCCTGGTCCGGGTGGTGGCGGCGGCCGTGAACCCGGTGGACGCGAAGATCCGCGCGTCCGGATACTGGGCGAAGCTCCCTCTCCCCGTGATCCTCGGCTCCGACGCCGCCGGCGTGGTGGAGATGGTCGGGCCCGGCGCCAGGGACTTTCGCGAGGGCGACGAGGTCTTCTTCACCGGGGAGCTCACCGGGGAAGGTCGGCACGGCACCTACGCGGAGTACACGGTGGTGAAGGAGGACATCGTCGGTCCCAAGCCGCCGTCGCTCTCGTTCGTGGAGGCGGCGGCGGTGCCCCTCGCCGGCGGAACCGCGTGGGAGGCGATCGTGCGGCGGTTGCGGGTGCAGCTCGGGCAGACGGTCCTCATCCACGGAGGCGCAGGGGGCGTGGGATCCTTCGCGGTGCAGATGGCCGCCGCGAGCGGCGCCCGGGTGATCGCCACCGCTTCGGCGAAGAACCAGGCCACGCTGCGGGAGCTGGGCGCCAACGTGGCCGTCGACTATGCGGCGGAGGATCCCGCCGAGGTGGCGCTGCGGGAGACGGGGGGCAGGGGCGTGGACGCCGTCTTCGATCTGGTGGGCGGCGAGGTCACGCCGAAGAGCCTCCCGGCGGTGCGGCCGTACGGGAGGGTGGCGTTCATCCTCGGACCGAAGGGCGATCTCTCCGAGGCCTACCACCGCAACCTCGAGCTGCACGGCGTCTTCATCCAGCGGGAGCGGCGGCGCCTCGAGGAGATGTCGGCGGCGATCGAGCAGGGCCGGTTCGAGCCCCTGGTGGATCAAGTGCTGCCGCTCGAGAGGGTCGCCGACGCCCACCGCCGCCTCGACACCGGGCACGGACGCGGGAAGGTGGTCCTCGAGATCGCCCGCTGAGGAGCGGATCGCTGGTCCCGGGCGTCGCAAGAAGGGGCAGGAGTGAGACATGGCCGTCGTCACTTGTCCGAGGTGCTCGCACCACACGCAGGAGGCGGGCTTCCCGCTCTGGGCGATCCTGGTCGCGATCCTCTTCTACCCGCTGGGGCTGCTGGCCCTGCTCGCCGGGCGCAAGCCCACCACCTGCACGAACCGCGGCTACACCTGGAGGGCATGAGCGGCGCGGGGGCGAGCGGCCCCGAGGGCCGAGGGCCGAGGCGCGATCCGTCCCTCGAGGACGTGGACGCGATCCTCGCCCGGCTGGGCACCCACCCTACCGACGGCCTGAGCGCCGACGAGGCCCGGCGGCGGCTGCGGCGCGACGGTCCGAACACGCTGCGGGAGGCGCCTCCCGTCCCGGC
>DATMSB010000150.1:0-43417 GCA_035565615.1 Vulgatibacter sp. | reverse complement strand
GCTGCCGGTGCGGCACCTGCGCGGGACGGCGAGTCCAACGCGCTCAGGAGAGAGAAATGCCACGTCGGACGGGCGGCACGACCGGCATAGGGGACCGCCCTAGGTGGGGGAAGGCGCTCTTGATTGGGCAGATGCCCACCGTCGCGGTGCTGCGGTGGCGGCGGGTGGGCCCGAAGGGGCGGCTTGCTCGGCTGGCGCGATTTGCGTGCGGGGGGTGGCAAGCTCGTGGTGCGGCCGCGCCGGCTGGCCCGATGCGCATGCGGCGGGTGGGGGCGGAGGGGCGGCGCGGGTTGGCGCAGCGCGGCGAGAGAGGGGGCGCGCTGCGGGCGCCACGGCGGGGAGCCGCGGCGCTTGACGGTCCAGGCCCCGGAGCGTTAGCTACCGGCCCGAACCCAACCCAAGGGGAAGCTTCGTGGCAGACGTTTACGATGTGGCGGTCCTGGGCAGCGGTCCGGGTGGTTATGCGGCGGCGATCCATGCGGGGCAGGCCGGGCTGAAGACGGTCCTCGTCGAGAAGCAGAAGAGGCTCGGCGGCACCTGCACCTTGGTTGGCTGCATCCCGACGAAGGCGATGCTCCACTCGGCGGATGTCATCGAGGAGATCCGGACGGCGGCGGAGCACGGCATCAAGCTCTCCGGCGACCCCAGCGTGCACATGGCCGGCGTGCTCGCCCGCAAGAACAAGATCGTCGAGCAGAGCTCGAACGGCGTCAGCTTCCTCATGAAGAAGAACAAGGTCACGGTGGTGACCGGGTTCGGGAAGCTCGCCGGCAAGGGCAAGCTCGAGGTCACCGGCGACGTCGGCACGAAGCAGACGATCCAGTACAAGAAGCTCGTCATCGCCACCGGCTCGGTCGTCCGAGAGTTCCCGGGGTTGGAGTCGGACGGGAAGGTCGTGCTGAACAGCGACCAGATCCTCGACCTGGATCGGGTGCCGAAGAGCCTGATCGTCGTCGGTGCCGGCGCGGTGGGCATGGAGTTCGCTTCGGTCTTCGCGGCCTTCGGCAGCAAGATCACGATCGTCGAGCTGATGCCGCACCTCCTCCCCGTGGAGGACGAGGAGGTCAGCAAGGAGATCGAGCGCGCCTACAGGAAGCGCAAGATCGAGTTCCGCCTCGAGACGAAGGTGGAGAAGCTCGAGCGCCTCTCCAAGGGCGTGAAGGCCACCCTCGCCAGCAAGGACGGCAAGACCGAGGTGATCGAGGCCGAGATGCTGCTCTCCGCCATCGGCCGCAAGCCGGTGACCGAGGGGATCGGCCTGGAGACCGTGGGCATCAAGACGGAGCGGGGCTTCATCCCCGTCGACGACATGATGCGCACCTCGGCCGACGGCGTCTATGCGATCGGCGACGTGGTGCCGACCCAAATGCTGGCGCACCTCGCCACGCACGAGGCGCTGCTCGCGGTGGACCACATCGCCGGCAGGAACCCCCAGCCGATCCGCTACGACCGGTGCCCGGGCGCGACCTACTGCTCGCCCGAGGTCGCTTCGGTCGGCCTCACCGAGAAGGCCGCCCGCGAGAAGGGCTACGACGTGAAGGTCGGGAAGTTCCCCTTCACGGCGATCGGCAAGGCCCGCATCCTGGGCCAGACCTCGGGCTTGGTGAAGATCGTCTCCGAGACGAAGTACGACGAGGTGCTGGGGGTGCACATCGTCGGGCCGCACGCCACGGACCTCATCGCGGAGGCCTGCGCGGCGCTGCGCCTCGAGAGCACGACCGAGGATCTGGCGCGGACGATCCACCCGCACCCGACGCTCTCGGAAATCATGGGCGAGGCCGCGCACGTGACGCTCGGCCATCCGCTGCACATCTAGTCCGCGTCGCCGCACGCCGACGGGTCCGCAGGCGCTTCATGGGGAACGCGCGATGGGAGCGCCGCGCCCCCAGGCGCGAGCCCGAGGGGACTCGGCGGCGCTCGTCAGGGCGAGGCGGGATCCACGGCAATCGGCCGGCTTCGGCAGGGGTGGCGGGGCGGCGGCCAAAGGCTGGCAGGCAGGTGCTCTCGCCAAGAGCCGCGTGACGGGTTAGTAGAGGCTTGCGGCGCGCTGACGTCCCGACGAGCCGCGGCAGAGGGCCGAAGTCGAGGCCGACCGCCGGTCCGGTCGGCCTCATGGATGCCCGAGGAAGCGGCCTCCGAGGGCCGCGATGCGAGGGTTTCGTGAGCGAGAAGTTGATCGGGCTCGGTACGCCTTCGGCGAAGGCGACGCAGAAGCCGAGAGAGAAGAAGCCCGAGTGGCTGAAGGTCCGCCTCCCCAGCGGCGCCACCTACGAGAAGGTGAAGGCCACACTCCACGAGCTGAAGCTCCACACCGTCTGCGAGGAGTCGCGCTGCCCCAACGTCGCCGAGTGCTGGGGCGGCGGCACCGCCACCGTGATGGTGATGGGCGACACCTGCACCCGCGGCTGCCGCTTCTGCAACATCGCCAGCGCCAGGCGTCCCGCGCCGCTGGATCCGGACGAGCCGCGCAACCTCGCCGGCGCGGTGGCGAAGCTGGGCCTCAAGTACCTCGTGGTCACCTCGGTGGACCGCGACGACCTGCCGGACCAGGGCTCGTCGCACTTCGCCGCCTGCATCACCGAGCTGCTCACCCACTCGCCGGACACGATCCTCGAGGTGCTGATCCCGGACTTCACCGGGCGCACGGACTTCCTCGACAAGATCGGCCTCGCGAACCCCGCCGTGATCGCCCACAACGTCGAGACGGTGGAGCGCCTCACCCCCACGGTGCGCGACCATCGCGCGGGCTACCGGCAGTCGCTCGGCGTGCTGGAGTACGTGAAGAAGACGTACCCCCACATCCACACCAAGTCGTCGCTGATGCTCGGCCTCGGGGAGACCCAGGACGAGCTGGTCCAGTCGTTCCGCGACCTGCGGGACGTGGGCGTCTCGGTGCTGACCCTCGGCCAGTACCTGCGGCCGTCGCCCTGGCACCTGGAGGTGAAGGAGTTCGTGCCGCCGGAGCGGTTCGCCGAGCTGAAGAAGATCGCGGAGGGGATGGGATTCCTCTACGTCGCGTCGGGCCCGCTGGTGCGCTCGTCGTACAAGGCGGCGGAGTTCTTCGTGCAGGGCCTGATCGAGCGCGAGCGGGCCGAGAAGGCCAAGGTCACGAGCTTCGGCATCCCGGTCGCGAATTCTTGAACCTGCAGCTCCGTGCGCGGCCGCTCGGGCGGTCGCCCACCGCCGCCTCCGCCTCCGGCCCACGACAGCGTCGCCTCGGACGCCCGCGCGTCAGCGGCGGCAAGGCCCTCATCGCGGCGATTCTCGTCGACGCCTGCGCGCATCGGCCCAACGAGGAACCTGCCGAAGCAGTCCTCCTCCACGACGCCTCTGCGCATCCGCGCCACGAGGCTTCGGCGGCGGCCCCCGGCGCCGGCCGCAGCGCACCTTCGCGCGTGAGAAGGCGTGTGGCGGGTCTCGCGCGCCGCGGCGCCGGCCGAGCGGTGGGCCGGATCGATCGCCTTCGCCGCGTGCGAGGGCGTGCGGCTCTCTCGCGCACCGCAGCGCCGGCCGCGGTGGCCCGGATCGATCGCCCGGGCCGTGGGCCAGGCGCGCGATCGCGGGCCGGAGCGATGATCACGGTTGACAGGCCACCGCGCTTGTCTTGGGATCCCCCGCCATGCCCGTCTTGAATCTCCTTCAGGCAGTCAACGATGCCCTGCGCATCGAGATGCGGCGCGACGATCGCGTGGTGGTCCTCGGCGAGGACGTCGGCAAGTTCGGCGGCGTGTTCCGCGCCACCGCCGGCCTCTACGAGGAGTTCGGCGAGAACCGGGTGATCGACACGCCGCTCGCGGAGGGCGGGATCGTCGGCGCCGCGATCGGCATGGCGCTGTACGGCATGCGGCCGGTGCCGGAGATCCAGTTCGCCGACTTCATCTACCCGGCGTACGACCAGATCGTGAGCGAGCTGGCGAAGTTCCGCTACCGCTCCGGTGGGCAGTATCCCTGCCCGATGGTGATCCGCACGCCCTACGGCGGCGGCATCAAGGGCGGCCTCTACCACTCCCAGTCGCCCGAGTCGGTCTTCATCCACCACGCCGGTTTGAAGGTGGTGGTGCCCTCGAACCCCTATGACGCCAAGGGGCTGCTCCTGTCGGCGATGCGCCAGGAGGATCCGGTGCTCTTCATGGAGCCCAAGCGGATCTACCGCGCGGCGAAGGGCGATGTGCCCGAGGAGGACTACACCATCCCCCTCGAGAAGGCGGCGCTCCTCCGCGAGGGCGACGACGTCACCGTGATCGCCTGGGGCGCGATGCTGCACGAGGCGATGACCGCGGTGGACGAGGCCGCCAAGGCGGGCATCGGCTGCGACCTCATCGACCTGCGCACGCTCTGGCCGCTGGACATCGACGCGGTGGTCGCCTCGGCGCAGAAGACGGGGCGCGTGGTGGTGGTCCACGAGGCAGCCCGGACCTGCGGTCTGGGCGCCGAGATCAGCGCGCTGATCCAGGAGCGCGCGTTCGTTCACCTGGAGGCCCCGGTCAAGCGAGTCACCGGCTGGGACACTCCGTTTCCCTATACGCTCGACGACGCGTATCTTCCCCGCGCTCCGCGGATCCTCCAGGGGATCCGGGACACCGCGGCGTTCGTCGCATAGCCAGGCGGCGCGGGCAGCGCCACAAGAGGAACCAAGAGATGGCAAGGTTCGAGTTCCGCCTCCCCGACATCGGGGAGGGCGTGGTCGAGGGCGAGATCGTCAAGTGGCTCGTCGCGGTGGGCGACGTCATCGCCGAGGACCAGGCCCTGGTCGAAGTGATGACCGACAAGGCCACGGTGACGATCCCGTCCCCGAAGGCCGGCAAGGTGATCCACCGGGAGGGCGAGGAGGGCGACATCGCCAAGGTGAACGCGATCCTCGTGGTCCTCGAGACGGACGCGGATGCCGGCGAGGGCAAGCCCGCCGAGGCCCCCGCACCGGCGGCGGCACCGGCCGCACCCGCCGCGCCGGTCGCAGCGGCTGCCGCCCCCGCCGCGGCGGCGCCGTCGAGCGCCTCCGGCCGCCGGGTCCTGGCCACCCCGGTCACCCGCCGCATGGCGCGGGAGCACGGCGTCGACCTCGCCGCGATCGTGGGGACCGGCCCCCAGGGGCGCGTCACGAAGAACGACCTCCTCGGCTTCGTGAACGGCGCCAACGTGGTGGCCCAGGCGCCCTCGCTGCGGGCGCCCGCCGCTCCGGCGGCTCCGATCGAGGCCGGTGCCGCGGACCAGCGCATCCCGGTGCGGGGCCTGCGCCGCAAGATCGCGGAGAACCTGGTACGCTCGAAGCAGTCGGCGCCGCACTACCACTTCGTGGAGGAGGTGGACGCCACGGCGCTGGTGGCGCTGCGCGAGCGCCTCAACGCCAAGCTCGCCAAGAGCGGCGAGAAGCTCAGCTTCCTCCCGTTCCTGGTGAAGGCGGTGATCAGCGGCCTCAAGAAGAACCCCCGCTGCAACGCGGTGATGGACGAGGCGGCGAACGAGCTGGTGCTCCGAGGGGAGTACAACATCGGGATCGCCGTGGCGACGGACGAGGGCCTCGTGGTCCCCGTGATCCGCAATGCCGACCGGCTTTCGTTGCTGGAGATCGCCAAGGAGATCGTGCGGCTCTCCGACGCCGCCAGGTCGCGCCGGCTCTCCCAGGCGGACGTGGGCGGCGGCACCTTCACGATCACCTCCCTCGGGCAGACGGGAGGCCTCTTCGCCACCCCGATCATCAACCACCCCGAGGTGGCGATCATGGGGGTGCACCGCATCCGCAAGCGGCCGGTGGTGAACGACGACGGGGACATCGAGGTCCGCGACATGATGTACCTGTCGTGGGGCTTCGATCACCGCAACGTCGACGGCGCCGAGGGCGCGAAGTTCGCGTACGACGTGATCGATCGCGTGGTCGATCCGGACGCGCTGATGCTCGAGATGGTCTGAAGAGGCACCGGAGAGGCGCGATGGCGAAGAAGGCGACGAAGACCCGCGCGGTGAAGGAGGCCACCCCCACTCGGAAGACCGCGCGGCCCGCCTCCGCGGCGAAGGTCGCGGCGCGTCCGACGGGCGCTCCCGCGAAGGGTGCCTCGGGGACCACCCGCAGGCCCGCGGCGCGGTCCTCGTCGGCGGCGCCGCGACGGGCGCAGGCCGGCGCCAAGGCGTCGCCGGCGACCCGAGAGGCCGCACCCGCGAAGTCGGGCGCGCGTCCCGCGGCTGCCCGCAAGGCCAAGGGGAAGGCTGCAACCTTCGCGGCACCTGTCGACGCGCCCGCGCCCTCTGGCCGGCACGAGCTGTCGAAGGACGATGCCCTCCGCCTCTACCGCGCCATGCTGCGCATCCGCACGGTGGATGAGCGAATGATGACGCTGCAGCGGCAGGGGCGCATCGGGTTCTACGGGGCATGCACGGGCCAGGAGGCCGCCTACCTCGGAGCGGCGATCGGCCTCGAGCCGACGGACTGGATCTTCCCCGCGCTGCGGGAGTCGTCGGCGATGCTGATGCGGGGCTTCCCGCTGGTGCCGTACCTCGCCCAGGTCTTCGGCAACGCGCTCGACGAGACCAAGGGCCGGCAGATGCCGTCGCACCCCGCCTCCCGCAGCGTGAACCAGGTCTCCTGGGGGAGCTGCATCGGAACCCAGCTCCCCCAGGCGGTGGGCGCCGCGTGGGCGGCGAAGCTGCGGGGCGATCGCACCGTGGTCCTCGCGTGCATGGGGGACGGCGCCACCTCGTCCGCGGACTTCCACACCGCGATGAACTTCGCCGGGGTCTTCCGGGTGCCGGTGGTCTTCCTCTGCCAGAACAACCACTGGGCGATCTCGGTGAGCTCGAAGGGCCAGACCGCGTCGGAAACCTACGCGGTGAAGGCGGTGGCCTACGGCTTCCCCGGCGTGAAGGTGGACGGCAACGACGCCCGCGCCGTGTACGCCGCGGCGGCGGAGGCGATCGAGCGGGCGCGGTCCGGCGGCGGCCCCACGCTGATCGAGTGCGAGACCTACCGCATGGGCGCGCACTCCTCCTCGGACGATCCCACGCGGTACCGCGATCAGGTGGAGGTGGACGCCTGGGCCAAGCGGGACCCCATCGACCGCCTCTATCGCGAGCTCTGCGCCGACGGCTGGTGGAGCGCCGAGCAGGACGAAGCGCTCCGCGCCGAGCTGCTGGCGGAGGTGAACGCGGCGATCGCGGAGGCGGAGGCCGGCCCCGATCCCGAGGTGGAGACGCTCTTCGACGACGTCTACGCCGAGCTCCCCTGGAACCTGCGGGAGCAGCGGGCCGAATGCCTCGATTCCCTCGCCAGGGAGAAGGCCGGCGCTTAGAAATCGGCATGGAACGAAAGATCGTCGTCCGGCGCCTGGGCCGCGTGGAGTACGCGGACGGCCTCGCCCTCATGGAGTCGCTCGCAGAGGCGCGCGGCGCCGGACGCATCCACGACATGCTCCTCCTGCTGGAGCACCCCCCCGTCCTCACCAAGGGTAGGGCCGCCAAGTCGGAGAACGTCCTCCTCTCCGAGGAGGAGCTGGCGGCGCGAGGCGTCGAGCTCTTCGAGACCAACCGCGGCGGCGACGTCACCTACCACGGGCCCGGGCAGATCGTGGGTTACCCGATCTTCGACCTCAAGCCCGACCGGCAGGACGTGCGCCGCTACGTGCGCGACGTGGAGGAGTCCATCATCCGCACCCTGGCCGAGTACGGGATCGAGGCGGGCAGGGCGCCCAAATGGACGGGTGTGTGGGTTGGCGCCGAGGACGATCCGGCGGCGGTGAAGGTCTGCGCCATCGGGGTCCACATCAAGCGCTGGGTCACCACCCACGGCTTCGCCCTCAACGTGATGCCGGACCTGTCGCACTTCGGGATGATCGTGCCCTGCGGGATCTCGGAGCGCGGCGTGGCGAGCATGTCCTCGCTCCTGGGGAAGCTGGTGGACCCGACCACCGTCGAGGAGGTGGTGGCCCGCAAGTTCGGCGAGGTCTTCGGGTGGCCAGTGGAGGAGCGAGGCGTCGACCTCCGGACGATCTCGGTGGCGGTGCTCCGACCCGGCCCCGACGGTCCCGAGGCCCTCGTCCTGCGGCGCACGGCGGATCGCGGAGGCTTCCGGCAGATCGTGACGGGCCGCATCGAGGCGGGCGAGACGCCGAGCGAGGCGGCGGCCCGGGAGCTCCGGGAGGAGACGGGGCTCGACCTGCCGGTCGTGGACCTCTCCTACGTGCACGCCTTCGGCATGGGCGACGAACCCCGGTTCGTGCGGGAGCACGCGTTCGCGGCGCACGCCCCGGTGGGGAGCGAGGTGCGGATCGCGCCCTCCGAGCACGAGGAGGCGGCCTGGCTCCCGCTCGAGGAGGCCATCGCCGCCATGCCCTTTCGGGGCCTGCGCCGTGCGCTGGAGCTGGCGGCCCAGCCCCGTGGCGTCCGGCCCGGCGCTGCTCCGCCTGGTTTGACACACCAGGGACGGACCGTTATCTCTCGATGAGGGATCGAGTGGGGTCGTACCGCTTGGAAGTTCACGAATCGACCAGGGAAGCGTCCACCGACGAGCACGGCGCCACGCTGAGCACCGGCGATCTCGCGCGCCGGACGGGCACCACCCTGCGTACGGTTCGGTTCTACGAGGAGGCAGGACTCCTCGAGCCCACCCACGTGGCGAAGGGCGGGCGCCGTCTCTACACCGAGGCGGATCTCGAGCGGCTCACCCTCATCACGGACCTGCGGGAGCTCGCCCTCTCCCTCGAGGAGATCAAGGAGCTGCTCCGGATCCGCGAGGGATGCGCCAGCGCACCCGAGCTGGCGGAGAAGTTCGGCGTGGCCCTCCACCGGCAACTCGCGCGCACCCAGCAGCGGCTGAGCGCCCTCCTGAGACTGCAGGGCGAGTTCTCCGCCGCGCTGGCCGCCCTCAAGCCTTGCCGATCGTGCAACGCCCCGCTCGCGCAGCACGCCTGCGGCACCTGCGGCGTGGTCGCGCAGTCGGGTACGCCGCGGATCATGAAGGTGGTCGTGGGCGCAGCCGATTCGATTCCCCGCGGCGCGACATCCGGTCGCTGCGCCCACGAATAGCGCCCGCTGCCCCCTCCAATCCTCGATGCCGGCCGCCCGGGCCGATCCGCGATGCCGTGACGCGCTGCCCCCGCCGGGCCTCGGCGCCGTAGCACCCGCTGCCTCCGGCGCGCCCCGACGGCAGGACGCCCGCTGCCTCTGCCGCTCCAAGGCCAATGGGCGTAGCGCCCCGAGCGCTCGCCGCTCCCTCGCCATCCAGGCCCGCCGAGCAAGCCCACACCTCCGGGAAGTCCCCATGCGCGGGCCCATTCGGTGACTGCCCGTCAGCGCGCCGATGCGCAGGCTTTGGCGTAGGGTCGGCTCGCGCGTGGGCGTCGGCGACGGGGCTTCTAGGGGGAGCCGCGCGAGCCGGCCCTTTTCGGAGGACACATGCAGGTCGCGCAGGGCGGGCTGGCGTACACCCTCATCCACCCCGACGAGCTCCGCAGGCGGATCGCCCACGGGGAGAGCTTCTCCGTGGTGGACGCGCGCAGCCAGCGCGCCTGGAGGGCGAGCGGCGAGACGATGATGGGCGCCATCCGCCTCCGCCGCGACGAGATCCTCGCGCGGCGGAACGAGATCCCCAAGGGGCGCGGGCTGATCCTCCTGGCGGACCTCCCGCAGCAGGAGGAGCTGGCGTTCGAGCTGCTCCGGGACGGCTTCACCGACGTCTACCTGATCGAGGGCGGCTTCGACGCCTACGTGAAGGCCGGCGGCCCCACCGAGCCCATCCGCTGATCGCTCAGACGAAGCGGCAGCGCACCCGCTCGCCCGCCTCGAACCCTCCGCGCCCCGCAGGCAGGATCGCGAGCGCCCGCTGGCCGACCAGGGATCGTGTCAGCCCGCTCGACTGGTGGGGAGACGCCACGAACGCGTCGTCCACCGCGTTGCCCCGCACGAAGAGGGTGAGGCCCGGAGGCTTTCGCTGCGCGGCATTGAGAGGGAGCGAGACCTCCTGTCGGCCGTGCCCGGAGAGCCCCGCCAGCCGGCGCAGGGCCGGGCGGACGAAGATCTCGAAGGTGACGCCGGCGGAGGCGGGGTTGCCGGGGAGCAGGAAGACGGGGGTCCCGCCCGGGAGGCGGTAGAAGCCGAAGGGCTTCCCCGGCTTGATCGCGATCCGCCAGAAGATCGCCTCGGCCCCCAGGGCGAGGAGCGCGCCCTTCACCAGATCCCGCTCGCCCACCGACGCGCCGCCGCAGGTGACGATCGCGTCGCATCCGTCTGCCCGGCGCAGCAGCGCCTCCGCCTCGCCGGGGAGGTCCCGCGCGGTGCCCAGGCGCAAGGGATCGGCGCCCGCCTCCCGCGCCGCAGCCGAGAGCGCCACGCCGTTGCTCTCGTAGACCGCGCCTTCCCGAAACGCCTCGCCCGGCCCGACGAGCTCGTCGCCGGAGGAGAGGATCCCCACCGACGGCCTCCGGTGCACGCGCACCCGCGTCAAGCCCAGGGCCGCCAGCCTGCCCAGCTCGGCGGGCCGGAGCTCGGCACCCGCGGCGAGGGCGACCTCGCCCCGGCGCCCGTCCTCGCCGGCGGGGCGGACGAACGCCCCCTGTTCCGCCGCGATCCCGAGCTGGACCCGATCGCCCTCGGGGGAGGCGTCCTCCTGCCGGACGACGCAGTCGGCGCCGGGGGGGAGGGGAGCGCCCGTGAAGATCCGGACCGCCTCCCCGGGGCGCAGCGCCTCGCCGGGCGTCGATCCGGCCGCGCGCTGGCCCACCACCCGCAGCGCGGTGCCGGGGGAGGGGGCGTCCGCCGCCCGCAGGGCCCAGCCATCCATCGCGCTGTTGTCGAAGGTGGGGAGGTCGCGGGGGAGGCGGACGTCCTGCGCCAGGGCGCGGCCGTGCGCTTCCTCGAGGTCGACCTCCTCGGCCGGCAGCGGCCCGAGCGCGCCGGTGATCGTGGCGACCGCCTCCTCCCATCCGAGCAACTCGTCCACGTCGCCGCCTTTCGCTTCCCGTGCGCGAGGATTCATGCGCATGTAACGGCCGATGCCCAACGACGAAAAGATTCTAACCGCCCTAAGGCGCGCCGGCGGTGGCCCCCTCTCCGCTCGGCGGATCGCGGAGGAGGCGGGGTTCCATCCCGGCGAGTACAAGGCGATGCAGCAGCGCTTGCGCGAGCTCACCCGAGCGGGGAAGCTGGAGCGGGAGGGGCGCCGCTTCCGCCTGGCGAAGGCGGTGCAGCCCACGGTGGTGGTCGAGCGGCCGAAGGGGCGCCGGACGCGCGCTGCCGCTCCCTCGGCGCCCGCCGCGAAGGAGAAGGGACGGCGCCCATCCGCCCTGGAAGCCGAGGCCCCGCCGGGCCGCGGGCGGCCTGCTGGGGGCGAGCGGCGCGCTTCACGGCAGCGCGCGCCGGAGGAGGTCCCGCCGAAGAAGAAGGGGCGTGCCGCGGCGCGCACGCCGGCCACCCTCGAGGAGGAGGTCTCGCTGCGGCCGACGCGAGGCGGCGCGTTCGCCGCGAAGGCGGGCCGGACGCGGCGCCTCGAGCCGGTGGCTCCCAAGGGGAGGCGACCCGGGGCCGCGCCCGTGGGCGGCCGCGACGATCGGGGGCGCCGCGCCGCCCGCAAGGGTCCGGCCGCCGGCCCCCGCCTCCGGTTCGACGAGACGATCGGCACGCTGACCTTGCGGCCGGAGGGCTACGGCTTCGTCGAGCGCAAGCAGGGGCTCCCTGGAGAAGACGTCTTCCTCCCGCCCCACGAGCTCGTCGGCGCGATGGACGGCGACCTGGTCCGGGTCCGGATCGTCCGGGGCAAGTTCGGCCGCGACGCCGGCGTCCTCGAGGAGATCCTCTCGCATCGCCGCCGCCACTTCCTCGGCACCTACGAGGCGAGGGGCCGGACCGCCTTCGCGGCGCCCGTGGATCCCACCCTGCCGCGCGCGGTGGAGGTGAAGCCGGCCAAGGGCGTGAAGGTCGGCCAGGTGGTGAAGGTCGCCATCACCGACTACGCCGAGGGGGGCGAAGGCCTGCGGGGCGAGGTCGTCCGGGTGGTGGGGGAGCCCGGCGATCCGATCATCGAGGTCCTCGAGGTGGCGTACGCCCACGGCTTCGCCGAGGAGTTCCCCGCCGACGTCCTGGCGGAGGCGGACGCGATCCCCGATCGCGTCACCGAGGCGGAGGTGGCGGGGCGGCGGGATCTGCGCTCGCTGCGCCTCGTGACCATCGACGGCGAGGACGCGCGAGACTTCGACGACGCCGTCTGCGTGGAGCGGCTGCCGAGCGGTGGGTTCCGGCTGGTGGTGGCGATCGCCGACGTGGCCCACTACGTGCGGCCCGGCACCCGGCTCGACGAGGAGGCCCTCGCCCGCGGCACGTCGGTCTACTTCCCGAACCACGTGCTGCCGATGCTGCCGGAGCGGCTCTCCAACGGGATCTGCTCCCTCAACCCGGGGGAGGATCGCCTCTGCACGGTCTGCGATCTCGCCCTCGACGCGGAGGGGCGTCCGGTGGAGGCCCAGATCTACGAAGGTGTGATGCGGTCGCACGCCCGGTGTACCTACGAGCAGGTGGCGGAGGTCCTCGCGGGGAGGACGCCCCCCGAGCTGAAGGCGCTGGAGGAGGATCTGCTCCTCGCCGGGGAGCTGGCCCGAGAGCTGCGGCGGCAGCGCACCCTCCGGGGCGCGCTGGACTTCGACCTCCCCGAGGCCAAGGCGGTGCTCGACGAGCACATGCTCCCCACCGCGATCGTGCGCCGGGAGCGCAACGACGCCCACCGGCTGATCGAGGAGTTCATGCTCGCCGCCAACGAGGCGGTGGCCCGGCACTTCTCCGACCGCGATCTCCCCACCGTCTACCGGGTCCACGACGAGCCGGATCCGGAGAAGCTGGAGCGGTTCGCGAGCCTCGCCCGATCCGTCGGGTTCGCGTTCGAGGTGGAGGAGGGGATGCCGCCCAAGCGCCTGGCGGCGGTGCTTCGCCAGATCGAGGGGACGCCGCAGGAGCGGGCCCTCAACTCGCTGATGCTGCGCTCGATGATGCAGGCGACCTACCAGCCGGAGAACATCGGGCACTACGGCCTGGCGGCGGATCACTACCTGCACTTCACCTCGCCGATCCGGAGGTACCCCGACCTCGTCGTGCACCGCCTGCTCAAGGAGCACTGGAGGCGCGCCGGCAGGAGTCCCAGGGGCCGCGATCGAGATCGACTCGAGGAGCACCTCGGGGTCCTGGCGGCGCACGCGTCGGAGCGAGAGCGGGCCGCGACGGAGGCGGAGCGCGAGATCGACCAGTACTTCAAGTGCCTCTTCGTGCAGGACGAGGTGGGCGAGGCCTTCGACGCCACGGTGATCGCGCTCACGGAGTTCGGCTTCTTCGCCGAGCTCGACGAGATCCCGGTGGAGGGCCTGGTGCGCGCCGAGGGGCTGGGCACTCGCTGGGAGCTCGACGAGGAGCGACATCGGCTCGTCTTCCCGCAGACCGGCCGCTCCTTCGCCATCGGCGATCCGGTCCGGGTCGAGATCGCCTCGGTGGACCTCGCCAAGCGGCAGGTGAGCCTCGCCATGCTGACCGGGACCGAGTCGGCCGGCGATTCCCCGGGGCGGGCGGCCCTCAAGGCCGCGATCGATCGGCTCCGCGCGAAGGAGCGCGGCCGCCGCGGCAAGGCCGGGCGCACCGGCACCGCCGACGAGGGGCGCGCCTCGGCCCAGCGGCAGAAGGGAAAGGGGAACGGCGGCCCGCGCAAGCAGCGGCCCGGGAAGGCGGAGCGCGCCCGGAGGAGGTGAGGGCGGCGTCGATCAGCGCTCGGTGTCGGGCGCGATCGGCTCCTCGATCTCCTGGGGCTCCCAGAGCTCCCGGGACGCCTCCTCCGGGATCCCCCGCTCCATCGCCGGCGGGCTGCTCTTGCGGCGGGTCAGCTCGCTCCACCCCGGCTCCGATCCCGCCGTGGATCCGGTGACGGAGGAGATCTTCCGCTCCTGCTGCGATCGCTGCTTCCCCATTTCGTCGCCTCGCCCGATCAAGATGGGGCGGATCCATCGAATCGTCAGCTTCGAAGCTCCACGATCGTGACCGCGTCGCCGCCCTCGTGCCGCTCGCCCGGGCGGGAGGTCGCCACGTAGGGGGACGCCTCGAGCGCCTCGCGCACCGCCCGCTTCAGCGCCCCGGTGCCGTGCCCGTGGAGGATCGACACCACCGACGGCCCCTCGGAGTAGGCGCGATCGAGGGTGAGCTCGATCTCGCGGATGGCCTCGTCGGCCCGCAGGCCGCGCACGTCGCAGCGCGCCTCGGGGGCCGCGATCGCGCCGGCCACCACGGTCTCCACCCCGCGCCTGCGGCCGCGCGCCGGCGCCTTCGGCGGCTTGCCCGCGACGGGGACCAGGTCGTCCAGGGGCACCCGCGTCTTCATGGCGCCCACCGCCACCAGGGCCTCCCGGGCGCCGAGCTCGACGACCTCGGCGTCCCGGCCCAGGCTCGCCACCCGCACCCGCATCCCCGGGCGGATCGCGGTGGCCGGCAGCGTGGCTCGCTCCTCGGCGGCGGTCGCCTGGGCCTTCGCCCGCCGCGCCGCCCACTCCTGCGCCGCCGCCTTCTCCTGGAGCGCCTTCTGCGCCTGGACGGCGGCGGAGACCGTCGGCTTCGCGGTGAGCCGGGCGAGGAGCTCGCCCACCTCGCGCCGCGCCTCCTCGAGCTCCGCGCGCAGCTCCTCGCGCACCTTCGCCTCCGCCTCGCGCCTGGCGGTCTCGGCGGAGGCGCGGGCCTCCTCCAGCTCCGCGCGCAGGCGCATCCCCTCCCGTCGCTCCTCCTCGAGCCGCAGCCGCTCCTCCTCCAGCTCTCGCCGCTCGGCGTCGAGCGCGCCGAGGGCCCGGGTGAGGGTGCTGCCGCCGTGGAGCGCGCCGCGCGCTCGCTCGAGGACCTCGTGGGGCAGGCCGACTCTGGCCGCGATCTCGATGGCGCTCGACAGCCCGACCTCTCCGAGCTCGAGCCGGAAGGTGGGCGCGAGGGTGCGCGGATCGAGGCCCACCCGGGCGTTGCCGAAGCGAGGATCGCCGAGGCCCAGCGCCTTGAGCTCCTCCAGATGCGTGGTCACCAGGACCTGCGCGCCCCGGTCCACCAGGACCCCGAGGATGGCGGACGCCAGCGCCGCGCCCTCCCGGGGATCGGTGTCCGCCGCGATCTCGTCGACGAGGGCGAGGCTGCCGTGCCCGGCGCGGGCGAGGATCTCGCGGAGGGTGGTGAGGTGCGCGGAGAAGGTGGACAGGTCGCGGGCGAGGTCCTGATCGTCCCCGATGGCGCTCCAGACGGAGTCGAAGAGGGGCATGCGGGAGCCGGCCTGCGCGGGGATGGGCAGGCCCGCCCGCGCCAGCAGCGCGCAGAGGCCCACCGTGGTGATGGTGACCGTCTTCCCGCCCGCGTTCGGGCCCGACACCACCAGCGCCCGCTGGCCCGGCCCCAGCGCGATGTCGTTGGCCACGACGCGCTTGCCCTGCAGCACGAGGAGCGGGTGCCGCGCCTGCACGAGCGAGAGGGGGGCGCGGGCGTCCTCGAGGGCGGGAGCCGCGGCGTCCAGGTCGTCGGCGAGGCGTCCGCAGGCCTCGATCCGATCGAGCGCACCCAGGATCTCCACCGCCTCGACCAGCTCGTCCGATCGGCCTGCGAGATCGCCGCTGAGCCCCTGGAGGATGCGTCGCTCCTCCTCCGCCGCCATCGACTGCGCGATGGAGAGATCGTTGCCGAGGCCCACGATCGCCTGGGGCTCGACGAAGAGGGTCTGGCCCGAGTTGGAGGCGTTGTGGACGATGCCCGGCACCTTGGAGCGGAAGGACGCGTTCACCGGGACGACGTAGCGATCGTTGCGGATCGAGAGGTACTCGTCCCGCAGCGTCGAGGCGAAGGCGGGATCCCCCATCAGCGCCTCGAGCCGCCCCCTGATCTGGTCGTGCAGCCCGCGGACGCGGTCGCGCAGGGATCCCAGCATGGTGCTGGCGACGTCCTTCAGCCGCCCCGACGGCTCGAACGCCGACTCGATGCGCGCGGCGAGGACCGACGCCTCCGGGAGCCGGCCCGCCATGCCGGCGAGGAGCGGGGCCTCCAGCCGCCGCTCGTGGAGGAACGCGCGCACCCGGCTCGCCGCGCGGATCAGCCTCGCGCAGGAGACGAGCTGGGCCGGCTCGAGGATGGCCCCCTTCGCGGCGAAGGCGAGGAGCTCCCGGACGTCTTCGGCCCCGCCCAGGGGAAGGGAGAGCTCCTTGCGCAGGAGTTCGCGGATCTCCGCGATCCGGGCGAGCGACGCCTCGATCTCGGTGCGTCCGGCGAGGAACGGGAGCTCGAGGGCGAGCGACCGCCCGCGCGCGGTCTGGGTGCGGGCGGCCAGCGCTTCGACGATGCTGGGCCACCCGAGGTCGCGCAGGGTGCGAGGAGCTGCCTGGAACGAGGTCATGTAGGTGCTTCTCCCGGATTTCCACACGCTTGGACCGTGAGGAGGTGGACGATCTCTTGGTCCGGCGGTCGGGGCCCCCTATCATGCCCGGTATCATGATCAAACACTCCATTGTCCCTGTCCTCCTCCTCGTTCTCGTGACTCCGGCGGCCGCCGCTGCGGCCGCGCCTGCGACGGCCGCCCGCGAGGGTGTCCCTTCACTCCTCGACTGGGGCCGGTACCTTCGCAGCGAAGACGAACCCGACGTCGCCGAGGTGGGCTTCGACGCCGCCATCGAGCGGTCGCCGACCTGGCCGCTCCCGTACCTGGAGCGCGCCGAGCTGGCGATCGCCCGACGGGAGGGCGTGGCCGAGGCCCGCGCCGACCTCGAGCGGCTGGCGGCGGCGAACGCCCGCAACCCGCGCCTCCACCGCCTCATCGGCGAGCTCGCCGAGCTCTCGGGCGACGACGACGCGGCGGCGCGCTCGCTCTCGAGGTCGCTCGATCTCCTCCCGGAACGGCCCCAGGTCCGCGCGCGGTACGCGGCGGTGCTGGCCCGGCTCTCGCGGCACGACCAGGCCGCGGCCGAGTACGCCAGGGTGGTGGAGGAGCTCCCCGACGATCACGGCCTGCGGAGCCGCTACGCCGACGCCCTCGAGGGCGCGGGCCGATACAAGGAGGCGCGCAAGCAGCTCGACCTCCTGGTGAAGCGCCAGCCCGGCAAGGAGGCGCCCCTGCGGCAGCTCGCGCGGTTCCTCGAGCGCCGCGGCGATCGCAGGGGGGCGGCGGCCATGAACGCGAAGGCCGACGCGGCCGCCGGCAAGCAGCGCAACCTCCGCCCGCTGCCGCCTTCGAGGAGCTGACGCGAGGGCGCCGCGGCGCCCGCCGTCCCTCTCGACCCCACGGGCCCGAACCGGCGTGACCGGCGCGGGCCCGGTCCGATCCGCCCGCGGGTCCGTCGACCTTCCGGCCGGGGGCGCGACTTCCCCGGCGACCGTCGCCGCCGCGGAACGGCCTCCGCGCGCGTTCGCAGGCGGTCCGGCGTCTTCCCCGGCTACCGCGGCACGACCATCGACCAGGTGGCGCCCGACGGCTCCCGGGGGACGAAGCCGACCCGACCGCCGTGGGCCTCCACCACGTCCTTGCAGAGGCCCAAGGCCACGCCGGCGCGCAGCCTGCGGGCGTTCAGGGCCTGCCGCTCCCAGTCGAAGGCCTGGGCGCATTGATCCAGGTCCGGCCGCGGCCCGGCGTCCTCCACGGCCACGTAGAGCTCCGACGCGCGCACCTCGCCGGTGAGCCGGATCTCCTTCCCGGGAGGCGTCCGCCGGGCGGCCGCCTCGATGAGCGCCCGCACCGCGCGGCGCATCTTCTCCGCGTCCACCCGCATCGTCGGCAGCCCGTCGGGCACGCCCCACGAGAGCCCGACCTCCCGCTCCAACACCGCGGGCCTCGCCTCTTCGAACGAGAGGCGGAGGAGCTCCTCCATCGGCCGCTCGGTCTCGTCGAGGGTGAGCTGCCCGGCGCGCGAGCGGAGCAGGTCGATGAGATCGTCCACCTGGCGCAGGCCCCGATCCGCGTTCTTGGCGATCACCTGGGCGGCCCGCTTCACCCGCGGATCGAGGGGCGCGCCCCGGCCGGCGAGGATCATCCCCGCGTAGGAGCGGATGTTCGCCAGCGGGGATCGGAGGTCGTGGCTCGCGATCCCGAGGAGCTCGCCCAGCTCCTGATCGCTCCCCGCCGCCCCGAGGAGGCGATCGAGGGTCTCCGATTCCACGATGCCGGCGTGCTCGTCCATCGCCCGGTCGTCCCCTTTCTCCCGTCCTCGTCCGCCTTCGGCTTCAACCTGGGGGGTGGCGATGCGGGAGGAAACCCCCGGACGGGCTGGCGAGCCCTGGCCGCATGGTTCTGGAGGGGGCGGGCGTGCCCCTGCGAGGCGGGTGGGGCATGATGGCGCGACGAGAGAAAGGAGCCACCGATGGCCGACGCTTCGCCGAAGCAGATCCTGGAAGAGACGATCCCCTCCCGCCTGGCGTCCCGCGAGGGCCTCGCGGAGGAGATTGGCGCCGCGGTCGTCTTTCGGATCACCGGCTCCCAGGGCGGCGAGTGGACGCTGGACTGTTCGTCCGGGAAAGGGGAGGTGCGCCCCGGGGCGGACCCGGCGGCCCGCATGACGATCACCGCGAGCGACGCGGACTTCGTGCAGGTGGCGACCGGGAAGCTCGATCCCACCATGGCGGCCATGTCCGGCAAGCTGAAGCTCGACCCGATGGACATGGGGCTGGGGCTCAAGCTGGTGAAGCTCCTCTCCTGATCCCAAGCCCGGAGGCGCGGTGCGGGGCGCGCGAACCACGCGTGACGGCCCGCGAGGCGTGAGGTAGGGTTCCCGACCGCAACGAGAAACGGGAGCCCTGCCATGCATCGCGTCTGTGTCTTCGCCTGTGCCGTCCTCCTCGCGGCCGCCTGCGGTTCGGACGATTCACCCGGCGGCGGCGGACCCGCGAGCCCCAGGTGCGAGATCGATCTCTCGCCCTTCACCGCGGCGGACGGCGCCGGCGCCAACCCCTCGGTGCGCGCGATCGCCGCGGCGGCGGACCTCGTCGGCGGGCCCGCCGCCAGGGGGCAGGTGGGCGACTGGATCCTCACCAACGATCGCATCCGCGTGGTGGTCCAGGGCGCCCGGGACGACGTCGGCGCCAGCCCCTTCGGCGGGACGATCATCGATGCGGACGTGATCCGGCCCGCCGGCGCGGGCAGGGACGTGCTCGGCGGGGTCGGCCCGCTCCACGGCTTCGGCAGGACGGGTCGCCCGGCGAGCGCGGCCGACTTCGAGGTGGTGGCGTCGGGCGAGGCGGGCGCCGCGGTCCTCGCCGTGTCGGCGAAGGACGTCCCGGCGCGGAGCGTCCCGATCGCCCGCGGACTCGACGAGACCCTGCCCTCGCCCCTGGCGGTCGATCCCGAGGTCGAACTGGGGGTGAACATCACCAACTACTACATCCTCACCGCCGGCGCGCAGCGCGTTCGCATGGTCACCGCGTTCTGTAACCCGTCGGACGTCCCGCGGGTGCTCGCGGTGGGCGACGTGGTGTCTCCCGGCGCCGCCGACGAGCGCTTCGAGCCGACCGATCGCGGCTGGTCTCGGGCGGACGGCGTCTCCGACGCGCCGTGGATCGCCTACCAGGGCGGCGACAGCGCCTTCGCCCTGGTTCCTGGCAACGGTGCCGGGCCCAACGTGGTGTGGAGCGAGGGCGGGATCGACGTCACGATCCAGGGAGCGGACAGCCTTCTGCCGTACACCAGGCCCTTCGACGCCTCGTTGCCTCCGGGGGGCGCGGTGGTCGTCCCCGGGGGCGCGAGCGCGTGGTACGAGCGCTCGCTGGTCATCGGCAGCTCGGTGGGCGACGTGTCCCAGGCGATCTTCGCGGCGCGCGGAGAGGAGCTGGGCCGGGTCTCCGGGACGGTGACCGGGGGCTTCGACGGCGGTGCCGGGGCGCGGATCCTCGTCACCCGGGAGGGCGAGGTGGTGACGGTGCTCACCGCCGACGCGGGGAGGGCCTTCGACGCGCTCCTCCCTGCCGGCACCTACGCGCTCTCGGCCAGTCTGCCCGGGATGATCGGCCCCGAGGTGGAGGTGGAGGTCGTCGCGGGTGACACCGCCACCCCGATGCTGGATCTCCCGGTGGCGGGCCGGCTCGAGGTCCGCATCGACGAATTCGACCCGCGCCTCAGCGACGCGGTGCCCGCGCCGGGCCGCGCGGTGATCCGCTGCTTCGCGGAGACCTGCGATCTCCGCCCCGATCCGGCCAGGGAGCGGCTCTTCCGCGAGGTCGAGGCGCTGCCGGCGGCCGCCAGCGACGTGGTCTGGGTGGGCAACTCCACCGGCAGGGGCTCGCTCTTCGTGGACCTCCTCCCGGGCGAGTACGAGGTCATCTTCTCCAACGGGCCGGAGTACGAGGTGTCCCCGCTGTCCTTCGCGAACAACGGTCGCGGCAACCCGCGCACGATCGTCGGCGGCGAGGAGGCGAAGGTCGTGGCCCGCCTCGCCCGCGTGGTGGACACGACGGGCTGGATCGCCGCAGATCTGCGGGTGCGCACCCAGGACGCGCGGGTGAGCGGCCGGGATCGGATCGCGAGCCTTTTGGCGCAGGGCGTGGAGGTCGCGATCTCTGCCGACCCCGACGTGGTGACCGACCTGAAGGAAGCCGCCAACCAGGCGGAGGCCGGGGCGCGGATCGCCATCCTCGGCGGGGCGGGGATCGCGCCCCCCTCTTTCACGGGGATCCACGCGTTCCCGCTGGCCTTCGACCCGGCCCTGCCCGGCAACGGCGCGATCCCCTGGGCCGCCGCCGACCACTTGGTGCTCGCGCCCGACGCGATCTTCGCCCAGGCGGCCGGGCGCGGCGCGCTCGTCCAGGTGAGCGGCGCCCGCGGGCCTCGGGGCCTGTTCACCGCGCTGAAGCTGGACACCAGGACGCTCACCACCCACGCCACCCCCGAGAGCCTGCGGATCGCGCCTTCGGAGGACGGGCTCTTCTCCGCGAGGTTCGACGCGCTCGAGGTCCTCGACGGCGGCGACCTCTCCAACTTCAACGCCCTGCTGAACGACTGGATCACCTTCCTCGGCCGCGGCCTCGCCGTCACCGGCACGGCCTCCTCGGGATCCACGGGCCGGCTGAGCCCCACCGCGGGCGCGCCGCGGACCTGGGTGCGGATGCAGGAGGACAAGCCCCAGCTCTTCGACGCCGGCGCCTTCACCGAGGCGCTCCGCTCGCAGCGCGCGACCGCCGGCTACGGTCCCTTCCTCCACGTGACGGCGAGGGCCGGCGACGCGACGGCGGAGGTCGGTGAGGTCCTCGAGTCCGCGGGCGGCGAGGTGGAGATCGAGGTGGTGGCGCAGTCGCCCACGTGGATGAAGTACAACCGCCTCGAGGTCTACACCTACGGGCCCGAGTCGGCGGCCGCGGACGGGGTGCCCAACGACGTCCTGCCCGAGGTGGCTTTGCAGCCCGACGACCTGCCGGCGAGGCGCGTGCTCTCCATGAACGGCACCGTCTACAACGTGGAGGTGAGCTTCCTCGACGAAGAGGGCCAGGTCGTCACCCGGGTGCGGAACGAGGTCGCGCAGACCTTCCGCTTCAAGCCCGAGCACGACACCTTCTACATCGTGGTGGCCCGCACGGCGACCACGCGCAGGGACGGCCTCGAGTCGGGCGAGCCGGCGCCCGGCCCCATGGCGCCGGTGGTCTTCGCCGATCCGGGGCAGGAGGCCTACCCCACCACCTTCGCCAACCCGATCTTCGTGGACGTCGACGGCGGCGGGTGGAGCCCTCCCGGCCTCGACTGAGGTCGATCGCCGAAGGACCGAGCAGACGAAGAGGCGATCCCCCTCCCAGACGCGATCGCATGCCGCCCCGGCGAGGGAGGAGGCTCCCGAGGGGCGGACAGGCGGCCGAGGGAATCCCGGTTGCCGCCCGGCCCCGCCCCATGCAAGAGAGGTTGCGTGGTTCCCAAGACCTTGACCAAAGAGCGGCTGGTGATCCTGGCGGCGGCGATCGCCCTGGGGATCTTCCTGGTCTTCACCGAGCTGGTGCCCTCCGCCAAGCGGCGGGCGCCGACCAGCTTCGCCCCGGGCAGGACCGTGCCCGTCCGGATCACGCTGGTGACGGCGGACTACCACGACCTGGCGTGCGCGGCGGACGCGGTGGTGGGCGGCGCCCGCTGTGCGTTCGCCAAGGACGGCAAGCCGTCTCCGGCGGCGACCGCGGGCAAGGATCTCCTCGCCCCCTACATGACGGTGGACAACACCCTCCTGCTCATCCCCGACCTCTGGTCGGAGCCCGCCCTGGCGCAGCGCCTGGCGGAGGAGAGCCCCGAGGGGAAGCCGCGAAGCTCCCTGAAGCGGTTCACCGCCGCGTGCCAGCTCGCAGTCGACGAGAAGGTGAAGGGGTTCTTCGTGCGCTGGTCGCCGACCAGCGACTGGTCGCCCCGCGACGAGGCCTGGTCCGGCCGGATCTCCGGCTGCCGGATCGAATAGCGACGACCTACACCCAGAGCGCGCGGGGCACGCTGAGCCAGCCCGCGGCGCCGATCCCGGGGGCGAGGGGGCGGAGCATCGGCACGTCCCGGGCCGATCGGATCCTTCCCAGGCCGCGGGGAAGAGGGAACGACGCGCTCTCCCACACGTGGACGGACGCGAGGCCCGCCCTGGCGGCGACGCCGCCTGCCGCCCGGAGCAGCGCGCCGCCGGCGTCTGCGTCGGGCGCGTGGCCCAGGAGCACGCAGAGCCGCTCGTTCCTGTAGTCCGCCGCCCAGATCACCGACGCGTCGCCCGCCCTCGCGCCCGCCGCCCGGGGCCGTTCGCGGCCCAGGAGCGCCGCGTAGGCGCGTTCACGCTCCAGGTGCCAGTCGATCTGACCCTCGGTAGGCCACACCAGGAAGGGATCGGCGGGCCTGGGGATCGCGGCGAGGGCCTCGCGGATCCCGCGCTCCGAGAGCAGGCGCAGGCCCGGGATGGGGCCGACGTCCGCGGCGGGGATCGATCGCTCCAGCCACGGCACCTCGGTGAAGCCCGCGAGTCGGTAGAGGGTCGGGCCCACCTCCGAGAAGAGGATCGCGGCCAGGGCCCGCTCGTCGTCCGCGGCGAGCCTCTCGGCGACCAGGTCGATCATCCGCCGCGCGTGCCCCCTGCCGCGCAGGGCCGGCTCGGTGAAGACGCTGGCGATCCCGTAGGCCGATCCCGCGGCGCCGTCCGCCGTCGAGGCGGCCATGCGGAAGGTCTCGCAGGAGGCGAGGGGGCGGTCCTCCCCATCCACGAGCAGCCACGTGGTCATCGCCTCGAGGGCCCATCGGTGGCCCCGCAGCAGCTCCTCCCGCCGCGCGAACTGTGCGGGGTCGAGGCGCTGCCCCCAGGCGGCGTGGGTGAGCGCGTCCCTCTCGCGCTTGCGGGCCTCCGTCGCCACCACGAGCGTGCGTTCCATTCCCCACAATCTATCGGATTCGGGGCCCGCCCGCCGCGCGGGGGGATAGACTGGCCCACTCCACCCCCGATGGAACGATGCCCCGAGAGCGCCGTCGCCACCTCAACATGATCCGCGACTTCGAGGTCGCCGATCTCATCACGCTCGCCAACGGCTTCTCCGGCATGTCGGCGGTGCTCCTCGCCATGCGCTACGTGGCCGGCGGCGAGCGGGCCGCGCTGTGGGTGGCGTTCGGCCTCCTGCCCCTGGCGTTCGTCTTCGACTCGCTCGATGGCTGGGTCGCCCGGCGGCTCGGGCGATCGTCGATCCTGGGCCAGGAGCTCGACTCCCTGGCGGATTTGGTCTCCTTCGGCGTCGCGCCGGCGACGCTGGCCTTCGCCCTCGGGATGGACGGCGGCTGGGACGGGGCGGTCCTCGTCTACTTCGTGGGCTGCGGGATCGGGAGGCTCGCCCGGTTCAACACCACCGCTGCGGCGCTGGCCGGACCCCAGGGGAAGGTCTCGCACTTCGAGGGGACGCCCATCCCGTCCAGCCTCGTCCTGGTGGTGCTCCTGGCCTTCCTCTTCTCGACGGGGCGGGTCGGCGATTCGCTCCCGCTCGGCTCGCACCTGGTCGGCCCCTGGCACCTCCACCCCCTGGTGCTGCTCTGGGCGCTGAGCGGCAGCGCCATGATCAGCAAGACCCTGCGGATCCCGAAGCCCTGATCCGGGGCACGGCGCCGAACCCCTCGAATGGAGGAGGTTTCCACGACGGGTGCGCGCGTAAATCACCTTCGAACCCGGAGGCAACGGCTCGTGCTTGCAAGGGATTCACGAGGTGCGTTACGTTTTCGGGGCTCGAGACTCGAACCCTGGCAACACGACGCTGGAATCATCCGTTTCGGAGGCATTTCATGCACTCGCTCGACGACGCAGGCCCTCGCAACCACCGGATCCGCGCCCTCCTCTTCGCGGCGGGGATCGCTGCCGCCGCCGCCTTCGCCTGTGGGGATCCCGCCGAACCCGGCACCTCCGGCACGGGAGGGAGCGGCCCCTGCACCCCCGCCTGCGAGGGGTTGGAGTGCGGCCCCGACGGCTGCGGCGGCGTCTGCGGCACGTGCGCGGCGGGCGAGGCCTGCGACGCGGGGCAGTGCGTCGCCTGCCAGCCCGAGTGCTCGGGGAAGGAGTGCGGCGACGACGGCTGCGGGGGGACGTGCGGCGAGTGTCCGGGCGGCACCACCTGCGTGGACGGCGCCTGCGCGTGCGAGCCCCAGTGCGAGGGCAGGACGTGCGGCGACGACGCCTGCGGCGGCTCGTGCGGCGAGTGCGCCGACGGGGAGGTCTGCAGCGACGAAGGCACCTGCGGCCCCGCCTGCGAGCCCCAGTGCGACGGCAAGACCTGCGGCGACGATGGCTGCGGCGGCCTCTGCGGCGAGTGCGCGGCGGGCGAGGTGTGCCGGGAGGGCAACTGCGGACCGGCCTGCCTGCCCCAGTGCGATGGCAAGGTCTGCGGCGACGACGGCTGCGGCGGCTCGTGCGGCGAGTGCGCGGACGCCGAGCTCTGCGTCGCCGGCCAGTGCGTCTGCCAGCCGGATTGCGCCGGCAAGGCATGTGGCGACGACGGCTGCGGCGGCACCTGCGGGACCTGCTCCGGGCAGGAGGTCTGCCAGGACGGGACCTGCGAGTGCGTCCCCGCGTGCACCGACAGGGCCTGCGGCGACGACGGCTGTGGCGGCACCTGCGGGACCTGCCCCGACGGCGAGCAGTGCAACGATCTCTCCGGCACCTGCGTGGTCACGTGCACGCCGAGCTGCGACGACAAGGTCTGCGGGAGCGACGGCTGCGGCGGGACCTGCGGCGACTGCGGAGACGGGACCGCCTGCCAGGACGGCGAGTGCGTATGCGTCCCAGCCTGCCAGGGCAAGCAGTGTGGCGACGACGGCTGCGGCGGGAGCTGCGGCACCTGCACCGGCGGCCTCACCTGCGACTCGTCGGGTAGCTGCGTCTGCGTGCCCCAGTGCGCCGGCAGGGAATGCGGCGACGACGGCTGCGGCGGCGTCTGCGGGACCTGCGGCGCGAACGAGACCTGCGACGCCGGCGGCAGTTGCGTGGCGGCGGCGCCGACGCTGAGCGGCGACGTGTGGCCGATCATCGACGCGAACTGCGTCTCCTGCCACGGGCCGGGAGAGGGCGGGCTCACCATGGGCTTCTCCGCGTCGTCCTTCCGTTCCGCCACGGTGGGCGTACCTTCGGCGGGCTGCGCCGGGGAGACCCGGATCGTCGCCGGGAACTCGGCCGCGAGCTACCTGGTCAAGAAGCTGAAGGGGACGGCGGCGTGCGGCGAGCAGATGCCATACGGCAGCCCGCCCCTGCCCGCGGCGGACATCCAGAAGATCGAGGCCTGGATCGACGCGGGCGCGCAATCGAACTAGGGTCGGGGATCGAGAGGTCTCCCATGTGGTTTGCGACGACGATGGTGGCGGTCGCGCTCGCGGCCGCCGCCGGTGCGGCTCCGGCGGCCCCGGCCCCCGCCCCGAAGGTGGCGGCGGGAGAGGCCCCTGCGACCGCCGGGGCCCCCGCACCCGGGCCGGCGGGCGCCGACGCCGAGGCGCCCCCGGCCGTGAGCGGAGGCGCCGAGGCGGCGAAGGTGGAGTGGAGCGGTCGGGGCCGGGTGGAGTACCAGGTCTCCCACAAGCTCCACGAGGTCCACGGCGTCACCGAGGAGGCCACGGCCCGCGCGACCGCGACCGGCGACGTCCTCTCGGTGGTGGCGCGGGCGCGGGTCGACTCGTTCGACTCGAAGAACCGGAACCGCGATCGCCACGCCCGCGAGGCGATCGAGGCGGAGCGCTTCCCCATCGTCGAGGTCCGCGGCGAGGCCCGGGGATTCTCGCCTCCGGTGGGATCCGAGCGCAGGATCACGCTCTCAGCCGAGGTGGACTTCCACGGCGTCGTGGTGCGGAAGGAGATCCCCCTGGTGCTGAAGCCGCGGGGGCCGGACGGCTTCGAGGCCACCTTCGAGTTCCCGGTGAGCCTCGAGGCGCATCGGGTCGAGCGGCCGAGCCTCTTCCGGGTGAAGGTGGCGGACGAGATGCGGATCCGCGGCACGATCGCCCTCGAGCGGATCGCCGCCGTCGCGCCCTCCGCCTCGCAGGATCCCTGACGGCTCGCGCGGGCGGGGCCCGCGGCGGAGGGGAGGGCGGCCGCATCGGGCGGGTGGACGAGAGGCGCCGCAGCGCGGTAGAGGCTGGGCATGGCGAAGAGGCCTTACAACCCGCGCGATCGGTTCTACAAGCAGGCCAAGCAGGAGGGCCTGCGCGCCCGCTCCGCCTACAAGCTGCAGGAGATCGACCAGCGCTTCCGCCTCTTCCGCAAGGGGATGTCGATCCTGGATCTGGGGGCGGCGCCCGGCGGCTGGCTGCAGATCCTGGCGCAGGCGGTGGGGCCGCAGGGCCGGGTGGTCGGAATCGACCTGCAGCCGATCCAGGGCATGGGGCCGACGGTGCGCACGGCGGTGCTGGACATCTACGCGCCCGACCTGGTCGAGCGCCTCGCCGAGCTCCACGAGGGTCCGTTCGACGCGATCACCTCCGACATGGCGCCGAAGACCACGGGGATCAAGACGACCGACGAGGCCCGATCGATCGCCCTCGCCGAGCAGGCGCTCGCGCTCTGCGAGAGGCTGCTGCGGCCAGGGGGATCGTTCGTCGCCAAGGTCTTCGAGGGCGCCGGCTTCGACGAGTACCTGCGGCAGGTGAAGGCGGCCTTCGGGAAGGTGAAGCTGGTGCGGCCGGAGGCGACGCGGGGGCGCTCGGTGGAGATCTACGTGGTGGGAACGTCGTTCCGCGCTCCCGAGGGCCGGGATCGCGCGGATTGAACATTCGGGTGGCCCCTGCGTCCCAAGGGTATCGGGCGACGGATGCCCGGTCTCGGAGTCGCAAATGCGAGCGCACGAATCGAAGATCCTCCTCCTCCTCGCGCTGCTGGCGGCGATCGGGGCGCCGGTCGTCGCGGCCGCCGCGCCGGAAGACGGCGACGACGCCGAGGAGTACGAGACCGACGATCTGCCTCCCTGGGCGGAGCTCGACGCGGCGGGCGAGCCCTCGTCGCAGGCCCAGGTGCAGATGCTGCGCGACTACGGCACCGACATCCCCGACCCCGAGGACGTGATGGCGGGGCGTCGGCCGCGCCCCCCGTCCGGCGACGTGGAGTCCCTCCCCGCCGAGCCGCGGGTCCGGGTCGAGTTCGAGGACTTCCGCTCCGAGCTCTCGCCCCACGGTCGCTGGGTGGACACCCCCGAGTACGGGACGGTCTTCATCCCCCACCGGCAGACCCAGGTGCCGGGCTGGCGCCCGTATCTCTACGGCCAGTGGGCGTGGACGGCGTACGGCTGGACCTGGGTGTCCGACGAGCCGTTCGGCTGGGCCACCTATCATTACGGCCGCTGGGCCTGGCGGCCGGCGCTGGGCTGGGTGTGGGTGCCCGGCTACACCTGGGGTCCCGCCTGGGTGGTGTGGCGCTACGGCGCGGGCGCGATCGGCTGGGCGCCGCTGTACCCCGGCTACGTGACCTGGTCCGTCTCCTACCCCTACTATGCGGATCACTGGATCTTCGTGGGGCACACCTACTTCTACACGCACCCGATCCACCGGCACTGGCATCGGGGGCGCAGCGCCTACTGGTACGGCCGCACGGACTGGAGCCGGAACTGGCGGGGTCATCGAGGGCACGTCTACGTCGGCCCGAGGCGCCGGTACGTGGAGCGCGTGGGCCGCGCTCGGGTGGTGGAGTCGCGGGTGATCGCGGTGAGCACGCCCCGGCGCGGCGAGACCTTCACCAGGCGCGGCCCCGGCACCGCAGGCGAGGTCCGCATCTACCGGCCGACCAACCGCGGCGCCCGGGCCCGCGAGGTGGACGCCGGCAGGAGGCCGAGCCGGATCGAGCCGCGCTCGGTCGCCGGCAACCGCCTCGCGCCGGCGGAGCGGGGCGGCCCTCGTGCGGGTGGGGGGAGCCGCGCCGCGCCCGGCCCGAGGGGCGATGGCGCCACCCCTGCCGGGCGCCGCGCGGGCGACCGCCTCCCGACGCCACCGCGCGCCGGTGGAGGCCGCCCCGCCGCGGCGCAGAAGCCCGAGCCTCGGCCTGGCGGGGGCAGCGCGCCGGCACCCGGCAGGGGGCTGCAGGCACCTGCCCGGCAGGCCGCACCCCAGCGTCTGGCGCCGGCACCCTCGCCGGGGCCGCGCCGGCCGGCGGCGTCCCCCGGGGCGATGCCGCGGAAGGACCTCCGCCCCAGCGGCGGTCCGTACGGCGGCCTGCGGCCCACGCCGTCCATGCCCGCTCCGAAGCGCGCGGCGCCCTCGGCGTCCGGGGCCAGCCTCGACCGCTCCTCCCCGCCGCCCAAGCCGAGCGTGAGCCGCGCTTCCACCTCGAGTGTGAACCGATCGTCGTCGTCGAATCGGCTCGCGCCGTCGGCGTCGAGCGTCCGCCGCCCGGCGGGGCCCTCCCGGGTCGCGCCGTCGTCGGGAGGCCGCTCCACCTCGCCGAGGCCGGCGGAATCACCGCGTGGCGGCGGCCGACCGCAGCGGTAGATCCGCCCCTCGCGTCGTAGCCGGCCGGGCGTAGGGTCGAACCCGCGGGGCCTCCGCGGCAGGGGGCCGACCCGGCGCGCACCCGCGGGCGCCTCGCCAGATTGAGGGGTGGGGGGAGGCATGGGCATCGGGTGGTCGCGACTCCTGGGGGTGGGGCTCGTCGCCTGGGCGTCCATGGCTGGTGGGGCAGGGGCTGCAGCGCAGGAGCCTCTCCCCCCGCACGCCGCCACGGAGCTCGAGGCGAGCCGGCGCGCCCGCGAAGCCGAGGCGCCGGGGACGATCGAGCTCGAGGACTTTCACCGCGAGCTCGCGCCGCACGGGCGCTGGGTGGAGACGCCCGAGTTCGGCTACGTCTTCGTCCCGGCGAGGCAGTTCGAGGTCGACGGCTGGCGTCCGTACCTGTACGGCGAGTGGGTATGGACGGAGCACGGCTGGACCTGGGCCTCCGAGGAGCCCTTCGGCTGGGCCACCTACCACTACGGGAGGTGGACCTTCGCGCCTTCCTTGGGGTGGTGCTGGATCCCCGGCTACGTGTGGGGCCCGGCCTGGGTGGCGTGGCGCTTCGGCGCCGGGGCGATCGGCTGGGCGCCGCTCTACCCGGGCTTCGTCTTCGGCGGGCCGGACTACCCGCTCTTCGCCGACGATTGGCTCTTCGTCTCGCCCGGGTTCTTCTTCGCCCGGCCGTGCTGGCGGCACCTCATCCGCCGGGATCACCGCTCGCTCCTTCGGGAGACGAGGGCGGCGGGCACCTTCCGCACCGCCGAGGGAGGGTGGGTCTTCGCGGGGCCCCCGCTGCGCGTCGTCGAGCGGCACGGACCCCGGACCATCCGGCCGCTGCCGGTGGTGGCGGCGGGAGCGCCCTCCGGCGCCGGGCTCGCCCGGGATCGCGCCGGAAGGCCGACGGAGCTGCGCACCTTCCGCCCCGGGCGGAGCCCCGCCCCGGACGGGAGCGCGCCGGTGGGATCGGGGCTCGTGCCCGTGGAGCGGACGCCGTCGGCGCAGGTCCGGCTCCCGGCCCCCGAGGCGCCGCTCCGGACGGAGCGGGCCGCACCGCCGTCGTCCCGGACGAGCAGGCCGATCCCTGCGCCGCGCGCGGCGCCCGCCCCCGAGGCGCCGCGCGAGGGAGAGCCGGTCGCGCCTGCCCCCGGCGCTCCGCCGGGCGGAACGCCGCCGCCGGGCGAGGCGCCGCCGGTGCCATCACCGCGCGAGGCACCGCCTGCTCCGCCGCCGCGTGAAGCACCGCCGGCGACCCCTCCTCGCGAAGCCCCTCCGGCGCCGCCGCCCCGCGAATCCCCGCCTGCGACGCCTCCTCGCGAAACGCCGCCCGCGACCCCACCGCGCGCAACCCCTCCGACGACACCGCCTCGCGAAGCCCCGCCTGCGACGCCACCGCGCGAGGCTCCACCTGCGACGCCACCGCGCGAAGCTCCACCCGCGACGCCGCCTCGAGAGGCACCGCCCGCGACGCCCCCGCGCGAAGTGCCGCCGAAATCACCGCCTCGCGAAGCGCCCTCGAATCCATCGCCGCCGACACCGCCCCGTACGCCGCGCCGATAGGCCCGACGTGCATCCGTTCGGCCACCGGGCGCCGGCCGGCTCGCCCCCTCGCCTTCGGCGCGCGCGCGATCGGTCAGGCGCCCGTCGCCCCGTGGCCGGCGGGGAGGTGGGGGATCTGCCCGGGCGCCTCGACGCAGAGGCCCACGTCCTTCAGCAGGCCGTCGGCGATCGAGTAGACCCAGCCGTGCACCGCCAGCGGCCGCCCCGCCTTCCACGCGTCGCGCACGATGGTGGTGCGGCAGACGTTGGCGACCTGGGCCGCCACGTTCAGCTCGCAGAGCCGGGCGGCGCGCTCCTCGGGGCTCGCGATCGCGTCGAGCTCCTCCCGGTTCCACATGTAGACGTCGCGGATGTGCCCCAGCCACATGTCGCTGACGCCCGCCGTCCCCGATCCCAGGGCCGCCTGCACCCCGCCGCATCCGTAGTGGCCGCAGACGATCACGTCCTGGATCCCCAGGACCTCGATCCCGTACTGGAGGACGCTGAGGCAGTTCACGTCGGTGTGCACCACCACGTTGCCCACGTTGCGGTGGACGAAGATGCTGCCGGGCAGCTTCCCGAGGAGCTGGTCGGGCGGGATGCGGCTGTCGGAGCAGCCGATCCAGAGGAGGCGGGGCTTCTGCTGCTCGCGGAGCCTGTCGAAGAACGAGGGATCCCGCTCGCGCATGCGAGCGGCCCACTCGCGGTTGGCTGCGAGGTACTCGGTCAGGGTGCTCATGGCGTCTCCCTCGCCTCGCCGGGCCCACGTCCGCGCGCGGCTCGCTGGGCGGGAACCCTACCACCCGAGGCGCCTCCCGATCGGGGAACCGCCCCCGCGCTCAGATCTCCGCCAGCGGCGCCTGGATCCGCTCCCGCTGCCGGTAGAGCCGGAGCGCGATGAGCGAGGCCCCCGCGAGGATGGCGGTGGCCACGTAGAAGGGCACGTCGATCCCGACCTCGAACGCCATGCCGCCGATGAGCGGGCCGAGGACCCGGGCGATGCTGCCCATGCTCTGGTTCACCCCCAGGATGCGCCCCTGGGCGTGGCTCGGCGCCTGCTTCGAGACCAGGCTCGACAGGGCGGGCGAGCTCAGCCCGTTGCCGAAGGCGAGCACCGCGCACGCGGCCACCACCCCCGTCGGCGTGGTCGCAAAGGGGAGGAGGAGCAGGCCCAGGGTGAGCCACGCCGTCCCGGTGAGGAGGAGCGCCGCCTCGCCGATCCGCTTGCGCAAGGGGTGGACGATCGCGCCCTGCACCAACGCGAGGACCACGCCGATGAAGGCGAAGAGGTAGCCGTTGACGCGCGCGTCCCAGTCGAAGCGCGCCTGGGTGAAGAGGGCGAAGGTCGTCTCGAGCTGCGAGAAGCCCACCGTCACCAGGAAGAAGAGCAAGAAGAGGAACGGCAGGAACGGGTGGGAGAGCGACGCCTTGAACGCCTCCAGCCTCGAACCCCTCCGGCGCTTCGCCGCCTCCCGCGCCTCGGGCGGGAGCGACTCCGGGAGGATGAAGAAGGCGAGGACGAGGTTGAGGAGGGAGAGCCCCGCCGCCGCCAGGGCCGGCGCCGCGTACGAGTAGCCGGCGAGGATGCCGCCCACCGCCGGGCCGAGGACGAAGCCGAGGCCGAAGGCGGCGCCCACCAGCCCCATGCCCCGGGTGCGCTGCTCGGGCGGGGTGACGTCGGCGATGTAGGCCTGGGCGGTGCCGAGGTTGGCGTTCGCCATCCCGGCGAAGGCCCGGGCCAGGAAGAAGACGACGAGGTTGGTGGAGAAGGCGAAGAGGAGCATCGCCAGGACGTTGCCGGCGATGGAGACGAGCAGGACGGGCCTGCGGCCCACCCGGTCGGAGAGCCGCCCCCACATGGGCGCGAAGAGGAACTGCATCCCCGAGTAGGCCGTCATCACCACGCCCACCTCGAAGCCGCTCGCCCCGAGATCCGTCGCGAAGAACGGGAGCAGCGGGATCACCAGCCCGAACCCGAGCAGGTCGAGGAAGATGGTGAGGAAGATGACGAGCAGAGGGGACCTACTCCGATGCATTCACGGCCTCGGCTGCCCGGTCGGGCGGCGGACGGAGGGGACGGCCATACCACAGCTTCGCGGCCTCGGTCGCCAACACCCGAGGACCCCTCGAACCTGCCGTACCCGCGCCTCGGGGGCCTCGCGGCGAGCGGAGAGGTTTGACAGACGAGCGCGAGAGCGTTAGCCGGGAGCCCGGGTCGGCTTGACCCGATGGCCCGGTCTTCGATAACTGTCCGCGGTGTTTCCGCGACCCTGGCGGCCGTCCGCTCCCTGCTCGAGGGAGCGACCGCTGGTCCCGAAGGCCCCGGGAGGTCCGAGCGTTGAGCAGCGTCGCCGCAGCAGAGGTCGACGGCGTCCATCGGACGCTGGTGCGCGACCTCTTCGCCCTCACCAAGCCTCGTATCACGGCGCTGGTCGTCTTCACCGCGGCGGGCGGCCTGTGGCTGGCACCGGAGGCCGACCGGCCGTCGATCTTCGTGATGGCGATCTCGGTGCTGGCGACGGCGATGGTGGTGAGCGCCGCCAACGCCCTGAACTGCTGGTACGAGCGCGACACCGACGCGCTGATGAACCGCACCCGCCGGCGCCCGCTCCCTGCCGGCAGGATCTCGTCGCCCGTGGCGCTGGCCTTCGGCCTCGCCCTCGCCGTCGTGTCGCTGGCGATGCTGACCTTCCTGGTGAACCCGCTCGCCGGCCTCCTCGCCTTCATCGCCTTCGTCAGCTACGTGTGGATCTACACCCCGATGAAGCGGATGAGCTCCGACGCGCTGCTGGTGGGCGCGGTCCCCGGCGCGCTCCCCCCGCTGATCGGCTGGGTCTCCGCCACCAACCGCATCGATCTGCCGGGGCTGGTGCTCTTCGCGATCCTCTTCGTGTGGCAGCTTCCCCACTTCCTCGCCATCGCGATCCTCTGCGAGGAGGACTACGCCCGTGGGGGCCACAAGGTCTTCCCCGTGGTCCGCGGCGAGCGGGCAGCCCGGTACTGGACCGTGATCTGGTCCGCGGCGCAACTGGTGGTGTCGCTCCTCCCCGTGTTCACGGGCCTGGCGGGCTGGGCCTACGGGGTGGTGGCCCTCCTGTCGGGCGCCGCCTTCCTGGCCTACGCGATCGACGGGCTGCGCCGCGGGGGAGGAAAGCCGTGGGCCCGGCGGTTGATGCTGGCGTCGGTGATATGGCTCGCGGTGATCTTCGCGGCCTTGATGCTGGGGGCACCTTGAACGGGAAGGCGATTCGCGGCGTCGCAGCGTGGGTGGGGGGCGCCGCCGTGATCGCGGCGGTGGTGGCGTGGTTCACCGCCGGCAGGCCGGAGCCGCTGCCCCACCTCTATCCGATGCCGTCGTTCGAGCTGACCACCGAGCAGGGGACGACGCTGCGCGCGGCGGACCTCGAAGGCAAGGTGGTGGTCGCGAACTTCATCTTCACGACCTGCCCCACCGTCTGCCCCATGCTCACCGCCCACATGGCGAAGCTCCAGGACCGCCTCGCCTCCCGGCCGGACGTGCGCCTGCTCAGCTTCTCGGTGGATCCCCGCAACGACACCCCCGAGGTGCTCAAGGCCTACGGCGAGCGGTTCGGCCAGGACCCCGCGAGGTGGACCTTCCTCACCGGTGGGATCGACGCGATCACCGAGGCGGTGGAGAGGGGATTCAAGATCGGCATGCAGGGCGCCGACGATCCCGACGCCACCGCTTTCGACATCGTCCACGGGGAGCACTTCGTGCTGGTGGACGCGGCGGGATCGATCCGCGGCTACTACCGGCCGGATCCGGAGTCGCTGGAGCGCCTCGCGGCCGACGCCGAGCGCCTGGCGGCGGAGGCCGGAGGTTGAGCGGGATCGAGCTCCACCCGCTGGTGAACGCCTGCCTCAACGCGACCTCCGCGGCGCTGCTCCTCGGAGGCTTCCGCGCGATCCGCAAGGGCGACGTGGCGAGGCACAAGCGCTTCATGATCGGCGCCTTCGGGGCCTCCACGCTCTTCCTGGCGTCGTACCTGCTCCGCTACTGGATCTCCGGCTCGACCCGGTTCCCGGTGGAGGGTGGGTGGAGATCCCTCTACCTGCTCATCCTCGCCAGCCACAGCCTGCTCGCCGTGGTCCTCCTGCCCATGGTGCTGCGGACGGTGTGGCTCCCCTGGAAGGGGCGCTTCGCACAGCACCGGCGGCTTGCACGATTTACGCTCCCGATCTGGATCTACGTCTCGATCACGGGAGTCGTCGTGTACCTGATGCTGTATCATCTGCCGTCCCTCCTCTAGGTCCGGGGGCGTCAATGGGTGACGTCGTTCGCCTGCCCGACGCCGATCGGGACGGCCGGCAATCCCTCGGCGTGTCGCTCTACCTCGGCGCGTCCTCGCTCACCTTCGTCCTCCTCCTCTCCCTCTTCCTCGTCGTCCGGACCGACGCCACGCCGTGGCCTCCCCGAGGCGCGTCCTCGCCCCCGGCGTGGCTCCCGCTCCTCCCCACGCTCCTCGTGGGCGGCGTGGCGCTCGCGCTGCGGGCGGGGGTGCAGGACCTCCTCGCCGCTCGCCTGATCGGCCTCCGCCGCCGCCTCTCGGTGGCGCTCGCCCTCGGCGCCGCCTACGCCCTCGCGGGGTCGGCCCTGTGGGTGGTCCTCTCGAGCCGCGGGTACCGGGCGCAGTCGCCGCCTGGGGCGGTGTTCGTGCTCCTCTTCACCTGGCTGGGCGTGCACGGGATCCTGGGGGTGGGGACCCTCGCCTGGGTCCGCCGCGGGGTGAAGAGCGGCCGGTACCACGCGCTGAACTCGGTGCACGTGCGCTTCGTGGCGCGGCTCTGGTACTTCGTGGCGGTCCACTGGATCGCCGCCTGGATCCTCCTCTTCGTCCTCTGACCGATCGGGGCGGCGGCCGCGCCTCCTTTCGCGCTCCCGGGCCGCTCTTGGCAACCGCTCGCTCCATGGCCACCTGTCATGCTCGGGAGGCCTCGTCGACCGGGCGCCCTCTCGTCTCGAAAGGAGGGTTGCGCCCAGGATGGAGCAGGAGCTCGAGCGGATGGTGCCGACGCGCGGCGAGAACGAGGCGCGGATGCCGTCGAACACGGTCGCGGCCGACGCCGACGGCGGCTTCGTCTCCGTCTCCCAGGCGATGCGGCGGATCTTCGAGATGGTCGATCGCGTCGCCGACGCCGACGTCCCCGTGCTCATCCGCGGCGAGTCGGGGGTGGGGAAGGAGGTCGTCGCCCGCGCGATCCACGAGAGGAGCAAGAGGGCCTCCGGCCCCTTCGTGAAGATCAACTGCGCCGCCATCCCGTCGGAGCTCCTCGAGAGCGAGCTCTTCGGCCACGAGAAGGGCTCCTTCACCGGCGCCCACGCGGAGAAGCCGGGAAAGTTCGAGCTGGCCAGCGGCGGCACCATCTTCCTCGACGAGCTGGGCGAGATGCCGATCGCCCTGCAGGCCAAGCTGCTCCAGGTCCTCCAGGACGAGGAGTTCTACCGGGTGGGTGGCAAGCGTCCCGTGCACGTCGACTCGCGGGTGGTGGTGGCGACCAACCGCGAGCTGGAGGAGGAGATCGAGCGGGGCCGCTTTCGCGAGGACCTCTACTACCGGCTGAACGTGGTGAGCGTGCGGGTGCCCCCCTTGCGCGAGCGGCGGGAGGACATCGCCCCCCTGGTGGAGCTCTTCGCCGCGCGCTACGGCCAGCGGTACGCCTCGGGGCCGCCGGAGATCCGGCCCGAGGTGCTGCGCCGCTTCCAGGAGCACTCGTGGCCGGGCAACGTCCGCGAGCTGGAGAACATGGTGCGGCGCCTCGTGGTGCTCGGCGACGAGCGGATGGTCCTCGAGGAGCTCGATGTGCGCAACCGGACGCGATCCGACGCCCCGCCGCCGCCGGCGATGGAGGAGGGGCTCAAGTCCATCGCCCGGCGCGCGGCGATGCTCGCCGAGCACGACGCCATCGCCCACACCCTCAAGCTCACGGGATGGAACAAGCGCAAGGCCGCCGAGCGGCTGCAGATCAGCTACAAGGCGCTCCTCTACAAGATCAAGGAGTGCGGGATCGTGGACCCGAGGCTGGAGCACGCGCCGAAGGGCGAGTGATCGCTTTCGTGAACGTGGCCTTCGTCAACTACGGCGTCCTCAGCGGCGTGACGGGCCAGGTCACGAACCACCTGGCGGCGCGGGGGCATCGGATCGATCCGATCGAGGTCGTCGGCCCCGTGGAACATCGGGACGGGAAGGGGCGGCTCCGGCTCTCCACCGACGCCGCGATCAACCTCGGCCTCGCCGCCCTGCGCTTCGGCAGGTCCGCGCTCCACCACCGCTGGAACACCGGCTTCGCCTTCGACCTCCACAGCCGCAACGCCGGCCGCCTCCTCGCCGCCGCGCGCACCGCGCCGGACGTCGTCCTCCAGGCCGGGGCGCTCTTCGCGCCGGGCGATCCGCCGCGGTTCCCCTACGTGCTCCTCCTGGACAACACCCGGGATCTCGCCATGCGCCGGCCCGCGGAGCCGAGCGCGTCGCTGCCGGCCCCCCTCGACTACGGGCCCGGCTGGCGGATGCGGGAGCGCGCGGTCTACCTGGGCGCCGCGGCGATCGGCACCTACTCGGAGCGGGTGAAGCGCTCCCTCGTGCGGGACTACGGTGTGCGGCCCGAGCGGGTGGAGGTGGTGGGCGCGGGCGCCAACGTCTTCCCGGAGGCGCCCGTCCGCGAGGACGACGGAGAAACCCTCCTCTTCGTGGGCACCCGCTTCGACCTGAAGGGCGGGCCGGTCCTCGTCCGGGCGTTCCGGCGGATCCGGCGGCGCCGGCCGAAGCTGCGGCTGCTGGTGGTGGGGCCCACCGAGAACCTCGCCCTCCCCGAGGGCGCGACGCACCTGGGGTACCTGCCGGCGGCGGAGCTCCCGGCGCTCTTTCGGAAGGCTACGGTGTTCGTCCTTCCTACGCTCCGTGAGGCCTTCGGGATCGCCTTCCTGGACGCGATGGCCTGCGGCGTCCCCTGCGTCGGCACCTCGGTGGAGGCGGTCCCGGAGATCGTGGACGACGGCGAGACCGGCCTGCTGGTGCCGCCGGGGGACGACGTCTCCCTCGCCAACGCGATCGAGCGGCTCCTCTCGAACCCCCGGCAGGCGCGGGCGATCGGCATGCGGGGGAGGAGGAAGGCGGAGCGCTGCTACCGCTGGAGCCAGGTGGCGGAGCGGCTGGAGGACCTGCTCGAGCGGGCGACGGCGGCGCCCGGGCGGATGTCCGCCGCGGGCCCCGCCGCCTGAGGCGGCGGCGGACCGCCTCAGCCGCGCCGGACGGGAACCACCGCGCGCCGGCGCCGCGAGAGGAGCGCCACCAGCGCCAGGGCGAAGGGGGCCGCCTGGTTCGCGCCGCCGGCGGCGTCGCAGCCGGAACGGCCCTTCTTCCCGGCGCCGGGCGCCTCGGCCCGGGAGCCGCCCGCGCCGCCGGCGCCTCCCTCGCCGTGCTCGTCGCAGCTCCCGCCCGCGCCACCGGCACCGCCGGCGCCGGGGACGGCCGCGCCACCGCCGCCGATCGGCTCCTCGGCGCCGCCGTCACCGCCGCGGCCGCCGCGGCCGCCGTCGCCGGCAGAACCGCCCGCGCCGCCCGAGCTGTTGCAGCCGCCCGTCCCGGGCGCGCCGCCGCTGCCGCCGGCGCCTCCCGATCCGCCCGCTCCGCCGGCGCCGTCGCCTCCGGCCGGGAGGGTGATCCAGTCGCCGTCGCGATCGAAGGAGGCGGGCCTGCCGTTCCAGCGCACCTCCGCCGCGCCGGGGGCGAAGATCCGCACGGGCGTCTCGTCGCCGCTCACGTCCACGCGATCGCCTCCCCGATCGACCTCCACCGAGGCGGGACCGCTCCCCAGCACCTCGATCCACCGGACGCCGTCGAGGGTGAGCGACGTGCCGGCGGCGAGCATGGCGCGCACCACCTCGCCACCGCGCTCCTTGCGCACGCCGGCCATGCCCGTCACCTCGATCCCCGCCACGTCCGCCGTCTCCGCGGGGGCCTCGTTGAAGACCACGTCGACGCGGGAGCCGTCGGCGAGGCCCTCCATCCGCAGGCCCCGGCCGGGCTCGGCGGGGTCCAGGGCGACGATGTCCGCTCGGCCACTCGACCAGGTGGCGCTGCGCTGGGGGACGAGGGCGGTGAGGAAGACCGTCTCGGCGGCGTTCTGCGACGGCCGGATCAGGGCGGCGGTCATCCTCCCGTCCGGATCGAACTTGTCGAGGTGGACGAGGTTCTGCGACTCGAAGGCCACCTCGAAGCTGGCCGGGGAGACCACCTTGACCCCGAGGGCGCGGCCGTTCTTGGCGTCGAGCTTCACCCAGCTCCCGTCGCGGGAGGCTCCGTCGATCGCGTGGTAGACGATCTCGAAGCGCCGCGGCGCGTTCGCCCGGACGACGTCGCGGATCACCGGGATCTCGCGGTCCACGAAGAGCACCGACCGGCCGAAGGTCTGCAGGCCGAGGGACGCGGGGTAGAGCCGGCTCCCGGCCCCGAGGGCGTAGGACATGTGGGCGGTCGAGCCGCGCAGGGGGATCTCGCTCACCCGATCCCAGAACCACGGGCAGGATCCCATCCAGCAGTCCCGGATGCCCTCGCCGAGCTGGCCCTGCCCGTCCACGAGGAGGGTGTTGGCGTACCGGGAGCGGTTCGCCTGGGGCGCGCCGTTGTTGCGTCCGATCCAGTACCCGGGGGCGCGGGTGGTGAGCCACTCCCCGTCCGCGAAGAAGTGGACGCCCATGTCGTCGGCGTGATCGTGGCCGAAGTTGATGTAGCCGCCGGGCCAGCCGTTCTCCCGCAGCCGCTCCCAGTTGGCGCGGCCGCCGAAGACGCCGGCCTTGAGGGCGACGAGGCCGCCCTCGTCGCTCCAGCCGCTGCGGGAGGTCCACAGGGAGAGATCCTTCGAGAGCCAGTCGAGCTCCCAGGCGGCGCCGCCGTCGGGCGGGGGCGTGGCCTCGACCGTGTCGTCGTAGAAGAGCACCGACAGGAGCAGCCCGCGCTGGCCGGGAGGCCACGTGGTGAAGTCGTAGCGGCCGGCGGTGGCGCCCGAGACGAAGCGGTGCGCGTACCACATCGCGTGCCCGTCCCGGTACTTGCGGGCGGCGTAGAAGAGCGGGAGCAGGGTGTTGTCGTTCTCGAACCCGGAGAAGTCGCCCCAGAGGACGTACTCCCGGCGGTGGTCGGCCGCGGTGGGCATCATGAACCGGCGCAGGGTGGGGTAGTCCCGCACGATCCGGGTGTCGGCGAAGTCGGGGCCCAGGCCGTGGCGCTCCAGGGCGTGGGAGAAGGGGATGAGGGAGTCGAGGCCGTAGTGGAGGTAGCCGGTGCCCTCGTGCCAGGCGCCGCCCTCGATGAGGTCGAGGACGTATCGGACCTTCACCAGGTTGGCCTTCACCGCGTCGAGCCACGGCTGGGTGGAGAACGACAGCTCGTCCCGGAAGGCGAGGGCGGCCATGCCGAGGGAGGAGGTGTTGATCCAGTTGTGGTTCTGGAGGAGGTCCGGCATCCACCACACCTCGCGGAGCATGGCCCGGTAGACCTTGTCGCCCTCGATCGCCACCCGGTTGCGGCAGGCCTGCCGCTCGGACTCGGAGAGCTGGTCGTAGATCCAGTCGTAGGCGAGCGAGACGCCGAAGAGGAAGTGCGCCGAGTTCAGATCCGGATCGGGGCCGTCCTGGGTCTCCGGGAAGACCCAGTCCGGGTAGTTGCAGATCCCGACCAGGTAGTTGCGGGCGAGGGTGCGCGCCTCCTGGCCGTGGGACGACGCGGGATCGAGGGCCACCGCGCCGAAGGCGAAGGCGAGGAGCGAGTCCGCGATGGCGCGGCGATCGTTGAAGTACTGGTAGTTCCGATCGGGGGTCCTCGGGAAGTTGCCCACGAACGGGAAGTGGACGCCGGCCTCGAGCGCGGTGCGCACCGGGCGCAAGGGACCGGCGAGGCGGGCGCGGATCGCGGGGATCTCCGACTCGTCGAAGAGGAGGCCGGGGTGCGCGGCGGCGTGGGCCTGGCCGGCTACGGACGTGGCGCCGAGGAGGAGGACGATCGCCGAGAGGCGCGGGTGGATCTTCATGTGGTGCTTCGCTCCTGGAGAGCCGAAGCCGCCCGCCTCTCGATCGGGGGCCGGCGGAAGGCGACGCCGAGCGCGCCTTCCAGGCCGGCCCGTCGGTGTCGAAGGGGCCTTCGGCATGTGAACGGTCGCGAGCGTAGCAACGGCCTCGGAGGGGCACCTACGGCCGAGCGAGCGGGCGCCTCTCCCGCCGGGCGGCGGCTCGCTGCGCCATCGTGGGAAAGGGCCTGCCCCGAGGCCGCATGCGACCGGACCCGTGGATCGCCCCTCGCGCCGGCAAAGGCGCCCTCCCTCGGATGGCATGTTCGCTGCAGTCCGACCTCTCGGGAGGCGGGGGCTCGTCGACGCCCGCCGCGAGGGGGTAGACATGGGGCGGATTCGCTGGGTGGGCCTCGCGGTCCTGGTGGCGGGCTGCGCGACGGCACGCCCCCCGCAGCTGATCGAGGACGACGGGATCTACCGGATCGGGCGGGAGGACGTGATCGAGGTCGCGGTCTTCCAGGCGCCGGATCTCTCCCGGACGGTGCCCGTGCGACCGGACGGCAAGATCTCGCTCCCGCTGCTGGGTGACGTCGAGGCGGCGGGGCTGACCGCGGCGGAGCTGGCCGACGGACTCCGCGGCAGGCTCGAGGGCCTGGTGCAGACCCCGCGGGTGACCGTGATCGTCCACGAGATCAACGCCGCCCGGGTCTACGTGATCGGGGAGGTGGCGCATCCAGGGGCGTTCCCGATCCGGGGCAGGCTCGACGCGATCCAGGCCCTCGCCCTCGCCGGCGGCCTCGGCGACTTCGCCAGCCGCAGCCGCATCCTCCTCATCCGCAAGGGCCCCGACGGCGATCTTCGCTACGTCCTCGACTACGACGACCTCGTCGAGAACGCGAACTCCGTCCCCCGCCTGCAGCCGGGCGACACCCTCTACGTCCCGTGACGGGTCGCGTGTCCCTGCCGGCGAGAGGGGCGCTCCTGTGGGCGGCGCTGGCGGCGATCGCCGCGACGCCGCTCGCCGCTGGCGCCGCCTGGAAGACGGGGCCGGCGCTCCAGCTCCGCCTCGAGGGTCGCTACGACAGCAACGTGATCGAGGGCGGCGGCGACGGCTCCTCCCTGGTGCAGCCCGGCGTGGGCTGGAAGTTCGCCTCGCCCACCTCCACCGTGGACGCCATCTACCTCTTCGAGCTGGTGAGCTACGCCCACCAGGGCCCCGGGCGAGGCGGCACCAACCACCGCCTCCGCGGCGACGAGAGCTTCCGCCTCGGCCGCCGCACCACCCTCGAACTGCAGCAGGCGTTCGAGCGCGTCTACGATCCCACCGCCCTCTCGCGGGTCGGCGTGGTGCGGACCACGGGCACCTCCACCTTCGGGATGGCGTCGCTCGACCTCTCCCACCGCCTCGGCAGGCGCTGGAGCGCCGGCATCGAGCTGCAGGAGGAGATCGCCCGGATCGAGTCCCCCGGCGCGGTGGACGGCGCAGTGCACGCCCCCTCGATCTGGACGCGCCACCTGTGGAGCCGGCGGGACGAGTCGCGGCTGCGGTGGCGGCTCCAGTACTTCCAGACCTTCGGCGGCTTCGACGCGGCCTCGAACGAGGTGACGGCCTCCTACCGCCGCAACCTCACCAAGACCACCTTCGTCGAGCTGGTGGCGGGGCCGGCCCTCTACACGCAGGGCGGCGCCACCACGGCGGAGCCCATCGGCAAGCTCGAGGTGGGCCGGATCTGGCCGCGCTTCACCCTCAGCGCCGTGCTGGAGCGCGCCTACTTCGGATCGACGGGGTTCGAGGGGGGGCTGTGGTCCGAGGGCGCCACCGGCGTGCTCGCCTGGCGCATCTCCGAGCCCCTCCGGGCGACCCTCGCCGTCGGCGCATACCGCAACGGCGTCGCGCCCGCGGAGGACGCCTTCGTCGAGGGGTTCGGCGGCGCGGCGGTGCTCGAATGGGCGATCGGGGGAGACGTGGTGGCCCAGGCGGCGTGGCGGCGGACCATCCAGTCGAGCCTCGAGGGCGGCGCGCCGCTGGCCCTCGACATCTCCCGCAACGTGTTCGCGATCGGCTTCGCGTGGCAGCTCGACGGCGGACGAATCTAGGAGGAGCGCATGGACGCAAGCGAGAAGTCCCTCACCATCGATCAGCTCGCCATCGGGATCTGGCGTCATCGGATGATCGCCTTCGTCTGCCTCGCCGCGTCGGTGGCGGTCGGGCTGATCTACCTGGCGGTGAAGCCCCGCCGGTGGTCCGCGGAGACGGTGGTGCGGGTGGAGGCGCAGCTCCTCGGCGAGCAGTACGTCGAGGCCACCGTCACGGAGCAGATCCAGAACCGGCTCGCCACCGTCCGCCACGAGATCCTCTCGCCGCAGGTGCTGGGGAGGGTGATCGAGGAGCAGAACCTCTTCCCCTCGGTGGTGCGATCCAAGGGGATGAACGCCGCGGTGCAGGCGATGCGGGGGCGCCTCGAGATCAAGGTGGAGGGGGAGAACGCCTTCGCCCTGCGCTACCTGGGCGACTCCCCCGAGCAGGCGGCGACGGTGGCCAACCGGCTCCCCGAGATCTACACGGAGCTCGCGCTGCAGGAGCGGGCGGAGGCGGCGGAGCGCGCCGCCGCCGTCTTCGCCTCCGAGCTGGATCGGATCCGCCCCGACGCCGAGGCCTTCGAGGCGAGGCTCACCCAGTTCAAGGCGGACCACGCCACCACCCTCCCCGAGCTCCTCGAGTCGAACCTGCGCCAGCTCGACCGCCTCAACGGCCTCACCGAGATGGCGCTCACCTCGCTCTCCGACGCGCAGCGCCGCCGCACCGCGCAGGCCCGCTACGGGGCGGAGAGCAACGTGGAGGTGGCCCGCCTCGCGGCGGCGATGAACGAGGCGAGGCGGGAGCTCTCGTCGGTGCGGTCGATCTACGGCGACGATCACCCCGAGGTGATCTCCGCCCGGCGGGCCTACGACGCGGCGAAGAAGCGCTACGACTCGGCGGCG
>DATMSB010000149.1:0-9400 GCA_035565615.1 Vulgatibacter sp. | reverse complement strand
AGTCCATCGCCTGGGCGAAGCCCTTCGACGAGAGGACCTTGGTGATGGCCGCCGTCAGCGTGGTCTTGCCGTGGTCGACGTGACCGATCGTGCCGATGTTCGCGTGCGGCTTGGTGCGCTCGAACTTTTCCTTGGACATCTCTCCTCCGCTTCCTCTGTCGAAGATTCGTAGGGCGCCGCTCCTACAGGCGCCGCGTCAGAAAATCAATAGCCGCGAATCTTTCCGACGATCTCGTCGGCGAGATTGCGCGGGACCTCCTGGTAGTTCGCGAACTGCATCGAGTAGGTCGCCCGCCCCTGCGACTTGCTGCGCAGGTCCGTGGCGTACCCGAACATCTCGGCGAAGGGGACCTCCGCCCGGATCACCTGGAGCCCGTGGCTGGGCTCCATCCCCAGGATCCGCCCCCGGCGCGCGTTGATGTCGCCGATGACGTCGCCGGTGTAGTCGTCCGGCGCCTCGATCTCCACCGACATGATCGGCTCGAGGAGCACCGGCTGCGCCTTGGCCGCCGCCTCCTTGAACGCCATCGAGCCGGCGATCTTGAAGGCGACGTCGCTGGAGTCGACCTCGTGGTAGCTGCCGTCGAAGAGCTCGGCCTTCACGTCGATCACGGGGAAGCCGGCGAGGACGCCGCCCTCCATGGCCTCGACCACGCCCTTCTCGATGGGCCCGATGAACTCCTTCGGGATCACCCCGCCCACGGTGGCGTTGACGAACTCGAAGCCCTTGCCCGGCTCCTGGGGGCTGAGGCGGATCCAGCAGTCGCCGTACTGGCCCCGGCCGCCCGTCTGGCGGACGTATCGGCCCTGGGCCTCGGCGGTGGCGCGGATGGTCTCGCGGTAGGCCACCTGGGGCTTGCCCACGTTGGCCTGCACCTTGAACTCGCGCTGCAGCCTGTCGACGATGATCTCGAGGTGCAGCTCCCCCATGCCGGAGATCAGCGTCTGGCCGCTCTCCTCGTCGGTGTGCACCCGGAACGAGGGATCCTCGAGGGCCAGGCGGCCGAGCGAGGCGCCGAGCTTCTCCTGATCGGCCTTGGTCTTCGGCTCGATCGCCACCGAGATCACCGGCTCGGGGAACTCCATCTTCTCGAGGATGATGGGCGCCTTGTCGTCGCAGAGCGTGTCGCCGGTGGTCGTGAGCTTGAGCCCCACCGCCGCCGCGATGTCGCCGGAGTAGACCTCGCTGATCTCCTCGCGCTTGTTCGAGTGCATCCGGAGGAGGCGGCCGATCTTCTCCCGCTTGCCCTTCACCGAGTTCCACACCGCGCTGCCCGCCTCGAGCTTGCCGGAGTAGACCCGCAGGAACGTGAGCTGTCCCACGAAGGGATCGGTCATGATCTTGAACGCCAGCGCCGAGAAGGGGGCGTCGTCGCTGGTGGGCCTGGTGTCGGGCTCGCCGTCGGGCCTGGTCCCGGTCACGTCGGGGATGTCCGTGGGGGCGGGGAGGTAGTCGACGATGGCGTCGAGGATCTCCTGCACGCCCTTGTTCTTGAAGGCCGAGCCGCAGAGGACCGGCGTGATCTTCGAGGCGATGGTGGCCTTGCGCAGCACCGGCCGGATCCGATCCGACGGGACCTCGGCGCCGGAGAGGTAGAACTCGAGGAGCTCGTCGTCGAACTCGGCGATCGCCTCGACGAGCGCGGCCCGGGCCGCCTCGATCCGCTCCCGCTGCTCGGCGTCGGGCTCCTCGGTGCGCAGGAGCACCCCGCCCGACTCCTCGTCGAAGGTGATCGCCTTGCGGTCGATCACGTCGAGGACGCCGGCGAAGGAGTCCTCGGCGCCGATCGGCAGGTAGATGGGGACGGCGTTGGCGCCGAGGCGGTCGCGCATCATCTGGATGGCGCGATCGTAGTCGGCCCCGACCCGGTCCATCTTGTTGACGAAGGCGATGCGGGGGACCTGGTACTTGTTGGCCTGCCGCCACACCGTCTCGGACTGGGGTTGCACGCCGGCCACCGAGTCGAAGACCGCGACGGCGCCGTCGAGGACCCGGAGGCTCCGCTCCACCTCGATGGTGAAGTCCACGTGCCCCGGGGTGTCGATGATGTTGATGCGGTGGTCGCGCCAGAAGCAGGTGGTGGCGGACGAGGTGATGGTGATCCCCCGCTCCCGCTCCTGCTCCATCCAGTCCATGGTGGCGGCGCCTTCGTGGACCTCGCCGACCTTGTGGATGATTCCCGTGTAGAAGAGGATGCGCTCGGTCGTCGTGGTCTTGCCCGCGTCGATGTGGGCCATGATCCCGATGTTTCGCGTGCGCTCGAGCGGGTACTGTCTGGACATCGTAGGACCCTTTCTCGCGATCGGCGAAGACCGCGACGCGAACGAGCGGGGCGGCGAGCGCCGCGCACCACTTCCGGAAGACCACTGGCGCCGCTCTCGGGTGCGGCGCCGACCAAGCTGTCAGAGAGCAATGCTGCGAGAACTGCCCGTCTGCCCGTTCCAGCTCCTCTGCTTCGACCGGGAGCCGGCAGCTCCTCGGCGTTCTTGCGACTCCTGCGGGCGGCCCCCGCGAGGGAGCCGCGGTTGCCGGGCCCGACCGCGGGGGCGGCGCCCGGCGAAGGGGACTACCAGCGGTAGTGGGCGAACGCCCGGTTCGCCTCCGCCATCTTGTGGGTGTCCTCGCGCTTCTTCACCGCGGCGCCGCGGTTGTTGGCGGCGTCGAGGATCTCGCCGGCGAGCTTCTCGGCCATCGTCTTCTCGCCGCGGCTGGCGGCGTAGGTGATGAGCCAGCGCATGCCCAGCGCGACGCGGCGGTCCTGGCGGACCTCCACGGGCACCTGGTAGGTGGCGCCGCCGACCCGGCGGCTCTTCACCTCGAGGACCGGCTTGACGTTGTCCAGGGCCTTCTTGAAGAGCTTGAGCGGCTCCTCGCCCGGCATCTTGGCCTGGACGATGTCGAAGGCGCCGTAGACGATCCGCTCCGCGGTCGACTTCTTGCCGTCCCGCATGACGTCGTTCATGAACTTGGCGACGAGGCGGTCGTTGTACTTCGGATCCGGGAGGATCTTGCGCTTCTCTACTTCGCGGCGGCGAGGCATTTCCTCTACCCTTCAGATGAGACGTTGGTGGGGCGCTGGGGAGCCGTGTTTCGGCCCGCGCCGATGGTTGCGATCGAGTGGACCTCAGCCCGGCCTCTTGGCGCCGTACTTGGAGCGGCTCTGCTTGCGGTTCGCGACGCCGACCGAGTCGAGGCTGCCCCGGACGATGTGGTAGCGGACGCCGGGGAGATCCTTCACACGGCCGCCGCGGATGAGCACCACCGAGTGCTCCTGGAGGTTGTGGCCGACGCCGGGGATGTAGCTCGTCACCTCGATGCCGTTGGTCAGCCGCACGCGGGCCACCTTGCGAAGCGCCGAGTTCGGCTTCTTGGGGGTGGTGGTGTAGACGCGGGTGCAGACGCCGCGCTTCTGCGGCGAGAACTGGAGGGCGGGCGCCTTCTCCTTGGCCTTGATGGCCCTGCGGCCGTTGCGGATGAGCTGGTTGATCGTCGGCATTCGGTTCTGGTCCTGTCCCCGGCACGCCTGGCCGAAGCTGCGCAGGGTCCAACAAAAAAGAGCGCCGCATTATAGGGATCGGCCGATCCCTGTCAAGCGACGGGTTCCAATGAGAACGGCTGCCCGGGGGCGATGTTTCCTCCACCCCGCGGAGAGCGAGCGCGCGCTTCTACCGACGGCCCGGCCGCCGTGTCAAGGACAATGCGTTCGGCGCGCGACGGCTCGATGCGGCGCCCTTCTTCCGGCCCGCGTATCCGGGCCGGCGCGACGGCGGGAGCACGGCGAAGAGGAAGCCGCACCAGCCGCAGCGATCGCCGGATCCCAGGGCCACCAGGTTGCAGCCCGGGCAGCGCACGCCCTCCCCGGCCGGACGCCCTGCCGCCCCCCGGGGCGCCCGGCCCCGGCGATCCGCCGCCGCGCCGTCCCGCGGAGCCGATCGCGATCGGGGAGCCGCCGCCGCTGCACCGTCCCGCGGCGCCGAGGGCGACCGAGGAGGCGCGGCGCCGTTCCGGACGAGGGTGCGCAGCCTGGCGGCGGTGCGCTCCGCCTTCTCGAGGCGGGCGGAGAGCTCCTCCACCTTCTTCTCGAGGGCCGCGACCCGCCCGGCGGAGGGGCGCTTCGTTCGTGGGTCGGTCCGGCGTGCCATCGCGCCGTCATCCTGCCACGTTTTCGCAGGGGGGGCCGCTTCCTTGCAGCGCGGCGCGGGCGCATGGTAGCGCGTGGCCATGTCCGACTCCTACATCCTCGACGCCGACGTCGCCCATCTCCTGAGCGCGCCCACGGCCCGGGAGGTGCCCCCCGCCCACCGCGTGTACGTCAACCGGAACCTGCGGATGGACAGGATCGAGGCGGTGGGGTTCGACATGGACTACACGCTGGCGATCTACCACATGCGCCGGATCGAGCAGATCTCGTTCGACATGACGGTCGACCTGCTCGTGCGCGACTTCGGGTATCCGGAGGAGATCCGCGGGATCGCCTACGATCCCGGCTTCGTGATCCGGGGCCTGGCCGTCGACAAGCTGAACGGCAACCTGGTGAAGATGGACCGGTTCAACTACGTGGGCCGCGTCTACCACGGCAGGCGGCCGCTCGATCGCGACGAGCGGCGCAGCCTGTACCGGGACGAGAAGATCCACTTCGGCTCCAAGCGGTGGGCGTCCATCGACACCCTCTTCGCCCTGCCGGAGGCGGCGCTCTACGCGGAGATCGTGGAGCTGCTCGAGCCCAGGGGCGGCCTCGACTTCGCCAAGCTCTACGACGACATCCGGGAGGCGATCGACACGGTCCACCGCGACGGCTCGCTCAAGGGCGTTCTCATGCAGGATCTTCCCTCCTACGTGCTCCGGGACCCCGCCCTCGGGCCCGCCCTGCACAAGCTGCGCTCCAGCGGCAAGAAGCTCTTCGTGCTCACCAACTCGCTCTTCGAGTACACGAACGCCGTGATGAGCCACCTCCTCGACGGGCTGATGGCGAAGTACCCCACCTGGCGCAACTACTTCGACTTCGTGATCGTGGGCGGCGCCAAGCCGAAGTTCTTCGCGGAGCGCCAGCCCCTGCTCCAGCTCGACCCGACGGGCGCGGTGATCGGCGAGGCCCAGGCCATCGAGAAGGGGGGGATCTACCAGGGCGGGAACCTCACCGACTTCGAGCGGCTCCTCGGCATCGCCGGCGAGAAGATCCTCTACGTCGGCGATCACATCTACGGCGACATCCTCCGCTCGAAGAAGAGCTCCCTCTGGCGCACCTGCATGGTGGTCGAGGAGCTCGAGCAGGAGCTCGAGTACCTGGAGCGCAACGCCGAGGAGATGCGCGAGCTGGCGCTCGACGAGCGGCTGGAGGCGCGCCTCGAGGACGAGATCAACCTGTACAAGACCCGCCTCAACTCGCTGGAGCGCCGGCTCGCCCACGGGGACATCGAGGCGAGCGAGCGCGAGGGCCTCGAGGCCGAGCGGAAGGAGGCCAAGCGGATGCTCGAGAAGCTGCGCCGCGCGGCGCGGGAGGTGGGCGACGAGGTGAGGCGCCTCACAGACCGGGTGGAGCTCGGGTTCAACCGCTACTGGGGGCTGGTGTTCAAGGAGGGGCCCGAGAACAGCCGGTTCGGCGAGCAGATCGAGGACTACGCCTGCATCTACACCAGCCGGGTCTCGAACCTCCTCAACTACTCGCCGATGCAGTACTACCGGGCGCCCCGAGCGATGATGCCCCACGAGGTGGGGATGAGCGCGCTGTCCTTCTTCGGCGCGGACACCCGGGTGCCGGGCGACACCCTGGACGAGCACGCCCTCGGCTGAGCCGCCCCCCGCGGCGCGGCCGTGATCCCGCCTTCGGCGGGCGCGCTGGAAGGAAGCGCGCGTCGACGATCCCCTCGATCCCGGGCGACCGGGGCAGGTAGCCGAGGTCCACCGCCCGCGCCGCGAGGATCTGGAGCTCGGCCGGCATGGGGTCGACGCCGAAGGCGAGCCGGTCGAAGGCGCTCGCCACCACCGGCGGTGGCAGCTTCAGGTGGAACCGCTCCGCCAGGAACCTCCCCACCGACCGTCGCGACGCCGCGGGATCCGCCTGGAGCCGCCGCACCGCCTCGGCGTGGGCGGCGACGAAGGCGCGGATCACGTCGGGCCTCTCCCGAATCGCCGCCGTCGACGCGATCACTTCGGTCGTCGGGTAGACGCCGGTGGGCCAGAGGGTCGCCTCGTCGACGAGGAGGCGCCCGCCGGCCTCGACCACGAGGCGGCTCACCGTGGGCTCGGGGACCCAGGCCGCCGCCAGATCGCCCCGGCGGAACGCCATCAGGATGTCCGACGCGGCGATCGGCAGCACCTCCACGTCGCCGCCCTGATCCCTGGCCTTCCGCCCGTTCTCGCGCAGCCAGATCCGCAAGGAGACGTCCTGGGTGTTGGCGATCGCCGGGACCGCCACCCGCCGCTCGACGAGGTCGGCGGCGCCGCCGATCCCCTCCTGCGCCACGAGCGCGGCGCCCCCGGTCGTGCACCCGGCGACGATCCGGAGCGCCGTCCCCTTGGAGCGGACGAAGCCGTTGATGGCGGGGTTCGGCCCCACGTAGGCGACGTCCAGATCCCCCGCGAAGACGGCCTCGATCACGGAGGGGCCGGCGTTGAAGGCCTTGGCCTCGATCGTCGCCTGCCGGCCGAGGAACTCCTCGAAGGCGCCGCCGCCCACCCCCAGGAGGGCAGGCGCGTGGGTGAGGTTCGGCATGTACCCCACCCGGAGGATCGGGCGCCCCCGGGCGTCGATCGGTTTGACCTCCCGCCTGCAGGCGGCGACCAGGAGCAGCAAGATGGCGAGCGACGTCGCGACGCGCATGTGCAAGGGTTCGGGTGGAGTCCGCGGGGCGCAAGGGTTGCGCCCCCCCAAGCCCCGAAGCGACCGTTCGCCGGGGACGAGACGAAAGGAGCCCTCTCTTGGCACCCAGGATCGTGACGGCAGAGAAGGCGGTCGAGGTCATCCGTTCCGGCCAGCGGGTCTTCGTCCACGGCCAGTCGGCGACGCCCCGGGTCCTCGTCGAGGCGATGAGCGCGCGCGCCGACGAGCTGCGGAGGGTCGAGGTCGTCCACCTGCACACCGAGGGCCCGGCGCCCTACGCGGAGCCGGAGAACGCCGAGGCGTTCCGGGTGAACGCGCTCTTCGTCGGCGCCAACGTGCGCAAGGCGGTGCAGGAGGGCCGCGGCGACTACCTGCCAGTCTTCCTCAGCGACGTTCCCACCCTCTTCCGGAAGCGGATCCTGTCCCTGGACGTGGCGCTCCTGCACGTGTCGCCGCCCGATCGCCACGGCTTCTGCTCCCTGGGGACGTCGGTGGACGTGGCGCGCGCGGCGGCGCAGACGGCGACGGTCCTGGTGGCGCAGGTGAACCCGCGCATGCCCCGCACCCATGGCGACGGGCTCATCCACTACGACCGCCTCCACATGGTCGTCGAGGTCGACGAGCCGCTCCCCGAGGCCCACCCCCGCCAGCCGACCGCCGTCGACCGGGCGATCGGCGAGCACGTGGCGGCGCTGGTGGAGAACGGCGCCACCCTCCAGCTCGGGATCGGCGCGATCCCCAATGCCGTGCTCGCGGCGCTGGGCGACCACCGCCGGCTCGGCGTCCACTCCGAGATGTTCTCCGACGGCGTGATCGACCTGGTGGAGAAGGGCGTGATCACCGGGGAGGAGAAGCGCGTCCACCCGGGCAAGCTGGTCGCCGGCTTCGTGAACGGGACCCAGCGGCTCTTCGACTTCGTCGACGACAACCCCCTCGTGGCCATGCTGGACATGAGCTACGTGAACGACACCGCGACCATCCGCAAGAACCCCAAGGTGACGGCGATCAACAGCGCCATCGAGGTCGACCTCACCGGGCAGGTCTGCGCAGACTCGATCGGCGAGCTCCAGTACTCCGGCGTGGGGGGCCAGATGGACTTCATCCGGGGCGCCGCGCTCTCCGAGGGCGGAAAGCCGATCATCGCCCTCCCCTCCACCACCCGCACCGGCAAGTCTCGGATCGTCGCCACCCTCGCCCCTGGCGCCAGCGTGGTCACCACCCGGGCCCACGCGGACTGGGTTGTCACGGAGTACGGCGCCGTGTCGCTCTTCGGGAAGAACCTGCGGCAGCGGGCCCGGGCGCTGGTGGAGATCGCCCACCCGGACCACCGGGAGGCGCTGGCCGCCGAGGCCTGGCGCCGCTTCCGCTGAGGGCGCGGGCGTCGTGCCCTGCCGGGACGCCTGGCCGCGCCGCTCGGGGCCGCGGCGGCCCGCAGGCCGGGGATCGCGGGTCCCGGCGTGCCGCGAGAGGGGCGGCGGCATGGGGCGCCCGCCGCTCCCTTGGGCGGCAGGGCCCCCCAGAAAAGGCTCGACCCCCACCCGCGTAGCTACACCTCGTGGCTACACGGCAGGGGTCGAAATCTTCCAAGTGCTGGTGCCGGCGCGGGGACTCGAACCCAGGACCTGCGCATTACGAAAGAGCGGAGCCCGAAACACCGGGGAACGTCGGGGGACGTGGGGACACTCGGAAATCCTGCTTTTCATCGCGCTTTCGTGTCCCAACGTCTCCCCATGTGTCCCGATACTGCTAGGCCCTACTGCTAGCGGATGCGGACCTACTGCTATGCGCGTTGCTATGCGGGGCAGAGGCCCCACAAACGAGGAAGCGCCGCGCCCCTGGGAAGGGATCGTGACGCCTCCTCACTGCCCGCCGATGCCGCGCCGGTCTACCCCTGCCGCTCCCGTTCGGCCTTCTCCCGCTCGATGCGGAGGATCACAGCTTCCAGACCGGAAACCTCGTCGGGGAGGTCGGTAGGGCGGGGAGGCGCTTCGATGCCGAGGGAGCGATAGATCGCCTCCTCCATCGTGATGCTCCGCCCCTGCTCCGCGAGGGCCTCCTCGGCGGCCTGGATGCGCCGCTCCAACGCCTTCACCTTCGGCCCCTCCCGTGGGCGTAGACCCGCCGCGCGATGCGCTGCTCGGCGCTGGTGAGGCGATCGAGTGGGGACTGGCCCTGTACGCTGTCCGCGTGGTCGAACAGCGCGTTGCGGGCGTCGGCGGCGTTCAGCACGGCCTGGGCGTGGGCCAGCTCCGCAGGCGTCATGGACGCGGACGGCGGCTCACTCGCCGATGGGGTCGAGGTCGGGTGGTCGAACAACGGTCCGCCCTCCGGGGGATTCGATGTCGGGTGGTCGAAGATGCCAGCACTCATACCACCCGCCCGGTTTCGACGATCATCTGGGCGCGGGCGAGGTCGTGCGCGGCGTGGGCCTTGAGGGCGCGGGCCTCCTCGTGGCGGCGGCGCTCCTGGGCGAGACGCTCGTTCTCGACACGGCACCGCGCCCGGTACTCCTCATCCTGCCGCCGGTGGTGGGCGTTCGTCCGGTAGGCGGCGAGGGCTTGCCCAAGATGGGCGAGGGC
>DATMSB010000148.1:0-15187 GCA_035565615.1 Vulgatibacter sp. | reverse complement strand
CTCTCGGGGCTCGCCGGGGGGCTCCTCGCCGCCGCCGGGATTGGTGCGCTGGTCGCGGGGCCGGGGCGCGGCCTCGCCGAGGCGCTGGCGCTGCCGGCGCAGCTCGATCCCTTCGCGCTCGTCCATCCGCTCCTTCTCGGCGCGGTGGTGCTGGCGGGCGGCGCGGTGGGGCTGGTCGCCACCGCGCTCTCGGTGGAGCGGCAGCTCCGATGAAACGGGCCGCCCCGCCATCGAACCGGCGGCGCGAGGCGAGCGCGGATCCGATCCCGGCCGCCCCGGCGCCGGGCCCGTTCCGCGCGAGGCCGCTCGGCGGCGCGGCGGGCCCGCGGAGGCGGTCGGTCCTCGCCCGGGCCCTGTTGGCGGCGCTGCCGGCGGTGACCATTTCGCTCCCGGTCGATGCGGCGGCGGACGACGAGGCGCGGCTCCTGGAGGCCCGGGCGGCCATCGAGCGGATCCTCCGGGACGAGAGCGACGTGGCCGAGGAGCTGGAGCGGGCCGAGGCCGAGGTGCGCCGCGCCCGGGCCGCCGCCGACGCCGCCGCGGCGGCCTCGAAGGCCGCGGAAGAGGAGCTGGCGCTGCGGGTGGAGCGGGAGCGGGTGGCGGAGGAGGAGCGCGTCCGCACCTGGGAGCTGCTCCGGGCGCGGCTGCGGGCGCGGCAGCGGGTGCAGCGCGAGGGCACGGGGTCGGGCGGGATCCTCGCCGACTCTCCCGCGGCGGTGGCGCGGCGCGCCCGGGCCCTCGATCGGATCCTGGAGCGGGACGTCTCGGCGATCCGCACGGCGATGGCGGCGGCGGACGAGGCGACGCTGGCGCGGAGGGCACGGGAGGAGGCGAGCGCCCGCGCCGCGGCGGTGGCCGAGGAGGCGAGGGGGAGGCTCGAGGTGGCGGAGCAGATCGTGCGGGAGCGGGAGGCGCTCCTCGCCCGGCTACGCGGTGAGCGGAGGCTCTTCGAGCGCACCGCGCTCGCCATCGAGCGGGCGCAGGCGCGCCTCGCCGAGGAGATGGAGCGCCTCGCCGCGGAGCGGGCGCGGTCGTCGTCGGGCTTCGCGGCGCTGCGCGGATCCCTCGAGTCGCCGGTGGAGGGGGCGGTGGTGGAGGTCCTATTCGGCAAGACCGTGGACGCCCGCTTCCACACCGTGGTCCACCAGAACGGGATCGACCTGCGGGCACCGAAGGGGGCGCCGGTGCGGGCGGTGGCGGCGGGGCGGGTCGCCTTCGCCGCGCCGTTCCGCGCCTACGGCAACCTGGTGATCCTCGATCACGGCGACGGCTTCCACACGCTCTATGGCCACCTCGACTCCTTCGCCGTCGCGGAAGGGGAGGAGGTGGCGGCCGGGCGCACCATCGGCGCCGTGGGCGACAGCGGCTCGCTCAAGGGCGCCTACCTCTACTTCGAGATCCGCGAGGGCGCGAAGCCGGTCGATCCGCTCCCCTGGCTGCGATCGCGGTGAAGGGGTCGCCGCCACGCCGCGTCCCCGCGGAAGCGAAGGAGCTCGCCGCTTCGGCCGACGCGACGACACCCGTCCGCCTGCTCGGCCGCCTGCTGTGGTGCGACCCGAAGGGGGTGTTAGGATCGCCGAATGAGGTCCCGACGGCTCCGCGGCAGCAAGCTCTTCGTCCCCCTCCTCGTCGTCACCGCCTTCGGCGGGGGAGGCGTCTGCAACGCCACCATGGGGGAGGCGCTGGCCGCGGGCTACCAGAAGCTCGACACCTTCGCGAAGGTGCTCGCCTACGTCGAGAACAGCTACGTGGACGAGGTGGACGCCGGGGAGCTGATGCGCGGCGCCATCAACGGGATGCTGTCGGTGCTCGATCCTTACACGACCTTCCTCCCCGCCGAGGATCTGAAGGAGGTGCGCTCCGACACTTCCGGGGAGTTCGGTGGCCTGGGCATCGAGATCGGCGTCGACGCGGGCGGCCTGCGGGTGATCGCGCCGCTGGACGACACCCCCGCGGCGAGGGCCGGCCTGCAGGCCGGGGATCGGATCCTCGCCATCGACGGCGAGAGCACCGAGGGGATGACCGTCCTCGCGGCGGTGAAGCGCATGCGCGGCGCCCCCGGCACCAAGGTCCGGCTCACGCTGGATCGGGCGGGCTTCTCCGCCCCCCGGGACTTCGAGCTGCGGCGGGATCACATCCGGGTGGAGAGCGTGATCTCCAGGCTTTATCCGGGCGGATACGGCTACGTGCGCATCAAGAGCTTCCAGGAGCGTACCGACTGGGAGCTGGGCAAGGCGCTCGCGTCGCTGAAGGCCGAGAACGGCGGCGCGGATCTGAAGGGCCTGGTGCTCGACCTGCGCAACAACCCCGGCGGCCTCCTGGACCAGGGCGTCCGGGTCGCGGATCGCTTCCTCTCCAAGGGCGTGATCGTCTCCACCAAGGGGCGGGGCGGAAAGCTGCTGGACCTGCACAAGGCGCATCCCGCGGGCACCGAGCCCGGCTACCCCGTGGTGGCGCTGGTGAACGGCGGCACCGCGTCCGCCAGCGAGATCGTGGCGGGGGCGCTGCAGGATCACGAGCGCGCGCTGATCATGGGGACCCAGAGCTTCGGCAAGGGAAGCGTGCAGACCGTGATCGATCTGGACGACGGCTCCGGCCTCAAGCTGACCATCGCCCGGTACTTCACCCCGAAGCAGCGATCGATCCAGGGCAAGGGGATCGCGCCGGACGTGGTGGTGGAGGACGGCCGCCCCGCCGGAACCGGGACGCCCGCGCCGATGCCGGTGGACGACGGCCGCCCGCCGCCGAACGTGGCCGCCGCGCCGGCGCCCGCCGATCCCGCCCCTGCCGTCCCTCCGGACGGCTCCAGGCCGGGCGCCGAGCGCTTCGCCGCGGGGGACGTCGGCTCGCTCCTCGTCTCCGGCGGTCCCGACGATCGTCAGCTCCAGGTGGCGCTGGAGACGCTCCGGGGCTGGGAGGCGTTCCAGGCCTCCCGCGCGAAGGCCGTCGCCTCTCCCGCCCATTGAGGGCGCGGCCGGGCCGGGGTGGATCGCCCCTCGGGCCCCCGCGCCACCGTACGCGCGGCGGCGAATCGGCCTCGGGTCGCGGCGAGTCGCCCCTCAGGTCGCGGTGAGCCGCATGGAGGTGGTGGTCGCCCTCCCGGTGGTGAGGTCCCGGGCGCTCGCCTTCAGGATCCCCTCGATCCCCACGTCGAAGACCACCTCGACCTTCGCGCTGCCGGCGGGGCCGGGGGCGATGTCGCCGAAGGTGAACTCGCCGAGCAGCTCGTTGCTCGAGGCGTTGACGTGGTCGCCCTGGTACACCCGGACGATCACCTCGGTCTGCCCGTCGAAGCTGGTGGTGACGGGGAGGCTCTTCGCGTTGGGGATCGCAGAGTTGCGGGGGAAGATCACGTGCATCGCGCCCCCGGCCCGCTCCAGGCCGATGGCCATGGGGATCACATCGAGGAGCTGCAGCTTGAGGTCGGTGTCGTCCTCGAGGGAGTGGGCGTAGAGCGCCGCGCCGATGGAGACCGCCTCGTCCGGATGGACCCCCTTGGACGGCGGCTTCCCGAAGAACCGGGTGAGGCGATCCTGGAGGAGGGGCATGCGGGTCTGGCCGCCCACCAAGAGCACCTCGTCGATGTCCTGGGTGGCGACGTTCGCGTCGGTCATCACCCGCTCCACCGTGGCCATGGTGCGGTCGACGAGGTCCGCGGTGAGCTCCTCCAGGAGCGCCCGGGTGAAGCGGGTGTCGATCGCGAGAGGCCTGCCGTGGGGCGTCATGGCGATGAAGGGGATGTTGAACGGGGCCTCGGCGCGGGTGGACAGATCGATCTTGGTGCGCTCGGCGAGATCCTTGATCCGCTGCATCGCCACCGGATCGGTGGAGAGATCGATGCCGTGCTGCTGGTGGAATTCACCCAGGACGTGCCCGATCATCGCCGCGTCGAAGTCGAGGCCGCCCAGGAAGACGTCGCCGCCGGTGCCCTTCACCTCGTAGATCCGATCGCGGATCTCGATGATGGAGACGTCGAAGGTGCCGCCCCCGAGGTCGTAGATGAGGACGGTCTCGTGGAGGCTCTTGCCCACGCCGTAGGCGAGCGCCGCGGCGGTCGGCTCGTTGATGATCCGGACGACCTCCATGCCGAGCAGGGTCCCCGCCTCCTTCACGGCTTGGCGCTGGGCGTCGCTGAAGTAGGCCGGGACGGTGACCACCGCCCGGTCCACCGGCATCTCCAGGTACTCCTGGGCGACGTCGCGGATCTTGCCGAGGATCTTGGCGGCGATCTCGCTCATCCGGTAGGAGCGCGACGCGACGTCGATCTCCACCTCGGTCCCCGCGTCGCGCATGTGGTAGGCGACCTGCCGGCCCATCTGCACCACCACCTCGGATCGGTAGTTGCGGCCGATGAGGCGCTTGGAGGCGTAGACGGTGTTGCGGGGGTTGAGCTGCCACTGGCGCTTCGCCTCGTGGCCGATGAGCTCGTTTCCCTTGTCGTCCACCGCGAAGATGGAGGGGATGGTGAAGTCCCCTCCCTTGTAGGGGATGAGCTTCACCTTGCCGCCGTCCTCCACGACGGCGGCGCTGGAGTTGGTAGTCCCGAGGTCGATGCCGATGATCGGCGCCTTCGTACGCATGTTCGCGCCGGATTCTACCGGACCCCATGGCGAGGTAAAGGAAGACACTGGCTGTCCACAGGCGCCTCCCTTCCGGTTCGGGCCGGAGGGTGGGCAGGCTGGAGGGGGGCCGGGACCAGCCGGGCCGGGTCGGCGCGTCCCGGGTGGGGAAATGCGGTCTCCCGCGGGAGGGTTGCGGGAAGAGACTTCTCGGGAGGAGCTTTGGACCCACGTCGCTACTTGGAGACCGTCGGCTCGGAGGTGAAGGAGATCTTCGTGGAGAACCGGATGATCCTCTCCTTCGAGGAGTGGATCGCCGCCTTCATGCGGGATCCCGACCGCCACGCCCGATCCTCGGCCCAGTACCTGCTCGACGCCCTGGAGCACTTCGGCTCGGAGACGGAGCGGGGGCCGAGGGGGGAGGTGCGCCGCTTCAAGCTCTTCGACCGCCCCTTCGACGGCGGCGTGGGGCGGGTGGCGGGCCACGAGGAGGCCCAGTCCGCGATCCACCGGATCCTGGGGAACTTCGTCCGGGCGGGCCGGGCGAACAAGCTGGTGCTCCTCCACGGCCCCAACGGATCCGCCAAGAGCTCGATCGTCGAGGCCCTGGGCCGCGGCCTGGAGGTGTACAGCCGCAAGTCCGAGGGCGTCCTCTACAAGATCAACTGGGTCTTCCCCGCCGAGAAGCTGGTGCGCGGCTCCATCGGCTTCGGCGAGAAGGTCGGCCCCCACGGCGAGCTCGCCACCTACGCCCACCTGGACTCCGAGTCCGTGGACGCCCGCATCCCCTGCGAGCTCAAGGACCACCCGCTCTTCCTGATCCCCCACGGCGAGCGGCGCAAGCTCCTCGCCGAGGGGCTGTCCCGGGCCGGGAAGACCGACTTCGTGCCGTCGGAGTACGTGCTCCACGGCGAGCTCTGCCACAAGTGCCGGCAGATCTACTCGGGCCTCCTCGGCGCGTACAACGGCGACTACCTCAAGGTGCTCCGGCACGTGCAGGTGGAGCGCTTCTACGTGTCGCAGCGCTACATGAGCGGCGCGGTGACCGTGGAGCCCCAGCTCTCGGTCGACGCCTCGTACACGCAGCTCACGGCGGATCGCTCCGCGGGGCACCTGCCGCCCGCCCTCCAGAACCTCGACCTCTTCTCGCCGTACGGGCCGCTGGTGAACGCCAACCGCGGGCTCATCCAGTACTCGGATCTGCTCAAGCGCCCGCCCGAGTCGTACAAGTACCTGCTCGGCACCACGGAGACCGGCGTGCTGCCGATGGAGCACTTCCTGCTCCACCTGGACGAGGTGATGATCGCCACGTCCAACGAGAAGCACCTGGCCGCCTTCAAGCAGACGCCGGACTTCGCTTCGTTCAAGGGTCGCATCGAGCTGGTGCGGGTGCCGTACCTGCGGCGGGCCCGGGTGGAGCGGGAGATCTACGACGCCCAGGTGACCCGGGCGGCGGTGGGCGGCAAGCACATCGCCCCCCACGCCACGCAGGTCGCGGCGTTGTGGGCGGTGCTCACGCGCCTGCGCCGGCCGGAGGCGGACGCCTACCCGTCCGCCCAGCGGGATCTCGTCGAGGATCTGTCGCCAATGGAGAAGCTGCGCCTCTACGACGACGGGACGGCGCCGGACCGCCTACCGGGTCCGCAGGCCCGGGAGCTGCGCAAGATGGTCCCCGACCTCTACGGCGAGTCGGACGGCCACACGAGGTACGAGGGGCAGACGGGGGCCTCCGCCCGCGAGATCAAGACCGCGATCTTCAACGCGGCCCAGAACCCGGCCTGCACCTGCCTCACGCCGATGGCGGTGCTCGAGGAGCTGCGCGCCCTGTGCAAGGACAAGTCGGTGTACGAGTTCCTCCAGCAGGAGCCCAACGGCGGCTACCACGATCCCGAGGGCTTCCTCGAGGTGGTGGAGGCGGAGTACCTCGACGAGATCGACGAGGAGATCCGCAACTCGATGGGCCTCGTCACCGAGGATCGCTACCAGGAGCTCTTCGAGCGCTACCTCGTCAACGTGTCCCACTGGGTGAAGGGCGAGAAGATCGCCAACCGCGTGACCGGCGGCTGGGACTGGCCCGACGAGGATCGGATGGCCGAGATCGAGGCGATCGTGAAACCGCCCGAGGAGGATCGCGGCGCCTTCCGCCGCGCGCTGATCTCCGCGGTGGGCGCCTGGCGCCTCGATCACCCCGGCGAGACCGCGGTGGAGTACGCGCGGATCTTCCCGGATCTGTTCCGCCGCATGCGCGATCACTTCTACGAGGTGCGCAAGCGGACGCTGCGCCGCAACAAGGAGAACGTCCTCCGCTACCTCGACCCGGACGAGCGGGGCTCGCTGGCGCCGAAGGACGCCAAGGCGGTGGAGGACACCCTGCGCCAGATGCACGATCGGTACGGCTACTGCGAGCACTGCGCGAAGGACGCCATCGCGCTGCTGATGATCCGCCGCTACACCGACTGACGCCCGCTCGATCGAGGTGCGGGCGGGCTGGCGGGCGATCGCAGGCTGCCCCCCTCTTGCGGAAGAGTCGGAGATGGGTTCCCGTTGAGGCCTGACGAACGGCGCCGGCGGCGGGCGCTGGCGTCGTTCGATCCCCCGGAGATCCCCCGATGAAGCGACTTTCCCCGGTCCTGCTCGCGATCCTCCTCGGAGCCGCCGTCGTGGCGCTGGCCGGCGCCTCCGGGGAGCGGCAGGAGGCGAAGGCGGCCGAGGGGAAGCCGGAGCCCCGGACGCGCTCCGACGCGATCCGGGAGGCGCTCCCCGCCAACGTGCGCATCTCCGTCACCGCGCGGGGCAAGGTCCTGCGCACCGCGAGCGGCGTGGTCCTGGCCGTCCGCGGCGAGGGCGAGGCGCGCAAGGGCTACGTGATCACCAACGCCCACGTGGCGGCCGCCCCCGCCGGCGACGCCGTCTTCGAGGTCCTCGTCGACGGCCGCAAGGGGATCGCGCGCTACCCGGCGAAGGTGATCGCGCAGGGCTCGGTCCCCGACCTCGACCTGGCCGTGCTCGAGGTCCCGGGCCTGGACGCCACGCCCGCCACCCTGGTGGCCGACGACGACCTCGAGCTGGGCGAGGACGTGATCGCGATCGGCGCGCCGTACGGGAAGGGTCTCTCCGTCTCCAGCGGGATCGTCAGCCAGCTCGAGCGGGACGAAAACGGCGCGGTGCAGGGCTTCAAGACCGACGCGCCCATCGGCTACGGCGCCTCGGGCGGCGGGATCTTCCGGGTGTCGGACGGGAAGCTGCTCGCCGTGGTGGAGGGATACCGCACGGTGAAGGTCTCCTTCCCCGTGGCCGAGAAGAGCTACTCCTTCGACGTGCCGATGCCGGGCGAGACCTTCGCCTCGCCCACCGCGAAGATCCGGGGCTTCCTCGACGCCAAGGGGCTGGGCTGGGTCGCCTCGTCGCCCACCGTCACCGCCGAGCTCGAGAAGTAGGGCCCGGCGTCAGGGCGCCCGGCCGCCCGGGGGCGCGCTCAGATCCGGCGGCGGCGCCTCTACCGGGTTCGGCCCCTCGGGCCTCTCCTCGGGGCGCGGGATCTCCACCCAGTGCGCGATCCGCTCGCCGTTCTCCACGGTGAAGGACGCGCGCACCGGCCACCCCTCCTCCACGTCGCGGAGGGCGGCCACGCCTCCCTCCACGTAGATCGGCGTGTCCTTCCCCAGCTCGAGCCGCAGCAGGCCGCTCGGCCGCAGGATCACCAGGATCCCCTCGTTTGCGTCCACCGACTGCACCGTCCCCTCGACCTGCTCCAGGCCCAGGGGGCCGATGTCGACGACCGTGAGGCGTCCCATCCCGGTGCTGCGCGGCGCCCGCTCGCCCGTGCCGATCGCGCACGCGCCCAGCGCCGCCAGGCCCACCGCCAAGACCACGACACGACGTCCCATGCGGGAAACATGGGCCCCTCGGCCCGGCCTGCCGCCGGTCCGTTCGGGGGATTGCAGGCGGTCCTTGACCTGCCGGGCGCCTCCGTGTCGTCTATCCCTTTCTTCTGCGTGAGACGGGAGACCGAGATGAAGCGAGAGAGAGCGACCTGGGACGAGTACTTCATGAACCTCGCCCGCGTGGTTTCCAGCCGGGCGACCTGCGACCGCAAGCACGTCGGCGCCGTGCTGGTGCGCGATCGCACGGTGCTCTCCACGGGGTACAACGGATCGATCCGCGGCCTGCCCCACTGCGACGACGAGGGCCACATGATGGAGAACGGCCACTGCGTCGCCACGGTCCACGCGGAGGCCAACGCCATCGTCCAGGCGGCCAAGAACGGGGTGGGGATCGACGGGGCCACCATCTACACCACCGCCTCCCCCTGCTGGCCCTGCTTCAAGCTGATCGCCAACTCCGGCTGCACGCGGATCGTCTTCGGCGAGTTCTACCGGGACGAGCGGATCTTCGAGTACGCAACCCGCCTCGGGATCGAGCTGGTGCCGCTCGGGGCCACCCGCGAGCGAAAGGAGGTCGCCGGCTGATCCGCGGCAGACCGCCTGCTCGGACGGCTGGCACCTCGGCCGTCGAGCTACGCGATCCGGCAGGTGTGTAGCTTCCTCCTCGGGACCCTCGTGGTTCCGGGAAGGGGGGCGATCCAAGCGTGGTCGATACGATCGTCGTCACCAGCCGGAATCGGAAGGAGGAACTCTGCGCCCTGATGGCGGAGTACTTTTCGCTGGATGGGTGCAAGGACGTCCGGGCGGACGCGCCCGGCTACCTGCCGCCGGAGAAGATCGTCGGCTCGATCAAGGATCACTCGCCGGCCGTGACCTGCCGGCGGAACGACTCGCGGGGGACCGCGGTGATCCTCGACACGGTGCTCGTCGAGGGTGGGGCCGTGGATCTCGCCGACGTGGTCAGCCGCCTGCAGCTCTTCGCCTCGGCCGTGCAGGCGATCGAGGGGGAGCTGCACCTGGTGGTCCCGCAGAAGGTGGGGGGCTGCGAGGGAGACGAGCTCGCCCGTTCGCTCCTCAAGCGCTTGGGGCTCAAGGCGAACCGGATCTGGACGCTCTGAGTTCGTCCGGGCGGCGCGGGCTCTCCCTCGCGCCGCCGCGGCGTCCTTCAGGCCCGGGCGGCGCCACGGCCCAGGTTTTCGTGCACCATCGCCAGCAGGTGGTCGAGATCGAAGGGCTTCTCGATCGCGGGGAGCCCCAGCTCGGCGGCCACCCGCTTGAGATCCCGCCCGGCCGAGATGAGCACCACCGGGGTGTCGTACCCGCGCTCGCGCAGGGCGCTGACGACCTCCCGGCCGTCCATCCCCGGCATCATCAGGTCGAGGACCACCAGGCCCACCGGCCGCTCCGACAGGATCCGTAGGGCGTCTTCGCCGGAGGCGGCGCCCATCGCATCGATCTCGTCGCCGAGAAGGATCTCGACGATCGCGTCGCGAATGTCTCCCTCGTCGTCCACGACGAGAACCGTTGCGTTGTCGCCGAGATTCATGGAGCCGGATCTCTAGCCCAGTCGAAGGCCGGCCGTAAACCCCATGACGATCGGGATCGGGAGATCTTCAGCGCGGCAGCAAGTCGTCGCCCAGGACCTGGCCCGCCATGGCGCGCCGCGCCTCGAGGAGCTCGATGCGGCGCTGCAGGTCGACTGCGGTGCTCTCGGCGACCTCCGCCGCCAGGGCCTCCCTCGCCTCGGCGATCGCGCCGTCGACGTGGACCACCCGGATGCGCGGCGGGCGCGAAGGCGCTCGCACCCGCGCCAGCGCGTCGTTGTCGGTCCACAGCGGTTCGGCCAGCACGTCCGCCAGCTCGACCCGCACCTGGCCGCCGGGGTAGCGCTTGCGCACGGCCTTGAACCGGAGGATCACGCCGTCCCTGGTGTTCCCCATCTTCGCGGGGTGCACGCCGTGGACGTAGGTGCGCGACTGGTTGGAGACGAAATTGCCCAGCGAGTACGCGACGAGGCCCACCCGGCCGTCGGCGGCCTGGACGATCTCCACCGGCTGGAGGACGTGGGGGTGGTGGCCGAGGATCACGTCGGCGCCCGCGTCGACGAGTCGGTGGGCGAGGGCGATCTCCTGCTTCCTCGGCGCGGTCTCGTACTCCACGCCCCAGTGGATGGAGAGCACCACCAGGTCCGCGCCCTGGTCCCGCGCCTCGGCGATGCGCCGCTTCGCCTCGGCCTCGTCCAGCAGGAAGGTGCAGGGCTCGTCGCGCCCGCGGTTGAGGTCCTGGTTGAAGAGGCGGGTCGCGCCGAGGAAGGCCAGGCGGATCCCGTTCACCTCCAGGAAGGTCGCGCTCGACGCCTCGTCGCAGGTGTCGCCGGCGCCCACGAAGGGGAGGCCCGCGGATCGCAGCTCCGCCAGCGTCTCCACGAAGCCGGCGCGGCCCTGATCGTAGACGTGGTTGTTGGCGAAGGACACGATCCCGATCCCGGCGTGGCGGAGGGCGGGCAGGAGCTCGCGAGGGGCGTTGAAGACGAAGGCCCGCGACCCTCGCCCCGTCCGGGGGGCGAGGGGGGTCTCCAGGTTGGCGAAGGCGAGATCCGCCTCCCGCAGCCTGTCCGCCACGCCCTCGAAGAGCGCGTCGTAGCCTCCGTTGTTCAGCGACGCGCCGTCCTCGCCGCGGCGATCCGCCGCCCGGGCGGACTCCTTCACCGCCTCGTGCATGAGGAGGTCGCCGACCGCGGCGACCTTCGCCACCGCGAGGATCTCGGGCTGCTCCCGGGCGGGCGCCGCCGCGGGGGCGGGCCCCGGGGACGGTGCCTCGCAGGGAGTACAGGGGATCGGGCGGGACTCGATGCCTGCGGCGCAGGCGGCGAGGGCGAGTAGGATCGCCGGCGTCGGGATGCGGAGCGGGTTCGTCACGGCGCCAACGGCTATACCATGGACGTGCGAACCCGAGGTTGACGCGCCGAACGGGCGTCCCTACCTCTGGAGCGCACCATTGCCCAGGCGATAGGCAAGCGAGGAGCCATGCGGATGGAAGCCCTCGGGGATCCGAGCGCGTCGCAGGACGAACGGCGGCGCCCCGATGCAGGACGCGCCGCTGCCGGGGAGGGCCTCGTCGCCCAGGCGTCGCTCGCCGGCATCGTCTCCCAGCTCACGGGCGGCCTCGTCCACGAGACCCGCAACTCGCTCAACGCCCTCGCGATCCACCTCGAGGTGCTGGCCGACAAGCTGCGGGAGCCGGGCTCCGGGCGGGTGCCCTCCCACCTCGAGAAGAACCTGCAGGCCGCCCGCACGCAAATCCGTCGGCTGGACGACACGGTGAGGCGCTTCGGCGAGTTCGCGGCCGGTCGCACGGAAACGCGCGATCCAACGAGGCTTTTCTCGAACGCCGGGGAGCTGTGCGCGTACCACCTGCGGCGCATGGGGACCGACTTGGTCCTCGATCTGCCCGAGGGCGTCGTCCTTCGAGGCGAACCCGCGGTACTCTCCCAGCTCGCCGTGGAGGTGGTGCTGCGGGCCTCCTCGGCGACGGGTGGCGGACGGGTGCGGATCGACGGTCGCTCCGACGGGGATCGGCTCGTCGTCCGGATCGCGCTGGGCGACGCGCCGGTGGCTCCTTCGGAGGGCCTCGTCGCCCTCGTCCGAGAGCTGGGCGGCGGGATCGCCGCCCGGGGTGGCGCCAAGCAGGTGTGGGAGCTGACCCTGCCGCTCGCCAGGTACGGGCGGTCGGGGTGAAGGTCGGGTCGTGGCGAGTGCTCGCATCCTCATCGCAGACGACGAGATCGCGAGCCGGGAGGCGCTCGGCGAGCTCCTCATCCGTTGGGGCCATCGGATCGAGGAGGCCGCCGACGGCAACCAGGCCCTGAAGCGCGCCATCGAGTCGCTGCCCGACGTGATCATCAGCGACCTGGTCATGCCCCGGATGGACGGCCTGTGGCTGCTGCGGGCCCTGCGCGAGGAGTTGCCCCACGTCCCGGTGATCCTCCTCACCGGGCGCGGCACGATCGACGCCGCGGTGGAGGCGATCCGGGAGGGCGCCTACGACTTTCTGGAGAAGCCCCTCGACGGGCACCGGCTCCGGCTCACCCTCGACAGGGCTCTCGAGAAGCGGGAGACCCTCCAGCAGGTGGCCTCCCTGCGAAGCTGCCTCGAGCGGGCGGAGGAGCGCGGCTTCATCGGCCAGTCGGCGGTGATGCGAGAGGTCTTCTCGCTGGTGGAGAAGGTGGCGCCCTCCAAGGCGTCGGTGGTGATCACCGGCGAGTCGGGGACCGGCAAGGAGATGGTGGCCCGCGCGGTGCACCGGCTGTCGCCCCGCGCCGACAAGCCCTTCGTCGCGATCAACTGCTCCGCGATCCCCGCCTCCCTGATGGAGTCGGAGATCTTCGGCCACGAGCGGGGCGCCTTCACCGGGGCCGATCAGCGGCGCCTGGGCTGCTTCGAGCTCGCCGACGGCGGCACGATCTTCCTCGACGAGGTGGGTGAGCTTCCGGTGGAGCTGCAGGCGAAGTTCCTCCGCGTGCTGGAGGAGGAGCGCCTGCGGCGCCTCGGCGGCAAGGCGGAGATCGCGGTGGACGTGCGGGTGATCTGCGCGACCAACCGCGACCTCAAGAAGCAGATCCGCGCGGGCAGGTTCCGCGAGGACCTCTATTTCCGCCTCAACGTCTTCAACCTCCACCTCCCGCCGCTCAAGGAGCGGGTGGAGGACATCCCGCTGCTGGCGCAGCACTTCGTGGAGAAGTTCGCCGCGGAGGCGGGCAAGAAGGTGCAGGGCTTCTCCGCGGACGCCCTGGAGGCGCTGCGCAACTACGGCTGGCCGGGCAACGTGCGCGAGCTGCGCAACAGCATCGAGAGGGCGGTGATCCTCTGCGACGGCGACCTCGTCCGGCGGGAGGATCTCCCGGCGGATCTGGTGGGGATCGAGGCGGAGGGGATCATGCTCAAGCTCACCCTGGGCATGCCCCTGCGCGAGGTGGAGAAGGAGTACATCCTCCGATCGCTGCGCCGGAACGGCGGCAACAAGGCGCGCACCGCCGAGCTCCTCGGGATCAGCGAGAAGACGCTCTACAACAAGCTCAACCGCTACGCCGCCGATGCTCGGGATCGGCAGGCGCTCGCGGCAGACATGCCCGCAGCCGATCCTCCAGGCGCTCGAGGTCGAGCGGCTTGGTGAGGACCTCGTAGCGATCCCCGCCCGGCGATCGGGCGAGCGAGGCGGGGAGGGCGGTGGCGAGGAGCACCGTCGCGCCGGAGATCCGCTCCAGGATCCCCCCGATCTGCCGGCCGTCCAGCCACGGCAGGCCGAGGTCGATCACCGCCGCGACCGGTCGCTCCCTCGCCGCCGCCGCGACGGCCGCGAGCCCGTCGTCGAAGGTGCGGCACGCGATGCGCCGGGACTCCAGGAAGGCGGCGAGGAGCGAGGCGTGGTCGGGGTCGTCGTCCACCACGTAGACCATGCGCGCGGCGGGCCGGCCCTCGGCGCGGCGCCGCCTTCGCGTCAGGGCGGACGCCGCGGCGAGGAGCCAGGCGAAGAGCAGCAAGACGAAGGCGCGCCACCTCTGGGCGAGGCGCAGCGAGCCGCCGGCGGGCCTGGGATCCGCCGCCGCCGCCACCGCCGCGGTGACGGGGTGGGCGGCGGGGACCTCGGCGGGATGGGCCCGGGTGAGCGCGCGCCTCACCGCGCGATCGCCGAACTCCATCAGGGGCGATCGCGTCATCCGCGGGGCGCGGACGAGCCGGCCGATCCGGCGGGCCTCGGCCCGGCTGGCGCCCAGTAGCTTGCCGGTGCCCTCGTCCACCACCGCGGCGGCGAACGTCTGCGCCTGGATGGCGGCGGTGGCGAGGAGGGTCCAGCCCGGCGCCCCGCCGAGGGCGGCGCCGACGGCAGGGAGGCCCGGCGTCGCGCAGCCCGCGGGCAGGAGCAGGCGCTCGACGCCGAGGAGCCGAAAGCCCCCCCGCAGGGGGCCGTCGCGGGAGGCGTGGCAGAGGGCGAGCGCCATCCGCTCCCCGGAGACGTCCTCGCCCAGGGCGATCGCGTGGGCCCGCCTGCCGCAGGGGATCACCTGGAGGTGGGGGAGGCCGCGTTCACCGGCGATCCAGTGCAGGACCCCGCCCAGGCGGGCCTCGAGGTCGGGGTCGAGCTCCAGCTCCGCGAGGCAGCCCCGCCACACCGGCGGCGGGGTGTGGGCGGAGGCGGCCGCGGCGATTGGGGCGCCGGCGCCGCACGCCAGCACCACCCGGTCCGCCCACTCGGACGCGCCCATCGACCGCAGGGTCCACGTCCCGTCACTCGCCAGGGCGATCTCGTCCACGTGGCGCGGCATCATCCGGGCGCCCCGGGCCATGGCGGTCGCCCGCATGCCGCCCACCAGCTCGGCGCGGGGGAGCACGAAGAGCGGCAGGGGCGAATCGAAGGAGGTCCGGCCCACGTGGCAGCGGACGTGGCGGAGCTCGGCGCCTCGGGGGGCGGGTACGGTCAGCCCCGCCGCGCCGAGGCGGAGGATCGCGTCGGCGTCGGCGACGATGGGCCGGGGATCCCGCAGGCGCAGCGCCGCGCCGTAGACGGTGACCGAGAGCTGCCGCCGCCTGGCGCGGGCCGCGTCGAGGAGCGCCAGGGCGAGGAGGCATCCGGCGGGACCCGCTCCGACGATCGCGATCCGCGTGGCGCTCGCCGGGCTCGTGATCCCTCCGGGGAAGCTCCCGGCGTCATCCACGCCAGGCGGCCTCCACAGGGCGCTGCTGCGGG
>DATMSB010000147.1:0-4300 GCA_035565615.1 Vulgatibacter sp. | reverse complement strand
CCATCGCCAAGAGCAACACCTGCGTGGTCTTCATCAACCAGATCCGCATGAAGATCGGCGTGATGTTTGGCAACCCCGAGACCACCACCGGCGGCAACGCGCTCAAGTTCTACGCGAGCCAGCGCCTCGACATCCGCCGGATCGGCGCCATCAAGAACGGCGATCAGGTGATCGGCAACCGCACCCGCGTGAAGGTGGTGAAGAACAAGGTGGCGCCGCCCTTCCGGGAGGTGGAGTTCGACATCCTCTACGGCCAGGGCATCAGCCGCGTGGGCGACATCCTCGATCTCGCCGTCGCGGAGAACCTCGTGGAGAAGGCCGGCTCCTGGTTCTCCCTCGACGGCGAGCGCATCGGTCAGGGACGCGAGAACGCCAAGCAATTCCTGATGGACCGCCCGGACCTCTGCGACGGCCTCGAGGCCCGGCTGCTGGAGAAGCACGGGATCAAGCGAGGCCCTCAGCTCGCCGCCGTCCCCGCCCCCGAGGAAGGGAAGGCCCCGCGCAGATCCGCCTCCAAGTAGCTTTCGGCGGCCGCCCCGCCCTCGCCGGCGCCGCACTCCCGGTCCGGCGTACGCCGTACCCTCGCGATCGTCGTCCGTCGCTGCCGGGGCGTCACATCCTCGCGGCGCTCGTCCCCTGCCGGACCGCCGCCGCGGCCATGCCGACGTGCGCTCCCGGTCTGTCGGGCGCCGTACCCTCGCGATCGTCCGTCGCTGCCGGGGCGTCACATCCTCGCGGCGCTCGTCTCCGGCCGGACTGCTGCCGCGGCCATGCCGACGTGCGCGCTCCCGGTCCGGCAGGCGCCGTGTACTACCGCCTGCTACAGGGGGCTCCCGGTGAGAGGGGGGAGGCGGTTTGTGCCGACGGAGGCTATAACCTCTCTCGCGGAGCGAAGGGGGCGTCCGCGATCTGCATGGAACTCGACCGCACCGGCTGGCTCGGCGAATTTTTCGACATCCTCCTGGCCGAATACCGGCCTGAGCGGGCGTACGCTCGCCTCTCGGCGGTGGCGAGAGGGGAGGGGAGCGCGGAGGCGCTGCCGGCGAAGGTGCGGGTGCTACGGCACCTGGACGAGGAGCTTCGCCGCTCCGGGCTGCTCTATGGCTCGCCCAAGCTTCCTTCGCGCATGACCCTGGGGCGCCGGCTCGATCGCGCGCACACCCTCTTCCTGTCGGTGCTCGCGGGCGAATGCTTCGTCGCCCTCGACGTCGGTCGGATCCTCGGGATCCCCTACCGCCGCGAGCATGCCGAGGTGGTGCTCACCATCGCCCTCGCGGTCGCGGTGGGTCGCGTCGACCTCGCCACCGCCGCGTCGCGCCACCTGGGCCCGCCGCGCAGGGCCGCTGGCAGTCGGATCCTCGAGTCGCTCGCGTCGCTCCCCGCGCTGGCCGTGCCGGAGCTGGAGGCCTCGCTCCCGAGGATCCAGGAGCGGATCGAGGCGGAGCTGGTGGGGCGCGTCGGCATCGCCACCGGCGACTCGATGTTCGACCTGCCGGTCCACAACGGCCTCGTCTTCGGTGACGTTCGGGTGATCGCCCGGGTCGCGAGCGATCTCCACCGCCACGGGCGCTTCCGCCCCGAGTTCGCCCGGCGGGTCTACGAAGCCGCCACCCGCGAGCGGGCGCGGCTCCTCCCCGGGCTGGTCGCGCTCATCCGGTTGCAGCGCCCCCTCAGCGACGTCGAGCGCCGGGTCGTGATCCGCGAGCTGCGGCGTCTCAAGGTCCCCCGCGAGCTCTCGCGCCGGGTGCGAGACGCGATCGACGCGGGCGTCACTCCCTCCGAGCTCGCCAGGCAGATCCGCACCCGCTCGGCGCGGCGCTTCGCCCTCGAGCAGGCGTGGCTCGCCGCCCTCATAGGCGACGCCGGCGGAGTGGAGGAGCGCTTCGTCGCCGAGCTCGCGGAGGCCTTCGACTTCACCCCCGACGACCTCGCCGCGATCGAGGCGGAGGCGGCGGACTACTTCTTCGATCCCGAAGACGTCATCGACGCCTTCGAGATCCGCGCCAAGGGGCAGGGCGCCACCGAGAAGCTCGTCGACCGCATCGAGCGCGAGATCACCGAGAACATCGACAAGATTGCCATCGAGGTGAAGGAGACCGGCGAGCTCACCCAGCTCCTCGCCAAGGCCGCCGTGGGCCAGAAGCTCACGCCGCAGGAGCGGCAGAAGGCCCGGGAGCAGCTCCTCGACCTGGCCAAGGTGGTGCCGTCCCTCGCCATCATCGCGGCCCCCGGCGGCATGCTCATCTTCGCCGCGCTGCTGAAGGTCCTGCCCTTCAGCCTGTTGCCGTCCGCGTTCCAGCAGCGCCCCTCGGCCCCGGCACGCCGCCGCCCCACCAGGCGGCCCACCCGCACCCGCAAGGGTGGTTGAGGCGGCTCCTCCTCGCTGCCCCCATCCTCGCCTTGGCACGCTGGCCGTCGAAGGAAACAACCTGCTCTTCGACGCCGATGACGGCGAAAAGTCGAAGGTCGTGCCCTTCTGCACGGCGGACGGCACGCTCTGGCTCGATGAAGGCGAGATGTGGCTGAAGTTCGTCCTCGAGGACTAGCCGAGCCACCATGGACGCAGTCGGACGCCTGGTAGCTTCGCCTCCAACGGCCCGGCTGCCGGGCGCTTCCGTTCCGAAACGGCGGGACGTTCCCCGACTCTAGAGCGAGGCCAAGACCCCGCGCGCTGCCTCCAGCGTGTGGTCGATCGCGGCGTCGTCGTGCGCCGCCGAAACGAAGGCGGCCTCGAACTGAGACGGCGGCAGGTACACCCCACGGTCCAGGAGACCGTGGAAGAACCTCCCGAACCGCGCCGTGTCCGACGTCTTCGCAGAGTCGTAATCGAAGACTTCGCGGTCCGTGAAGTACATCGTCCACATGCTCCCCACGCGGTTCAGAACGTGGGGGATCCCCTTCTCCTTCGCGAGCGCCGACAGCCCGTCGCAGAGCCTCGCGCTCGTGCGCTCGAGCGCTTCGTAGACCTTTCCGTCCTCCAGCGCCCGGAGCATCGCGAGCCCCGCCGCCACCGACACCGGGTTCCCGGAGAGTGTTCCAGCCTGGTACATGGGACCCTCGGGCGCCACGAGCTTCATCAGATCGCGCTTCCCGCCGAACGCACCCACGGGGAGCCCCCCGCCGATCACCTTCCCGAAGGTGGAGAGGTCGGGGCGGATCCCGAGGCGCTCCTGGGCGCCGCCCCGGGCGAGGCGGAAGCCCGTCATCACCTCGTCCCAGATCAGGACCGCGCCGTACGTGGTGCAGAGCTCCCGCAGCTTCTCGTGAAAGCCCGGCTTGGGGATGAGCACACCCATGTTCCCGACCACGGGCTCGACGATCACGCCGGCGATCGTCTCGCCATGCCGGGTGAAGAGCTCCTCGAGCCGTTCCACGTCGTTGAAGGGCAGGGTGAGCGTGTTCGCCGCTACCCCCGCCGGGACGCCCGGCGAGTCGGGGAGACCCAGCGTCTCGACCCCCGAGCCCGCCTTCACAAGCAGCGGATCGGCGGCGCCGTGGTAGCAGCCGGCGAACTTCAGGATGCGGTCCCTGCCGGTGGCGGCGCGAGCGAGCCGGATCGCCGCGGACGTCGCCTCCGTCCCCGACGAAACGAGCCGCACCATCTCCACCGACGGCACCGCGGCGCAGATCGCCTCCGCGATGTCGACCTCGCCGGCGTGCGGCGCGCCGAAGCTCGTGCCCCGTGCCGCCGCCGCGCAGACCGCGTCGATCACCGGCTTCCAGGCGTGTCCAAAGAGCAAGGGGCCCCACGAGCCGACGTAGTCGACATAGCGGTTCCCGTCGGCGTCGAACATCCACGCGCCCTCGCCGCGCTCGATGAACACCGGCTCGCCACCGACGCCGCGGAAGGCCCGCACCGGCGAGTTCACGCCACCCGGGCTGCGCTCCCGCGCCCGCTGGAAGAGGTCATGGCTTCGGCTGCGGTTCATCGGATCTCCTCTCGTCGATTGCATCGGCGCGGGCTCGAAGCTCGCAGCGCCATTCCTGTGCGAATCGGGCCTCTCGCGAGGGGCCGCTCCGCGCTGATAGCGCTCGTCCTTCGATGGTGCAAGTGGCGCGGACGGAGGCCGGTGAGCCCGTCGACCCGCCTTCGCCAGGCGGCCGGCACGAGCAAACCGGGCCCGCGTGCCGCCGCCGAGTACCGCTGGTCCGAGGGCCTTTGCAGCTTCGTGGAGGATCAATGAATCCGGGGAGCCATTCGTCCTACGGAAAGGGCGGATTCTGAAGGAGGCCGACGTTTCCGCAAAGGTCCAGCATCTCCACGGAGCCTGACGTTTCCGCGGAGCCTGACGTTTCCGGG
>DATMSB010000146.1:0-13800 GCA_035565615.1 Vulgatibacter sp. | reverse complement strand
CCGGATCCGGTCGGCGAGGAGGCGGGCCTGCGTGGTCGTGCCTGCGCCGTCGAGGCCCTCGAGGACGAAGAACTTGCCGCGCCTGGCCATCAGGAGATCCGCATCCCGCAGCGGACGCAGAAGACGCTCATGCCCTCCCGCCACGGCGTGCGGCAGTAGCGGCAGACGATGGGGCCCCGCTCCTCGGGCGCCTCGGCCTCGGCCACCTGGGTGGGCTCGAGCTCGATGGAGAAGTCGGTCGGCACCTCGCCGGGGTCGTCGACGCGGGTGACCTCGAGGCCCTCGAGGGTCCCCGCCGGCAGGTCCGGTGGCGGCGACGCCTCGTCCACCACCGCCGTCGGCTCCAAGCCCTCCACCTGGGCCACCGCCACGTTGCCAGCGTCGAAGGCATGGAGCTCCAGCTCGGGGAGCGTGGGGGTCTGGAGGCCCTGGAGCGTGGGGCGCTCGTGGAGCGGCCTTCCGCAGTGGGCGCAGTCCCAGGCGTTGGGCTGCCGGGCGTGGCAGAACTGGCAGACGATCTCGGGGACGCTCATGGATCGCGCAGAAACTAGCATGCGCCGCCACGCGGGCGAAGCGGAAGGCGGCGGGGGCCAAGGCCGGACGACGAGCGGACTTCGACGAACGGCGCTGTACACGGAATGGCGCACGATGCCCGCGGGCGGCGCTACCCGACCTGGGCGAGGCTCATCCTCGTGGCGAACCGCGCGAAGACCTCCCGCTCCAGCAGGCGGTGCTCGGGCCGCGAAAGGTCCGGGTCGGCGCGCACCAGCGCGAACGCGTCCTCACGGGCCTGCTCCAGGAGCCGGGCGTCGCGGGCGAGGTCGCCGAAGGCGAGCTCGGCGACCCCCGCCTGCCGGGTGCCCAGGAACTCCCCCGGCCCGCGAATCTCCAGATCGGCCCGTGCGATCTCGAAGCCGTCGGTGGTGCGCTCCATCACGGCCAGCCGGCTGCGGGAGCGCCCTTCCCCGCCGTGATCGATCAGGTAGCAGTAGCTCCTGGCGGCGCCCCGCCCCACCCGGCCGCGGAGCTGGTGGAGCTGGGAGAGGCCGAAGCGCTCCGCGTGCTCGATCACCATGGCGGTGGCGTTGGGCACGTCGACGCCCACCTCGACCACGGTGGTGCTTACCAGCACGTCCACCTTCCCCGCTCGGAACGCCTCCATCACCGCGTCCCGCTCCTCGGCCTTCATCCTCCCGTGGACCAGATCCAGGCGCCTGCCGGGGAACCGCTCCCGCAGGGTGGCGAGGCCGCGGGTGGCGTCCTCCAGGTCGGATCGCTCGCTCTCCTCGATGAGCGGGTAGACCACGTAGGCCTGCCGCCCCTGGGCGAGCTGCGCCTCGATGGCGTTCCACACCTTCTCCCTGCCCTTGGCCCCCACCACCTTGGTGACGACGGGGGTGCGCCCCGGCGGCAGCTCGTCGATCACGGTCTGGGAGAGCTCGCCGTGGAGCACCAGCGCGAGGGTGCGCGGGATGGGGGTGGCGGTCATCACCAGCACGTCGGGGCGGACGCCCTTGGAGATCAGGTCCGCCCGCTGCTCGACGCCGAAGCGATGCTGCTCGTCGATGACCACGAGGCCGAGGTCCTGGAAGGCGGAGCCCTCGGAGAAGAGCGCGTGGGTGCCGATGGCCAGCCGCGCCGCGCCGGAGGCCACCCGCTCCCGCGCGGCGGCCAGCGCCTTCTGCCCCCTGCCGGTGGCCAGGAGCGCGATCTCGATCCCCGTGCCCTCGAGGAGCTTGGAGATGCCGCGGTGGTGCTGCTCGGCGAGGAGCTCGGTGGGCGCCATCAGCGCCGCCTGTCTGCCGTCCATGATGGCCAGCAGGCAGGCCACCAGCGCCACCGCCGTCTTGCCGGAGCCCACGTCGCCCTGGAGGAGCCGGTTCATGGGGAACGGCTGCGCCAGGTCCGCCGCGATCGCCTCGATGGCCCGCCGCTGCGCGCCCGTGGGCGTGAACGGCAGGATGGCGAGCGCCTCCTCCAGCCGCGCCGGCGAGGTGTCGAAGCGATGGCCCGGTTCGACCTGGATCCCCCGCGCCTTCAGCGCGAGCCCGATCGACAGCACCAGGAACTCCTCATAGGCCAGGCGCCGATGCCACGGCGACAGCCCCGCCGCGAGGGCCTCCACGTCGGCGCTGCTCGGCGGCCGGTGGAGCGCCCGCAGCGCCTCGGCCTCGCCCACCAGGCGACGCTCCCGTCGCAGGGCCTCGGGCAGGATCTCGGGGATCCGATCCAGGGCCTCGTCGAGCACCCGCTCCACGATGCCGCGGTAGCGCCCCTGCCCGACCTCGTCCATGCCGCGGTAGACGGGGACGATCCGGCCGGCGCCGGCAGCGTCGGGATCCTCCTCCTCCAGCTCCGGGTGGACGATCTGCTTCTGCCCGCCGAAGAGCTTCACGTCGCCCCAGGCGAAGAAGCGCCTTCCCTTCTGGAAGCGCCGGCTCGTAGACGGCCAGTAGTGGAAGAAGGTGAGCGTCAGGCGGCCGGTGGGATCCCCCAGCAAGACCCGAAGCATCCGCTTGCGCGACCTGGGGTTGAAGATCTCCCGGCACTCCAGGACCTCGCCGCGGGTGAGGCCCTTTTCGCCGGGCACGAGCTCGCGGATGGTGGCGACCCGCCGGCGGTCCTGCCACGCCCGCGGCAGGTGGTAGAGCACGTGGGCGAAGGTGGTGATCCCCTTCTTCGCCAGGCCCGCGGCGAGCTGCGGCCCCACGCCGCGCAGCGACTCCAACGGGGTGTCGATCGCCGCGGCGAAGGCCGGCACCGGGACGCGCGAGCGCCCCGCGCTCTCCGGCTCGGGCGCCTCGGCCTCGGGCGCCGCGCGCCGGGCGGCCGCCCTCGGCTGCCGCCGCGGCGCCGGACGCGGGGCGCCGCCGGAATCCGATCGTGCCTCCGCGCCGGCCGGGCCGCGCGGTCCCGGACTCGAATCGTCCCCGACGACCGGGCGAGCGCCGGCCGCGGCGCCGCGCGGATGAATCGCATCCCCCTCGCGCCCGGGCCCGGCTGCCTCCCCACCCATCACCGCCGCGAGATCCTCCGGCAGCCGCACCGCGGCACCCAGCGCGGCCAGGAGCGCGCGGGCCGACGCGGCCTTCCCCGCGGGACCCGCCGCATCGAACGCGGCTGCCGCCTGCCGGATCCTTTCGAGCGCGGTGGGATCCGCCCCCGCCTCCCCCGCCCGGCGCACGACGCTCTCGGCGAGCCTCCCGACGCCCCGCAGGTTGCCCGCCCGCGCGAAGTCGTCGCGGGTCGCGAACCGCAGGGGTCCGAAGAGCTCGGCCAGGATCGTCGCCGCGTCCACGCGCGAAGCGCCTCTCTATGCGCCTTCGGCCACCGACGTCTCGTCCTCGATGAAGGCCACGTCGAGGATCTCGTACTCGCGGGCCCCCCCCGGCGCCCGCACCGTCACCGTGTCGCCGGCCTCCTTGCCGATCAGGGACCTCGCGATCGGGCTGGTGACCGAGATCATCCCCCGCTTCAGATCGGCCTCGACCTCGCCGACGATCCGGTACTGGACCTCCTTCTCGGTGTCCACCTCCTGCAGCTTCACGGTGGCCCCGAACACCACCCGGTCGCCGGAGAGCGCCGAGACGTCGATCACCTCGGCCCGGGCCAGCCAATCCTCGACCTGCTGGATCCGCCCCTCGACGTGGCCCTGCTTCTCCTTTGCGTACTTGTACTCCGCGTTCTCGGAGAGGTCGCCGTGGGCCCGCGCCTCCTCGATCTCGCGGACGATCTTCGGCCGCTCGACCGTCTTGAGCCACTTCAGCTCCTCGGCGAGGCGTTCCTTGCCGGAGCGGGTCATGGGGATCTTGTCGGACATGTCGGACTCGAAAAAGCGAACGTGAAGCTCCAAAAAGCCAAGCGGCCGGTTCCGGATGCCCTCCGGAACGGCCGCGTCGATAGAGGAGTCTGCCCAAGGGCATCCGGGGTGTCAACGAAGGTGCCGCCCCGATCTTTCCCTCCTCCGGCTCAGTATTCCTGCAAGGGCCGCACCCCCGGCATCCCGCCCTTCGAGATCGCCTCGAGGGTCGCCACCGCGGCGCGGGCGCCGGGGATGGTGGTGTAGTACGGGATGCCGCGGTTCAGCGTCTCCCGGCGGATCGAGTAGCTGTCCGCCAGCTCCTTCCTCCCCGCCGTGGTGTTGATGACGAGCTGGATGGCGCCGTCGAGGATCTTGTCCACCACGTGGGGTCGTCCCTCGGCCACCTTCAACACCTCCGCCGCCTCGATGCCCCGCTCCTCCAGGAAGGCGGCGGTGCCCTTGGTGGCGATGAGCTCGAAGCCCAGGGCGGCGAGGCGCCGGGCGAGCTCGGCCGCCGCGGGCTTGTCCTCGTTGCGCACGGAGACGAAGCACCGCCCCGACGTGGGGAGCGCGTTCCCGGCCGCCACCTGGCTCTTCCAGAAGGCCCGCGGGAAGTCGACGTCGATGCCCATCACCTCTCCGGTGCTCTTCATCTCGGGGCCGAGGATGGGATCGACCCCGGGGAACTTGATGAAGGGAAAGACCGACTCCTTCACCGCCGAGTGGCGCAGGGTGGGCCGATCCGGCAGGTCGGCGGGCAGCGCCACCCCCACCTGCGCGAGCGCCGCCAGCTTGGCCAGGGGGACGCCGGTGGCCTTGGCCACGAAGGGCACCGTGCGGGAGGCGCGGGGGTTCACCTCGAGCACGAAGATCTCCCCGTCCTGCACCGCGAACTGGCCGTTCATGAGGCCGACCACGCCGAGCTCCCGCGCCATGGCCAGGGACTGCGCCTCGATGGTGCGGATCACCTCGTCGGGGAGCGAGTACGGAGGCAGCGCGCAGGCCGAGTCGCCCGAGTGGACGCCCGCCTCCTCGATGTGCTCCATCACCCCGCCCACCACGGCGCGGTCCCCGTCGCAGAGCACGTCGATGTCCACCTCGACGGCGTCGCGCAGGTAGCGATCGATGAGCACCGGCCGCTCCTCGGACGCCTGCACCGCCTGGGCGAGGTAGGCCTCGAGCTGCGACTCGTCCCGGCAGATCTCCATCGCCCTGCCCCCCAGCACGTAGGACGGCCGCACCATCACCGGGTAGCCGATGCGCGCCGCCACCTCGAAGGCCTCCTTCGCCGAGCGGGCCATCCCGTTGGAGGGCTGGCGAAGGCCGAGCTTCTCGACCACCTCGGCGAAGCGCTCCCGATCCTCGGCGCGATCGATCGCGTCGGGCGGCGTGCCCAGGATCTTCACGCCCGCCTCCTCGAGGGCGACGGCGAGCTTGAGCGGCGTCTGCCCGCCGAACTGCACCAACGCCCCCACGGGCTTCTCGATCCGCGCGATCTCCAGCACGTCCTCGAAGGTGAGCGGCTCGAAGTAGAGGCGGTCGGCGGTCTCGTAGTCGGTGGAGACCGTCTCCGGGTTGCAGTTGACCATGATGGTCTCGTACCCGGCCTCCTGCAGCGCGAAGCAGGCGTGGACGCAGCAGTAGTCGAACTCGATCCCCTGGCCGATCCGGTTGGGGCCGCCGCCCAGGATCATCACCTTCTTCCGGTCGGAGGGGCGGGCCTCGCACTCCTGCTCGTAGGTCGAGTACAGGTAGGCGCGCCGCGCCTCGAACTCGCCGGCGCAGGTGTCCACCCGCTTGTACACGGGGTGGATGCCCTCGCGCGCGCGCCTCGCGCGCACGTCGGCCTCCTTCTGGCCGGTGAGCCAGGCGAGCCGCCTGTCGGAGAAGCCCCTCCCCTTCAGCTCCCGCAGCCGCCGCGCGTCGCCCAGGCCGTCCCGCGCCACCGCCTCCTCGTCGAGAACGATGGCGCGCACCTCCCGCAGGAACCATGGATCGATCTCCGACAGATCGAAGACCTCCTCGACGGACATGCCCGCCCGCAGGGCCTCGGCCACCCAGTAGATCCGCCGCGCGGTGGGCTTGCGCACGCCCTCGCGGATCGACTCCAGCTCGTCGATGGTCCAGCCGTCGCCGGGACGCTTGCCCAGGGGCGACTCGAAGCCATGGCTGCCCGTCTCCAGGCTGCGCATCGCCTTCTGCAGCGACTCGCGGAAGGTGCGGCCGATGGCCATCACCTCTCCCACGCTCTTCATCTGGGTGGTGAGCTGCTCGTCGGCGGAGGGGAACTTCTCGAAGGCGAAGCGCGGCACCTTGGTGACCACGTAGTCGATCGCCGGCTCGAAGGACGCCTTCGTCACCCCGGTCATGTCGTTGGCGATCTCGTCGAGGGTGTAGCCGACCGCCAGGCGCGCCGCGATCTTGGCGATGGGGAAGCCGGTGGCCTTGGACGCCAGCGCCGAAGAGCGGGACACCCGGGGGTTCATCTCGATGACCACCACCCGGCCGTCCTTGGGGTTCACCGCGAACTGCAGGTTGCAGCCGCCGCTCTCCACCCCGATCTCGCGGACCACGCGGAACGCCGCGTCCCGAAGCGCCTGGGTCTCGGCGTCGGAGAAGGTCTGGGCGGGGGCGATGGTGATCGAGTCGCCGGTGTGGACGCCCATCGGATCGAGGTTCTCGATGGTGCAGACGATCTGGATGTTGTCGGCGCGATCCCGGACGACCTCGAGCTCGACCTCCTTCCAGCCCAGGACGCTCTCGTCGATGAGGACGCTGCGGGTGGGCGAGGCGTCGAGGGCGATCTTCACCTTCTCCTCGAACTCGACCTTGTTGTAGGCGATGGAGCCCCCGGTGCCGCCCAGCGTGTACGAGGGCCGCAGGATCGCGGGGAAGCCGGTGCGCTCCGCGATGGCCCGGGCCTCCTCCAGGGAGTGGGCGACCCCGTTGGCCGGCACCGCGAGGCCGATGCGCGCCATCGCCTCCCCGAAGAGCTCGCGATCCTCCGCCTTGCGGATGGCTTCGAGGGAGGCGCCCAGGAGCTGGCAGCCGTACTTCTCCAGGATCCCGGCCTCGGCGAGCGCCTTGGCGAGGTTGAGCGCGGTCTGGCCGCCCAGGGTGGGCAGGAGCGCGTCGGGCCGCTCCTTGGCGAGGATCCGCTCGGCCGTCTCGACGGTGATGGGCTCGACGTAGGTGGCGTCGGCGAGGCCCGGATCCGTCATGATGGTGGCCGGGTTGGAGTTGAGGAGGACCACCCGGTACCCCTCCTCCTCGAGCACCCTGCAGGCCTGGGTCCCGGAGTAGTCGAACTCGCAGGCCTGGCCGATGACGATCGGCCCCGAGCCGATGACGAAGATGGTCTCGATATCGGTGCGACGGGGCATTGGATCCTTCCGGCGAGAGACGACGCCTTCGCGCGGGCGGACGTTGGAGCACCGGCGATCACGGCCCGCGCTCGCGACCTGCCGGCGGGCGCGCTGCCTACCACAGATCGATCCCCGGAAGGAAGCGCCGCGTCCCCGCCGCGCCCGGCGTCCCCCGGGCGCCCGGAAGGCGAGGCACGCGCCTCCGATCGCGGCCTGCGGCGGGCCGGGCGAAGTCGCGGAGCGCGAGGGGGTTCGCCGGTCGCCGGCCGACGCCGGGGCTCCGCGGGCTCAAACGCGACGGCCGCCCCTCCCAGCGGGAGGCGCGGCCATCGTCGTTGTCCCCTCACCGTAGCGTCGGGACAGCGAAGTCGGTCTCGGTTCAGACCTTGCGGACGTTCGCCGCCTGCAGCCCCTTGGGGCCGCGGGTCACGTCGAACTCCACGCGCTCACCCTCCGCGAGAGACCGAAAGCCTTCGGCCTGGATCGCGGTGTGATGGACGAAGACGTCCTCGCCATCATCCTGCGAGATGAAGCCGAAGCCCTTGGTGTCGTTGAACCACTTCACAGTTCCCTGCGCCATTCTGCTGCTTCCTTTTCACGGGTGCGGTTCGTCCGCACCCTCCTTTCCGGCAAGAAGGCCGGTGCTGCGCGGGAGAACCGTCGTGGACACTGTGTCCATGCCCGATCTTTCGCGAAGCGCGGTGACAATGCACGCGTCCACCCCTTTTGGCAAGAGGAAGAGCGAACGCATTTCACCCCTCGCAAGAAGGGAGCCCCCGCCGCGGGCCCTCAGGCGAGGGCCCGCGCGCACGCCTCGATGCGGTCCAGCCCCTTCTCGAGCTGCGCCATGGACGTGGCGAACGAGAGGCGGATGAAGCCCTCGGCCCCGAAGGGCGCCCCGGGGATCACCGCGACCTGGAATTCGTCGAGGAGGATCTCGGCGAGCCTGGCGCTGCTCCCCCCGATCGCCTTCCCGCCGTGGCTGCGGGCGCAGAGCTCGGACGCGTCCACGAAGGCGTAGAAGGCGCCGGAGATGGGCGCGCACTTCAACCCGGGGATCTTCGCCAGGCGCTCGGTGACGTAGCGCCGGCGGGCGTCGAACTGCACCCGCATCTCGTCCACGAAGGCGTTGCCTCCCTCCAGGGCGGCGATCGCCGCCTTCTGGGTGATCGACGAGGGGTTCGACGTCGTCTGGTCCTGGATCTTCTGCATCGCCGCGATCACCTGCCTGGGCCCCGCGGCCCACCCGATCCTCCAGCCCGTCATGGAGAAGCTCTTGGAGAGGCCGTTGACCACGACGGTCCGCTCCCGCAGCTCCGGCCGCACCATGAGCACGTTGGCGAAGGGCTGGCCGGTGTAGATGAGGTGCTCGTAGATGTCGTCGGTGAGGATGGCGCAGGGGTGCTCGGCGATCGCGTCGGCGATCCCGCGCAGGGCCTCCGCCCCCCACACCGCGCCGGTGGGGTTCGACGGGCTGTTCAGGATGATGGCGGCGGTGCGCGGCGTCAGCCTCTCCCGGATCGCCGCCGGGTCGGGGACGAAGCCGTCCTCCGCCCGGGTGGGGACGAAGACGGGCCTGCCGCCCGCCAGCAGCACCATGTCCGGGTAGCTCACCCAGTAGGGCGAGGGGATCAGCACTTCGTCGCCCTCGTCGATCAGGGCCTGGATCGCGCCGTAGAGGGCGTGCTTGGCCCCCACCGTGGCGATGATCTCCGTCTCGTCGTAGCGCAGGCCGTTCTCGCGCTCGTGCTTGGCGGCGATCGCCCGCCGGAGCTCCGGCGTCCCGGGCGTGGCCGTGTAGCGGGTGAAGCCGCCCTCGATGGCCTGGACCCCCGCCTGCTTCACGTGGGCCGGCGTGTCGAAGTCGGGCTCGCCGGCGCCCAGGGAGACGACTTCGACCCCCCGCGCGACGAGGGCCTTGGCCTTCGCGGTGATCGCGAGGGTCGCGGACGGCTGGATGGCGTTGGCGCGGCGGCTGATCTTCAAGGGATTCCTCCGGGGGCTAACGGTTCGAGAATTTCCTGCGGAGCGCCTCGGCGGCGGCCGGGGGCACCAACTCCCCCACGTCGCCCCCCAGCGACGCCACCTCCCGCACCAGGCGGGAGGAGACGTAGAAGTAATCCTCGCCGGTCATCATGAAGACCGTGTCGCAGGCCGGATCGAGTTTGCGGTTCATGTTGGCGAGCTGGAACTCGTACTCGAAGTCGGACACCGCCCGGAGGCCGCGGAGGATCGTCGACACGCCGCGGGAGCGGGCGTAATTGACGAGGAGGCCCTCGAACGCGTCCACCTCCACCCGTGGATCGTTGTCGATCGCCTCCAGGATGAACCCCTTGCGCTCCTCCACGGAGAAGAGCGGCGTCTTCTTCGAGTTGTTGGCGATGGCGACGATCAGGCCGTCGAAGGTCTGCAAGCCCCGGTGGATGATGGAGAGGTGGCCGTTCGTCAGGGGGTCGAACGAGCCCGGGTAGATGGCGACTCGCTTCACGTGGGGGCTCCTTCGCGCTCGTAGAACGAAACCGCGGGCTCGCCGAAGGTCCGCAGGTCGGTGCGGACCAGTGTCGCATACGAATCTCCGGGGGGGCTCCTGCGCGCGTGCTCCGCGACCACGCGGGCGCACGGCGAGAGGAGGCCGGACGCCCCCAGGAGCTCGAGCGTCGGCCCCGGCCCTTCCGCGTAGGGAGGGTCCAGGAAGACGAGGTCGAACCTCGCCCCTCGGCCCTCGAGCGTGCGCAGGGCGCCGGCGGCGTCGGCCCGAAGGACCTCCACGCGGTCCCGGAAGCCGAGGGACGCGGCATTCGCCTCGCAGATCGCCGCCGCCTCCCGGCCGCGCTCCACCAGCACCGCCCGCTCCGCCCCGCGGGAGATCGCCTCGAGGCCCATGGCGCCGCTCCCCGCGAAGAGATCGAGCACCGCGCCGCCGTCGAAGCGCTGGCCGAGGATGTCGAAGATCGACTCGCGGATCCGATCGGAGGTGGGACGGGTCCCCGTCCCCGCCGGCGCCGCCAACCGGCGCCCCTTTGCGCTGCCCGCGACGATGCGCATCGAGCGGCTCCTTATCCACCGACGAGCGACGCCGTCAAGGGCGCGATCCGCGGTCAGTGGAGCTCGATCCCCTGGCAGTGCTCCGGGGTCTCGATCTGCAGGGTGACGTGGTCCAGCTCGAACTCGTCTGCGAGCACCTTCCGCAGGCCCCGCAGGATCTCCTCGTTGCGCCCCATGTCGCAGGACTCCACCACCACGTGGGCGCTCAGCGAGTGCATGCCCGAGGAGATCGTCCAGATGTGGAGGTCGTGGACGCGCGCCACGCCGTCGGTCTGCTCCATCCGGTGCAGCACCTCGGCGAGGTCCAGGTGGGCCGGGACCGCCTCCAGGAGGATGTCCACGGCCTCCCGCACCAGCCGCAGGCCGCTCCAGACGATCACGAGCGCGATGGCGATGGAGAGGAGCGGGTCGATCGGCGTCCAGCCGGTGAGGAGCACGACCAGCGCGGCGGCGATCACCCCGACGGACGAGAGCGTGTCGCCGAGCACGTGGAGGAAGGCGCCCCGCAGGTTCAGGGAGGCGCCCTCGCGGTGGAGCACGAGGAGGCTGACGACGTTGGCGGCGAGGCCGATCCCGGCGATCGCCATCATCGGCACGGCGTCGATCGGCGTCGGATGACGGAACCTCTCGATCGCTTCCATCACGATCCACGCCGCCAGGATCACCAGGGTGACGCCGTTGGCGAGGGCCGCCAGGATCTCCATCCGGTAGAAGCCGAAGGTCCGCTTCCGATCGGCGGGCCGCGCCGCGAACGACAGCGCCAGGAGGGCCAGCACCAGCGAAACCGAGTCGGTGAGCATGTGGCCCGCGTCGGCGCGGAGGGCGAGCGATCCGGTGAGCCAGCCACCGACCCACTCCACCACCATGATGACCGTGACCATGGCCAGGGTGAGGACGAGGGACTTGCGCTCCTTCGCCCGCTCCTCCGGGAGCATGCGGGCGGCGGCCCGGGCGTCGGGGAGATGTCGGTGGGCGTGACCCCCGTGGGCGCGGTGCCCGTTTGCGGGCCCGTGCCTGCGCGCGTGGCCGGCCTCGGCCTCGAGCGCCCGGGTGCTCGCGTCGTCGCTGGCCATCACGTTGCAGTATAGGCCCGAGGACCTCGCCGCCATCCCAAATCGGCGCTGCCCTCGCTTGCCCGCGGATCGCCTGCCGTGTCAGCGTGTCGGGTCGCCACCGACCGACGCCCGAGCCGATCGACCCGTGTCCGACCTCCCCGAGCCCGTGAAGAGATCCCCCTCGCCGAGGGCGCCGCGATCGCTCCGGATGCGCGGTCGGGCACGGCCCGGCTCGTCCGGCCTCGAAGCGAGGTCCCGCGCCTCTCCTCGCGTCCGCGAGGGGCGCCAGCGGCCCGCCCTGCTCCTGCTGGCGATCGCCCTCCTCGCGTGGGCGCCGCCGGCGGCGGGCCTGGCCCCCGACCACACCTGGCGCACGCTGGAGACGCCGCACTTCGTGGTCCACTTCCACGAGGGCCTCCATCCCCTCGCGAACCGGGCGGCGGCGTCGCTGGAGCGGGCCCACGAGCGGCTGGTCCCCCTGCTGGGGTCCGAGCCTCCGCGCAAGACGCAGGTCGTGCTCAGCGACGACTCGGACGCCGCCAACGGCGCCGCCACCGCCTTCGAGCGCCCCCGCATCTGGCTCCTCGCCGAGCCCCCGGACGCGCGCTCGGAGTTGGGCGACTACGACGACTACGTCTTCCTGCTGGTGGCCCACGAGTACGTGCACGTGCTCCACCTCGGCACCGCCTCCGGCGTCTGGTCGCTCCTCTCGTTCCTCCTGGGCGACATCTTTCTCCCCAACGGCATGCACCCTCGCTTCTTCACCGAGGGTCTCGCGACCTATCACGAGTCGCAGATCTCCCGCGGCGGGCGGATCCGGTCGGCGCTCTTCGACATGTACCTGCGCACCGACGTCCTGGAGGGGCGGGTGCTGCCGCTCTCCCGCGTCTCGGGCGGCACGCTGCGCTGGCCGCGGGGCACGGCGGCGTACCTCTACGGCGGCCGCCTGCTCGCCTGGCTCGCCGAGACCCGCGGCGACGAGGCGATCCGGGCCTACGTCCACGGATACGGCGCCAGCCTGCCCCCCTACGCGATGAACGCCTCGCTGAAGGCCGAGGTGGGCGTCGCCTTCGAGTCCCTCTGGGACGAGTGGGTGGAGTCGCTACGGTCGCGCTACGCCGCGCAGGAGGCGATCGTGCGCGCCCGCGGCGAGATCACCGCGCCCGTCTTCTCCACCTCCCACGGCGATCGGACGGGATCGCCCCGCTGGTCCCGGGACGGCGAGGCGCTCCTCTACGTGGAGGCCACCGCGCACCGCCGGCCCCGCCTGCGGGCCGCCCGGCCGCAGGCGGGCGCCGATCGGGAGGTCGCCGCGCTGGGGAGCGCGGGTCGGATCGCCCCGCTCCCCGGCGGCGGGACCGTGGTGGCCCGACAGGAGGTCCTCGGTTTCCACCGGGTGGTGGGCGACCTCTTCCTCGTCGACGGTGCCGGCGAGCGCCAGCTCACCGCGGGACTGCGCGCGGCGGAGCCCGACGTCTCGCCCGACGGCCGTCACGTCTACTTCGTGCGGCGCAACCTGGGCCGCACCACCCTGGAGCGGATCTCGCTCGACGACCCCCGCGCGCCCGCCGTCCGGATCTACGCGCCGCCGGAGGGCCGGGAGATCGCGGGGCCGCGGGTGTCGCCCGACGGCGGGCGCCTGGTCTTCTCGCAGACCCGCTACGGCCCCGGGCGGGACATCCTCGTGATCCCGGCGGGCGGCGGAGCGGCGGTCCACGTCACCGACGACGACGCCAGCGACCTCGACCCCACCTGGACGCCGGACGGGAGCGCGATCGTCTTCTCGAGCGACCGGACGGGGATCTTCAACCTCTACGCGGCGCCCGCCGGGGGCGGCGAGCTGCTGCGCCTCACCAACGTGATCACCGGCGCCTTCGAGCCCGACGTCTCGCCCGACGGCGGGTGGATCGCGTGGACCACCTACGGGCCGGACGGGTACGACGTCGCCGCCACGCCGATGGAGAGGATCCGCCCCGCGCCCGCCGAGCCCTTCGTGAGCGATCGGGACGTGATCGAGGGCGCTGCCGACGAGGGCCCCGAGCCGATCTACCCGGTGCGCCGCTACCGCCCCCTCGAGACCCTGGCCCCGCAGTCCTGGTTCCCCTACCTGGGCGCGGACGTCGGGGGCGCGGTGGTGGGGGCCACCGTCTCCGGCGCCGACGCGGTGGGCCTCCACGCCTGGACCCTCTCCGCCGGCGCCGGCGTCGACTCGCGGCAGCCGGAAGCGGCCGCGTCGTGGACCTACGGCGGCTGGCGCGCCCAGCCCACGCTCTCCGGCGCCACCGCGTTTCGGGGCACGCCGGGATTCGTGCGGGGAACGACCGAGCGGGTCAGCGTCGGGAGCGCCGGCCTCAGCCTCCCCTTCGCTTCGACGAGGTCTTCCCATTCGGTGTCGCTGGCCTACCAGGCGACCTGGTTCCGGCCCGTCCACGTCGTGTCCGGGGCGGCGCAGCCCGTGCCCGGCGTCGCCACCGAGCTCCAGCTGCGGTGGCAGTTCTCGAACGCGTAGCGCCCCGCGGAGTCCGTCTCCCCC
>DATMSB010000145.1:0-24906 GCA_035565615.1 Vulgatibacter sp. | reverse complement strand
TTCTTGATCGACGCGTAGGTCGTCTCGGTGCTGGCGCCCGCGCCGACGTTCTTCACGTCCATGCGCAGGGTGAGCTTCTCGCCCGGATGCGGGATCCCGTCGCTCGGGCCCGAGCGGGAGAGGATCTGCCAGGAGTAGGAGAAGCGGGGCTTGGGCACCTCCGCCACGTTGATCTCGTGGTGGAGCTCGTCGTAGTGGTTCCCGGCCGCGTCCTGCAGCTTGATCGTCACCGGATCCCGGCGGGACGCGAGGTCCTTGGGGATCTCGACGGGGACCGTCCAGCTCCGCTTCTCGCCGGGGGCGAGGCTCCCCAGGAGGAACTCGCGGCGATCGAGGAGGGGGTTGGAGTCCGACTGCGTCCAGGCGCTGAGCCGGTGGATGGGGGCGGTGCCGGTGTTGACGACCTCGAGCTTGAGCTCGACCTTCTCTCCGGCGCGGATCGGGGCGCCCGAGCCGGGCGTGAAGGTCGCAGACACAGTCGGCGCCGCGGCCACCACGGTGCTCCCCTTGGACCAGTCGATCCCCAGCGCCGCGATGGCCTCGTCGATGCGCGCCTCCTCCTGCGCGGAGCGGCTCGACACGAACGATCCGATCTTGGCGAGCATCTGGGGGCGGGAGCCGTAGGGGGTGGCGAGCAGGAGGTCGCGGGCGAAGCGGATCTGGTAGTCCTCGACGAAGTCGTCCGAGAGCTCCTCCTCCTCGGCGTCCTCGTCCTCCAGCCCGGCCTCGCCGTCCTTGGTCACGGGCTCGTCCCGCAGGTAGCGCATGGAGAAGAGCGGCTTCTGCTCGGGGTCGTTCTTCTTCGCCTCCGGGCGCTCGAGGGGGTCCTTGGCGAAGAGGTCCGCGGGGTTCGCGAGGTGCCGGTCGAGATCCTGCTCCCGCATGGTCTTCACCGGCGCGAAGGCGTTCACCGCGTCCTTGGTCACCCGGGAGGCCACCAGCTCGATGTCCGGCGTGATGCCCGTCTCCTGGATGGAGACGTCGCCCGGGGTGAGGTACTGGGCGATGGTCAGCTTCAGCGCCGACTGGTCGGGGAAGTCGTAGAGCACCTGCACCGATCCCTTGCCGAAGGTGGTGCGGCCGATCACCACGGCGCGGTCGAGGTTCTTCAGCGCGCCGGCGACGATCTCGCTGGCGGAGGCGGAGCCGCCGTTGACGAGGACCGCGAGCGGCAGGTTCTTCTCGAGGTCGGGGTTGCCCTCGGTCGCCTTCTTCACCTCGCGCAGCTTGTTGCTCATGCCCACGGTGGTCACGAGGGCCCCCGAGCCCACGAAGGTGTCGGAGACCTGGATCGCCTGCTCGAGGAGGCCGCCCGGGTTGCCGCGAAGGTCGATGACGAGGCCGGCGAGCTTGCCGCCCGCCTCGGCCTTCATGTCGCGGATCGCCGCCTGGAGATCCCGCGAGGTGTTGCCCTGGAAGTTCTTGAGGCGGACGTAGCCGACCTTGTCCGAGAGGAGCTTGGACACCACCGACTCGATCTCGATCTTGGCCCGGGGGATGTCCATGGCCTTGGGCTCCGCCCAGCCCTTGCGCATGAGGAGCACCCGCACCTTGGAGCCAGGCCGCCCGCGCAGGCGCTCGGCCGCCTCGGTGACGTCCATGTTCACCGTGGACTCGCCGGCGATCTGGAGGATCTTGTCCTTCGGCTTGATCCCGAACTTGTAGGCCGGCGTCGGCTGGTCCTTGGTGCCCTTGAGCACCTTCATCACCGTGAGCTCGCCGTCGGTCATGCCGATGATGAAGCCCAGGCCGCCGAACTCGCCCTTGGTGGAGAGCTTCATCTCCCGGAAGTACTCGGGCTTGAGGAGGACCGAGTGGGGATCGAGGGAGGAGAGCATGCCGTTCACGAGGGCGTATTCGATGTTGCGCAGCTCCTCCGCGGTGTGGCCGGGATCGAGGTTCTTCTGCACGAAGCCCATGATCTGGCCGAGGCGCAGGCTCATCTTGAAGATCGAGTCGACGTCCCCGATGCCGAAGGTCTGGGTCGTCCCGCCGACCGTCACCTTCACCTCGCCGGCCTTGGCGTCGCCGTCGACCATCACCTCCGGGATCTGCTTCTCCACGTAGTCGAGGCTGTCGACCAGCATCTGCCGCGGCTGGATCCGGCCCGGGTCGAAGTAGTTCTCCTTCACCTGGAGGACGACCCGGTTGAAGACCTTCAGCGACGCGAGGTCGGGGAGCTCCTCCGTCGACGACGCCTGGGGGACGGGCTCCGCCCGGGCCTGCGGCAGGAGGGGAGCGACCATGCGGTCCCCGCCGACGAGGCCCCAGGCCCCCGCGAGGGCGAGGAGGACGGCCGCGCGCGCGGCGAATCGGATCATCGAGTGCTCCCGAAGACTGCCGAAGGAAAAGAGCGGGCCCTCGCCGTCTCCTGGCGAGAGCCGTGGCTCGGATCATAGGCAGCCGGCCGGATGCTCTCAAGCTGCGAGACGCGGCTGCGGCTGCGGTTTTTCCGGCGCGAACCGGAGGGGAGGCGCAAAGGAGGCGATCCCCGAGGGCTCGGCCGGGGCTCGTAACACCGGGCGCCCGGAAAACGATCCCGATCCTCCCGGCACCCCCAGGGCGTCGTCCCGCGTCCGCCACCTCCAGCCATCGCCGGTGCACGGGCCCGCCCACGCCCGGGCGTCAGCTCGCCGCCCGCGCCTCGGCCCAGCGGATCACCCGCTCGGACGCGCCGGGGCCGTCGAAGGCCTCGATCTCCTGGATCCCGGTGGGAGAGGTGACGTTCACCTCGGTGAGCCTGCCGCCGATCACGTCGATCCCCACGAAGTGGAGGCCGTCGCTGCGGAGCCGGGGCGCGATGGTGCGCACGATCGCCAGGTCGTCGTCGTCCAGGGTCGCCTTCCGCGCAGAGCCGCCGAGGTGGAGGTTGTTGCGCTCCTCGCCGGGCCCGTGCACGCGGAGGACGGCGCCCAGGGGCTCGCCGTCGAGGAGCAGGATGCGCTTGTCCCCCTTCGCCGCCTCGGGGAGGTAGCGCTGGACCTCGGTGCGGGCGCCGCCGGCGGTGGCGACCTCGATGAGGGCGCCCAGCCCCCGCATGCCCGCCTGGGCGAAGAGGATTCCGCTGCCCGCGTGCCCGGCGATGGGCTTGAAGACCACCTCGCCGTGCTCCTCCACGAAGCGGCGGAGGAGCTCCCGGTCGGAGGAGACGAGGGTGGGGGGGCAGAGCTCCGGGAAGTTGAGGGCGTAGAGCTTCTCGTTGGCCCGGCGCACCCCGGTCGGGTCGTTGACGACGAGGCAGCGGCCTCCATCCACCCGATCGAGGATCCAGGTGGCCTCGAGGTAGGCCTCGTCGAAGGGCGGATCGGTCCGGACCCAGGCGACGCGGAAGGAGGCGACCTCCCGAAGCTCCGCCTCGCCCAGCCAGGTGAAGGCGCCGCCCTCGGCGGGGATCGCGACGGGGCGGGCCTTCACCCACGGGGTACCGCCGCGGAGGGAGAGGTCGTCCGCGCTGGCGTGGTGGATCCGGTGGCCCCTGGCGCAGGCGGCGCGCATCAGGGCCCAGGTGGTGTCCTTGGTCGGATCCGCCTGCTCGACGGGATCCATGAGGAAGAGCTGATCCACGTGGCCTCCGTAGGTTGCCTGCCTCTCGTATACCGGGATCTCCTCCTCCTTGGCGCGACCTCCGGGCGGCTCCCGCATCGAAGCGCCATTCCCATTGCGTGGGAACCCAGCATTCTTTAGGTTCCGCCGTCCTCATGTCCCTGGATATCGACAGAGAATCCTCGCCTCCCGTCGCCTCGATCGACGAGCTCGTCTCCCTCCTCCGCCGCGCCGAGCGTCCGCGATCGGACTGGAAGGTGGGGATGGAGCACGAGCTCGTGGGGATGATGGGCCTGGAGCCGGTCCCCTTCGAGGGCCCTCGGAGCATCCGCGAGGTCCTGGAGCGGTTCTCCCGGTTCGGCTACGAGCCCTACGCGGAGGACGGCGCCATCGTCGCCGCCCGCAGGCCGGGCGCGACCCTCACCCTCGAGCCCGGCGGCCAGTTCGAGCTCTCCGGGAGGCCCTTCCCCTGCTCGCACGCCTCCCGCGAGGAGATCCTCCACCACGCGGCGCAGATGCGGGCCATCGGCAACGAGCTGGGGATCCGCTGGCTCACGGTGGGCTACCGGCCCTTCGGCACCCCCGCCGACGCCCGGTGGATGCCCAAGGCGCGCTACGGGGTGATGAGGGCCTACCTGCCCTCCCGGGGCCGGCACGCCCTCGACATGATGACCATGACCGCCACCGTGCAAGCGAACTACGACTTCGCCTCCGAGGAGGACATGGTCCGCAAGGTGCGTGCGGCGATGTCGGTCTCGCCGCTGGTGAGCGCCATGTTCGCCAACTCGTTCCTGGTGAACGGGGAGGACTCCGGCTTCGCCTCGTTCCGCTACGAGGTGTGGAACCACGTCGATCCGGATCGCTGCGGGCTGCTCCCCTTCGTGTTCGACGAGGACTTCGGCTACCGGCGCTGGGTGGAGTACGCGCTCGACGTGCCCATGTTCTTCGTGCGCCGCCAGGGGCGCTACCTCCCCGCCCACCACCTCACCTTCCGCCGCTACATGGCCGAGGGCCTCGACGGCAACTTCGCCACCCTGGGGGACTTCGAGGATCACCTCACCACGCTCTTCCCGGAGGTCCGGGTGAAGTCGGTGATCGAGGTGCGGGGCGCGGACGTCTGCGATCTGGAGATGAGCGCCGCCCTCCCCGCGCTGTGGAAGGGGATCCTCTACGACGACGACGCCCTCGACGCCGCCGACCGGCTCCTCGCGGGGATGCGCTTCGCCGATCGCGTCGCGCTGCAGAGGGACGTGGCGCGGCAGGGGCTGCGGGCGACCTGCGGGAAGGGGAAGGTGCTGGACCTGGCCCGGGAGCTCTACGCCATCGCCGCCGCCGGGCTGAAGGCGCAGGGCTGCCCCCACGGCGACGCGCCGGACGAGCGGGTGGTGCTGCAGCCCCTAGAGGTCTGGCTGGAGGAGGGGCGCACCCCCGCCGACCACTGGCGGGAGCGGTGGCACGGCGATCTGGGCCGCTCTCCCGAGAAGCTCGTCGAGGCCACGGCCCTGGGCGCCTGATCGGCGCGCCCGCCCGGCATGCCGCCCGCGATCGTCCCTTCGGCCGGGCTGCCTCCCGGCCGCGCGAGCACCCGTGCAGGCGCGCCCCTCAGCCCCGGACGCGGCCGGCGAAGAAGCCGGGATCGACCTCGAGCTTCTCCGGCAGGCGCTCGCGGCGGGCGCGGGCCTCCTCGCGGCGCATCGAGTAGCGCAGCCTCGAGCCCTCGGGGAGGGCGAGGTTCTTGGGCAGGTAGAGAGTGGCGCAGGCCGGTCCGCCCCCCGCCTTGCCGAAGAGCTCGTAGAGCGCGATGCGCCGGGAGGGGAGGCCCAGGCCCTCGAGGGCCTTCACGAAGTCGTCGCTGACGCCGCCCGGGACTAGGACGCCGCCCTCCACCTGTCGTGAATTTCCCGCGTACTGCTCCACCGCGTCGTCCCGGGTGATCGGCACGATCGCGCCCTCTCCCAGGGCCTCGGCGACGACCGCGGCGCCGTCGCCCCAGAGGCCGCCCGGGTACTGGACGAGACGGGCGCCGCCCCCCTTCGGCCTCGCGCCGAAGTGCACGGTGTCGCCGTGGAAGTGGGGGTAGACGAGCTCGGCGTAGACCCGCGCCGAGGCTGGGACGCCGGCGAAGTCCGCGGCGAAGTCCAGGCCCTCCCGGGTGGAGCGCATGGTCTTGGGGCCGGACGCCGCGTCGTAGTGCCCCTTCACCGTGTAGGTGAGCACCGCCCGATTGCCGACCACGGCGACGTCCGCCATCCCCTCCCAGCGGTGCGGGTTCTCGACCACCTCGAGCTGGTAGCCGCCCTCCCCGGCGATCCGCTCCAGCAGGCGGCGGTAGTAGGGGAGCTCCTCGACGCGGTGGGTGAGCATGTTGGGGAGCACCGCCCGCAGCTTCCCGTCCCGGACCGTCACCCAGGGGCCGTTGGCGGCGAAGACGCGGCCGGTGAGGACGTCGTCCACGATGCCCAGCGCCTCGCCCTTGCCGTCGCGGAGGGTGCCGTCGGCCTCCACCCGCAGGTCGCCGCGGTCGAGGAGGCGCTCGTCCTCCTCCTCGAAGTCGAAGATCGCGTCGCCGCCGAAGGCGAGGATCCCCTCGCAGATCGCGAGCCACTCGTCGTAGGCCGCGCGGGGCAGGTAGGTGAGGTGGGTGACCTCGCTCTTGTAGTTGGCGCCCCCCTTGTTGAGGGTCGCCGGGACCGGGGGCCGGACCACGAGCAGCGAGCCGTACACGTTCTCCAGGACGTCGGACATCCACGTTTCCCCTCGCGCGAAGTGACGGCTGCCTCCCCGCGGCCGTCGCGCGCCGGCCGCGGGGAGCTCGCGCCCTCGTTACGGGATCAGCTCGAAGATCCGCTCGAGGGCGCGATCGAGGCCGGAGGCGTCCGGGCCTCCCGCCTGGGCGAGGTCCGGCTTCCCGCCTCCCCTTCCGCCCACCTCCTTGGCCATCTCCCGGACGAGATCCCCCGCCTTGATCCCCTTGGCGACGACGTCGGGGGTGGCGGCCACCAGGAGCACCGCCTTCCCGTCGGACGCGCCGCCGAGGGCGACGACGCCGGAGCCGATCTTGTCGCGCAGCTTGTCGGCGAGCTCGCGCAGCGCGGGGGCGTCTCCCTCCGCCCGGGTGGCGAGGACCTTCACCCCCCGGACCTCCCGGGCCCGGGAGAGGAGGTCGCCCGACCGGGCGGTGGCGAGCTGCTTGCGCGAGGCGTCCAGCTCCTTTTCGAACTCTCGCAGGCGCCTCTGCAGCCCGTCGATCTTGGCGGCGAGCTCGCCGGGGGCCGCGCGCAGGGCCTGGGCCGCGGCCCGGGTGTCGCGCTCCCGCTGCTGCACCCAGTCCACGGCGCCGGCGCCGGTCAGGGCGACGATGCGGCGGACGCCGGCGGCGATCGAGGCCTCGCTCACGATCTTGAAGAAGCCGATCTCGCCGGTGCGACGGGTGTGGGTGCCGCCGCAGAGCTCGCGGGAGGCGGGGTGCACCTGGATCACCCGGACGACCTCGCCGTACTTCTCGCCGAAGAGGGCCACCGCCCCGGTGGTGCGGGCCTCCTCCAGGGGGAGGATCTGGGTGGTGGTGGCCGCGTCGTCGCGGATCATCCCGTTCACGCGGCGCTCCACCTCCTCGAGCTCCTCCGGCGTCGGCGCCTGGAAGTGCGTGTAGTCGAAGCGGAGATGGTCGGGCGCCACCACCGAGCCCGCCTGCTTCACGTGCTCGCCGAGGACGTCCTTGAGCACCCGGTGGAGGAGGTGGGTGGCGCTGTGGTTCGCCATGGTGGCCCTGCGGGAGGCGCCGTCCACCACCGCGTCCACCGGCTCGCCCACGCGGACGATGCCGGAGACCACCTTCCCCTTGTGCACGATCAGGTTGCCGGCGGGCTTCTGGGCGTCTCGGATCTCGATGCGCAGCTCGCCGCGGGATCCGTCGATCCCCGGGCCGCTGAGGGCGCCCACGTCGCCGACCTGGCCGCCGCTCTCGCCGTAGAAGGGGGTGCGATCGAGGACGATCTCCACCTCGTCGCCTGCCTCCGCCGAGTCGACCCGGGCGCCGCCGCGCAGGATCGCCAGCACCTCCCCGCGGGCCTCGAGGGTGTCGTAGCCCACGAACTCGGTGTCGCCCAGCTCGCTCGCGAGCTGCAGGTGCACCGCGCCCACCGCCGCCTCGCCCGAGCCGGCGAAGGCGGAGCGCTCCCGCTGCTCCTCGAGGAGCTTCTCGAAGCCCGCCTCGTCGATGACGAAGCCGCGCTCCCGGGCGATGATCCGGGTGAGGTCCACCGGGAACCCGTAGGTGTCGTAGAGCTTGAACACCACGTCGCCGGGGAGGAGCCTGTCGCCGTCCTTGCGACGCTCGATCTCCTCTCCGATGAGGCCGAGGCCCCTGCTCAGGGTGCGGCGGAACGCCTCCTCCTCGTTGCGCGCCACCTCGAGGATCAGCTTCTCGTTCTCGCGTAGCTCCGGGAAGGCATCGCCCATCTCGGCGATCACCGCCCGGCAGATCTCGAAGAGGAATGGGCGATCCAGATGGAGCAGGGTGCCGTGCCGAATCGCGCGGCGCATGATCCGCCGCAGGACGTAGCCGCGCCCCTCGTTGGAGGGGAGCACCCCGTCGCCCACCAGGAAGGCGGTGGCCCTGGCGTGATCCGCGATCACCCGCATGGAGGTCCGCTCCTCCTCGGAGGCGTCGGCCCAGGGCCTGCCGGCCACCGCCCCCACCGCGGCGATGATCGCCTGGAGGAGGTCGGTGTCGTAGTTGGAGCGCTTGCCTTGCACCACGGCGGCGAGGCGCTCGAGGCCCGCGCCGGTGTCGATGGACGGGTGGGGCAGGGGGGTGAGCGCGCCCTCCGCGGATCGCTCGAACTGCATGAAGACGAGGTTCCAGATCTCCATCCACCGGTCGCAGTCGCAGGCCACCCCGCGGCAAGGGCGGCCCGCGGCCTCCTCGGCGCACGGGAGGTCGTCGCCCTGGTGGAAGTGGATCTCGGAGCACGGGCCGCACGGGCCCGTCTCGCCCATCATCCAGAAGTTGTCGGCGGCGCCGAGGCGCAGGACCCGCTCGGGCGCCACGCCGGCGACGTCCCGCCAGAGGTCGGCCGCCTCGTCGTCCGCGGGGATCTCGTCGGTGCCCTCGAAGACGGTGACGGCCAGGCGCTCGGCGGGGATGGAGAGGACGCCGGTGACGAACTCCCAGGCGAAGGCGATGGCGTCGCGCTTGAAGTAGTCGCCGAAGGAGAAGTTCCCCAGCATCTCGAAGAAGGTGTGGTGGCGGGCGGTGTACCCCACGTTCTCGAGGTCGTTGTGCTTGCCGCCGGCCCGGACGCACTTCTGCGCGGTGGCCGCCCGGCTGTAGTCGCGTTTCTCCCGCCCCGTGAAGATCTCCTTGAACTGCACCATCCCGGCGTTGGTGAAGAGGAGGGTGGGGTCGTTGGCGGGGACGAGGGACGAGCTGCGCACGACGCGGTGCCCCCGCTCCTCGAAGAACGAGAGGAAGGCCGAGCGGATCTCGGAGCCCCGGTGGGGCGGCTGCTGGGTCGACATGGAGAGCCTGCGAAGTGGGTGGATTTCCTGTAGGAAGCTTGCGATAGCCGAGCGGCACAGCGCCGTCAACGACGGCTGCCCGGGGCATGAACGCCGGGCGGGAGGCGTTGTGCCGGGAACGGCCGGCGGCCGATTCGAGAGGGAGAACGATGTCGACGCAGACCGCCCTGATGTTGAGCGGGTTCCTCACCCTGGTCTACTGGATCGTGATCGCCCGGGTGCTCCTGTCCTGGGTGGTGCGGGATCCGTCGAATCCGCTCGTCCGCCTGCTCGGGACCCTCACCGATCCGCTGATGAAGCCGCTGTCGGGGGTGATGACCTTCGGCGGGCTGGACCTGTCGCCGATGGTGGTGATCCTGGGGATCTCCTTCCTCAAGCGGCTGATCCTGAAGTCCGCCGGGCTGATGTGAGCCGCGCCGCGGCGACGGGAGCGCCGATGGGGGAGGCGCGCTAGGGGAGTCGGGGGGCGAGGAAGCGCGCCAGCGCGAACATGTCGTCCCAGCCGAAGTCCATGAAGTGGATCGCGCGGGTGCCGTAGGGGCGGCTCGCCCGCAGCACCTGCCCGGCGATCGACACGGGGCGCTCCTCGTTCGGCAGATCGAGCTCCACCTGCACGCGGTCGCCGATGGAGGTGACGTCGCAGTCCACCAGCATCCCGGTCATGGAGAGATCCCGCGCCTTCTGCACGAGGGTGCGATCGCCGACCCTCAGCTTCACGAGGAAGCCGGCGGGGACCCGAGGGTGGCGGCGACGCATGGGCACCGTCTGCATGCTCTCGCTCCTGCTCGCTCTCCTCGCCGGCGGACGCGCGGCGATTCAGACAGAAGGGTAGGGAGAATGCCGCAAGAGTCCATGGGAGGGCTTGTGAAAAAAACGGATCGCGGGCCCGCTGCCGCCTCCCGCCGGGTCCGATCGCGGGATCCTGCGGCCTCACTCCGCCGCGGGCTGCCCCGACTCGGGGGCGGGCGCGGGGGCGGGGGCCCGCTCCAGCGCCACGATCCGCATCCGCCGCGTGGGATCGGCCTTGCGGAGCACGGGCGACGCCACGTTGTAGACCGGGATCCCGGTGAGGGTCCGCCCCTCCTCCGAGCCATAGTGGGCGTGCCCGTGGAGGATCACGGCGGCCCCCTGGAGGTCGATCGAGTCGGCGAGGCGAGAGCTTCCCAGGAAGGGCATGATCTCCGGGTTCTCGCCCAGGCACGTGTCGCGCACGGGCGCGTAGTGGGTGATGGCCACCTTCACCGGCGCGTCCACCCGCAGCAGCGCGGACTCCAGCTTCAGCGCCTCGCGGACGGTCTCGTAGACGAGGGCCTTGATCACCTCCTCGCCGAAGCCCTGGAGGGACGCCCGGCCGAAGCCGCCGGCGAAGCCCTTTGTGCCGGCGAAGCCCACCGCGCGGCCCTTGGGCTCCCAGTGGTCTCCGTCGAGGACGTGGATGCCGCCCTCGTGCAGGATCGCGCAGACCTCCTCCCCCTTCCCCGCCTCGAGGTCGTGGTTGCCGAGCACCCCCACGATCGGCGCGCGGACGCGGGAGAGCTCGTCCAGCAGCGCCTTGGCCTCGTCCGGCTGGCCGTGGTCGGTGAGGTCGCCGCAGAGGACGAGCGCGTCCACCTCGGCGGCGTTCGTGTCGTCGACGAGCTTGCGGAAGTGCCCGTGCCCGCCGGTGCGGCAGTGCAGGTCACCGACCGCCGCGAGCCGAATCTCCTGGTCCCGTCCCACCGAAGGCCTCCACCTCCAACCTGCGGGCGTCCTGGAAACGCCACTGCTCCAGGTCCACCCGGTACTGGGTCCGCGACAGGAGCAGGCCCCGGCACAGCGCCTCCTTCCCCGGCTCGTCGTCCTCCCGCCGTGCGCGGCCGAGGAGCTCCTCCCAGATCCAGCGCGGCACGCGGTGGCGCAGGCCCGGGTAGGCGTAGCGGTACATGACCAGGTGGGCGAACAGCACTTGCCAGTAGGGCTCGAAGCGGCGCAGCAGGTGGCGCCAGTCCATGGTCTCGCCGCAGGAGAGGATCACGTGGTTCACGTCGGCGCCGTCGAACCGCTCCCGCTCGCAGACGAAGGCCTTGGACCAGATGATCTCCTCCGGCGCCGCCACCAGGATCGGCAGCCCGTGGATCACCGCCCGCTTGCCGCGGGAGATCCACAGGTCGTCCACCCGGGCCACGCCGTTGCCCGAGTTGAAGATCAGGTCCGCGAAATAGTCGTCGGTGGCGTACGCCTTGGCGATCCACACCGGATCCAGCATCGAGGTCTTGAAGCCGACCCCCGCCAGCACCTCCATCGCCCGCTCGACGTCCTGCTGGCGGAGGAAGATGTCGAGGTCCTTCGTCTCCCGGTAGACGCCGGTGTAGACGTGGAGCGCGTAGGCGCCCGCCACCACGTAGGGGATCTCCGCGTTCTTGAGGGTCGAGAGGGCGAGCAGGTGCGCACCCCGCTCGACGGCGGAGCGGTGGTCGATCGTGGGGGTGCCCTGGGTGATCGGCCTGGGCGGCTCGAAGGGCACCGGGCTCGGCCGCTCCCCCTTGATCGGATTCGTCACGTCCCCCTCGCGTCGCAGCGGCGGTCGGCGCACGTCGAGATCCAAAGGTGGGGCGGTGGGGCGCGCCGGGCAAAAAGGAGGCATCCGGCCGGTCGGCGTCAGGAGGGGAGGAGGATCTCCCGGGCGAAGGCCGCGAACGTCCCCAGGGTTGCGATCGGCGCGAAGCGCTCCGGGTCGACCTCCACCACCGGGCACTCGCCCTCGGCGTCTCGGCGGGAGAGGTCGAGGCAGTAGAAGCGGTCGCCGTCCACGATGGGGAGGAGGTGGGCGGGCAGGCCCTCCCGCCGCAGGTCCGTGGTCACGCTCTGCAGGGTGGCGCCGAGCTGCTCGGGATCCTTCGTTCCCAGGAGCAGCGCGCCGGTCGCCAGCACGCCCCCCGATCCCACCAGGAGGAAGGCGCGGAGCGAAGGCGGCAGGGTCACCCCCACCAGGCGCTCGAGGCCCTGGAGCTCGCCGGGCGTCGCCTCGTCGTACAGCTCGTGCTCCGGGTGCTCGAGAAAGGCCTCGGCGACCGCGCGCCCATCCGCTTCGCTCATCGTCGGCGAGGTACCACGAAATCGCCCCCGCGGGGAACGGGGGCGCGCTCGGCCCGCCGCGTGAAGCCCGCGGCGAGCCGTCCGCCGGGCACCCCCCGCCGGCGCCGGGCCCGAGGTCGCGGCGCCGACAGGGGATCCCGGACGAATCACGGGTTCAGGAGGGCGTTGAGCTCCTCGGCCTCCTCGCAGGAGAGCGAGTTGTCCGGGTTGATCGAGCAGCGCTTCACCTTGGAGCGATCGTTGGTGCCGGAGATCCAGGTGCCGAGGCCCTGATCCCATTCGGCGTACGCGATGTAGGCCTTGTCGCTCTCGGTGCGGACGTGCGTGATCGAGCGCCGGGTCGAGGTGCAGCCGGAGGCGAGCACGGTGACGCCGAGAAGAGCGGTGATGAGAAGAGTCTTCATGTGGTTCCTCCGAGCGTCAGTAGAGCGAGCCGGGGCGGACGTTCTCCAGGACGACCGTGTCCTTGCAGTTCGTCTCGCTTCCGTCGTTCAGGGTGCAGATCCGCATGAGCTGGTGGACCATGCGATCGTCGTCCGAGCCCATCGGGGCCGTCATCATCATCTTGATGGAGCGGTCCTCGCCGATGAAGGTCTGACCGACCAGGATGTGCTTCGAGGCGCAGCCCGACGCCAGGAGCGCGAGGGCGCCAACGAGGAAGAAGAATCTCGCCTTGTTCATGGATTTCTCCTGATTCAGCGGAAGTTCGAGGTGATGGAGATGCTGCCGCCGACCGCGGGGCAGGCGAGGTCGGTGTCGCCGTCGCAGGTGGGCTTGCACACGAGCTCCGTGGCGTCGTCGCGGCAGAGCCAGAACTCGTGGGCCATCGTGCTGCTGACCAGGTAGTTCGAATGCCGAAGCGTCTCGACGTAGGTCTGGTTCTGGATCGGGTGATCCTCGAAGCGGAGGATCGTGCGCTTCGTGCAGCCGACCGTGAGCGTCAGCACCACGAGGGCGAGGAGCCCCAACATCTTTGAATGGAACGCGCGCATCGATCAGTCCTCCAACACCAGGTTCATGTTCCGACACTGGTTGAGATCGCCGTTGTCGGCGACCTCGCACTTGACCACGCCCTGGTCGCTTCCGTCGGTCCAGAGAAACTTCACCTGTCCCTTGGAACCGGTCGAGGCGGCGACATAGCGCGGGCCGGCGCAACCGGTTGCGAGGGCAATCAAGGCCACGTAGGCCAGCAGACTCCATTTGGTCGTCATTCGTCCTCTCCTGCCACCTTTGGGAGTCTCGGGACTCCTTTGGTCCCGGACCCGATGGTACGGCCATCCGAGCCCCGAATGGAGTTCTCGCCCCCAATCGATGAAGAATCCGGCCGTTCGATGTGGAACTCCGAGTCGGGTGGGCGGAGCCTAGCCCACGGTTTCCGAGCGTGTCACCAAGAATCGTGCGTCGCGGGCCGGGACCGGCGAAGCAGAAAGATTGCGGTTCCGAGCGTTTGGAGCGGATCCGCCCACCGAGACCCGCTCCCGTCGTCGAGGGGGCTAACGATTCTCCGGGTAGATGGGCCGCGGCGATCCGTCGTGGATCGAGGCGGCGTCGTCCGCCGTCTGGGAGAGCGAGGCGTCGCCCCAGCAGAGGGCGACGCCGTCGGTGCGCAGGGCGCAGGCGTGCCTGGCGCCGGCCACCACCTGGAGGAAGGGGCCGGCGAGGGGCACCTGGACCGGCTCCGCCTCCCCGCGCCCCCAGCAGAGGATCTCGTCGTCGACGGTGAGGCCGCAGGTGTGCTCGATGCTCGCCGAGACGTGCCGGAAGACGTGGCCTCCGGCGACCTCGACCGGCGCCTCGCTCGAGCCGAGGGAGCCGGCGCCGAGGGCGCCTTCGCGGCTGTGTCCCCAGCACCACGCCGAGCCGGCGGGGGTGACGCCGCAGGCGTGGTACTTGCCCACCGAGAGCGAGGCGAGCGCGGGCGCGCCGGGGAGGGGCGCCGGCAGGGGCGAGCCCGTGCCCTCCTCGAAGGAGAGCCCGTCCGCCGCGTCGATCCCGCCGGAGCCCCAGCACCAGACCTCGCCGTCCTCGGTGAGGGCGCAGACGCTCGTCAACCCGACCCCCACCTCGACGAAGGTCTGCGCCGTGTTGGCGAAGTCTCCCTCGAAGGCCGCCTCGTCGAACTGGATGGCGAAGGGGTTGCTGGACGGCGGGATCGCCTCTCCCCAGCACTCGACCCGTCCGTCGACCTGCAGGCCGCAGGCGAAGTGGGAGAACCTGAACACGCCTCCGGGCTGCACGGTGCGCAGCGCGTACCCAGCCGACACCCGGGGAGGCGAGGCGGTGGGGCCGCCGACCACGCTCCCCATCTCCGCGAACTCGCAGGTCCAGTCGTCGCAGCCCCACGGGAACCTGCGTTCGTCCCGGAGGCCGTAGCTGAGGACCTCGCCGAGGGCCAGATCCGTGAACGGATCGCCGGCGAACGGCCGGATCGGATGGGGGATCGGCGTGGGCCACGCGGCGACCTCGCCGGGGAGGTGCAGCCGGGTGTTCCCCCAGCAATGGAACTCGCCGGTGGTGGCGCGCCCGCAGGTGTGCCAGGGGCCGCTCCGCAGCTCGTCGAACCGGAGCACGGAGAGGAGCTCGCGGCCCACCGTGCGCCCCTCCGCCTCGGCGAAGACCCACGCTCGGCCGGGGGCGAGCCCGTGGAGGAGCCCGTCCGAATCCAGCTCCGCCACCTCCTCCGAGCCGGCCACCATCCGCGCCTCGCCCCGCGGCTCCCGATCGCCCGCGAGCACCTGGAGCTGGATGCTCTCGCCCACCACGACGCGATCCGGCCCGTCGATCTCGAGCTCGGCGCGGGGGAGGATCTCGGCCTGGATGGAGGCCTGCAGCCCCTCGCAGGTGGCCTCGACGTGGGTGAGCCCTCGCGCGACCGCGTGCACCGCCCCACCTCCTCCCACCCGGAGCACCTCGGGGTCGAGGGAGCGCCAGGTGCAGCCCTCCGCCGTGCGCTCCACGCCGAGGGTGTCGGTGACGAGCGCCGACAGGCCCCAGGTGGTGTCGACCTGGAGGAGCAGGGAGGGCGGCTCGATCCGCAGGGTGGCGGGGAGCGGCCGCACCTCGACCGTCGCCAGGTTCACCACCTCCTCGACCTCGGCGTAGATGGTCGCCTTCCCCGGGCGCAGCGCCTGCACCACCCCGGCCTCGTCCACGGTGGCCACCTCCGGGGCCGTGGAGCTCCACGCGACCTCCCGATCCTCGAGGGTGGCGCCGTTGGTTCCCAGGACCACCGCTTCGAGCGTGCCGCTCTCCCCCTCGAAGAGGACGAGGTCGATCGGCTCCACCCGCACGACCGAGACGTGGGGGATCACCTCGACCACCACCGATCCCGCCACGTCGTCGACGATCGCGAGGATCGTCGCCATCCCGGGCTCGCGGCCCCGGACGAGGCCGCCCTCGCTCACCGACGCGACGTCGGGATCCGCCGAGCTCCACGTCACCTCGCGCCCCTCGACCTTCGCCTCCCAGGCGGAGAACGCGGTGGCCGAGAGCTGCACCGTCTCGTCGGGGCGGATCCGGGCCGCGGCAGGGGCGATGTCCACCCGCGCCACCCCGGGCGGGAGCACCTTCACGGCGGTGCGGCCGGACTTGCCGCCGATCGACGCGGAGACGACGGCGTCCCCCGGGGCGACGCCGACCACCTCCCCGCCCTCGCTCACCGCCGCGACGGCGGGATCGGAGGAGGACCAGGCCGCCGCCCCGGCCTCCATCTTCTTTCCCGTCTCGTCGAAGGCGGTGGCGGCCAGCGTCATCGACTGGCCGACCTCGATCTCGACCTCCTCCGGATCGATCTGGACGTAGGCGACCTCGGGAGCGGGGGGATCGTCGCTGCAGGCGGCGCACCAGGCGACCAGGGCGAAGGAGAGGGTGCAGGCGCGTCGAATCGACTTCAAGGCAGGGCCTCCGGCGCGGCCATCGAAGGGGTGCAGACGAAGATCACGGTACGTCCTCGGGGTAGAGGCGAAGGGGGACGGAGTAGGTGTTCCCCGAGCCGACCGGCTGCCCGACCTCGCCCGACGTGTTGACGCCCCAGCAGTAGACGACGTCTTCGTCGGTGACCCCGCAGGTGTGGGTGAGGCCCATCGCGATCTTGCGGAAGACGAGGTCGGTCTGGAAGCGGACGGGCTCCCGGTAGATGGGGTGCGCGCCGGCCAGGTTGAAGCCCCAACACCAGATCGCGCCGTCCTCCTCGATCCCGCAGGACTCCCGCCCGCCGACCACCAGATCCACGAACTGGTGCCCGCCCAGCACCGGCACAGGGACGTGCGAGAAGTGGCCGAACGGAGGGGGGAAGTTGCCGAGGGGCGCGTCGTAGCCGTCCCCCAGGCTCCCGGTGTCGCGATCGCCCCAACACCACGCGGCGCCGTCCCGGGTGAGGCCGCAGGCGTGGACCTCGCCCACGCCGATCCGCACCAGATCGAGGTCGGCGTCGAGCGCCAGGGGGACGGGCCACTTCTGGACGCCCGCCTGGCCGAGGCCCTTCACGTTCCGTCCCCAGCAGTAGCCGTCGCCGTCCGCCGTCACCGCACAGACCTGGGTGGCGGCGAGGCCGAACCGTTCGAAGAGCAGGCCGCGTGCGGACGGGACCGGCACGTGGCGGTCCTCCGGCCACTCGTTGCCGAGCTGCCACTCCGTTCCCCGGCCCCAGCACCACAGCCGGCCGTCCACCGCGATGCCGCAGGTGGTCTGGTTCCCCGCCTCGATCGTGCGGAAGCGTAGGCCCGCGCCCACCCGCACCGGCCACGGCGACGGCTCGGTGGAGTTGTTGCCGAGCTGCCCCCGTTCGTTTCGTCCCCAGCACCAGCCGGTCCCGTCGAGGGCCACCGCGCAGGTGTGCCCGGCCCCGGCGGAGATCGACGAGAAGAGCTCCTCGGTCTCCACGGGGAGGGCGTGGTAGGAGGTGTCGTTGGGACCCCGCGGGTATTGGCCGAGCTGGCTGTCCTCGTTGCTCCCCCAGCACCAGGCCTGGCCGATCGGGCTCAGGCCGCAGGTGTGCCCCTCGCCCGCCGTCACGTCCACCAGACGCAGCCGCACGTGGAGGTCGGTCCTCGCCGGCACCCCGTCCACCAGGACCTCGACGGTGACCACACCCGGGCGTAGGGCCCTCACCACGCCGGAGGCCGGATCGATCGCCGCGAACCGCTCGACCTCCACGATGCGCCAGGAGGTCGGTCGCCCCACGAGGACGTTGTCGTCCTTGTCGTAGGCGATCGCCTCGAACTGCAGGGTGTCGCCGACGAGGAGCCGGGGCGAGGCCGGGAGGATCTCCACCCGCACCACGGCCACGTCCTTGACCTCGAGAGGTGCCCGGCCCGAGACGCCGTCGGCGGTCGCGACGATCTCCACGTGGCCGATCTGGAGCCCCCTGGCGACGCCGCTCTCGTCCACGGTGGCGATGGAGGGATCCGTCGACGACCAGGTGATGGCGCGATCGTCGAGCCTGCGCCCCCGGGAGTCCCAGACCGTGGCCTGGAAGCGGGTGGTGTTGCCCAGGCGGACGTAGTCCTCGGGTGGATCGATCACCACCCGGTCGACCGCCGCCCGCACCACCACGGTGGCGCTGCCCTGGACCCCGCCCGCGGCGGCGACGATCTCCGTCGATCCCGCGCGCACGGCGAGCACCTTTCCCCCGTCGTCGACGACCGCGACCTCGGGCCGGCTGGAGGACCAGGCGAAGTACCGCCCCGGCACCTCGAGACCGAACTCGTCGTAGGCGGTGGCGACGAGGGTGACCTCCTCCCCCACCACCGGCGAGGCGTCCTGCGGCTCCACGCGGACGGAGTGGACCGGCGCCCACACCCGCACCGGTACCTCCGCCCTCGTCCCCTCGCACTCGAGCCGGACGACGGTGGCGCCGGGGGCCAGCCCCGTGACCTTGCCGTCCGCGTCGACCTTCGCGATCGCCGAATCGTCCGAGCGGAAGGAAACCGGCAGATCCCGCATCCGGGCCCCGTCGCGGCTCACAGGCAGCGCGTCGAGCCGGCGCTCCTCGCCGAGCTCGAGATCCAGGGACGACGGCTCGACGAGGATCGCGGCGACGGTGGGCACCTCGACCAGATCCGCGCCCCCGCCGCCGCAGCCCTGCAGGGCCGCCGTGGCGACGAGGATCCAGAGCGCCTTCGGCGCGAGGGTGGAGGAGGGTCGCATGTCGATCTCATGGCACCAACCCGCCGGATTGATCAACGGGCACGCTTCAATCGCGGAGCGGGGTCTGGTATCCCGCCGCCCCATGCTCGATCTCGGCGCGCTCAACCCGCCCCAGCGCGAAGCGGTGGTGACCACGGAGGGCCCGCTCCTCGTCCTCGCCGGGGCGGGCTCCGGAAAGACCCGGGTGATCGTCCACCGAATCGCGCACATGGTGCAGCAAAGCGTCCCCGCGTCGGCGATCCTCGCCATGACCTTCACCAAAAAGGCGGCGAGCGAAATGCGGGAGCGGGTGGGGAAGCTCGTCTCCGCCCGCCGGGCGAAGGAGCTCACTGTGGGCACCTTCCACGCCTTCGGCCTGCAGATGCTCCGCGCCGAGCACGCCCGCCTCGGCTACCCCCGGCAGTTCACCATCGCCGACGCCGGGGATCAGGCGGCGCTGGTCAAGCGCGCCATGCGGGAGGTGAAGATCGACGACCGCAGCTTCGATCACCGCCGGGTGCTGGGCCTGATCTCGCTGGCGAAGGGGGAGGGGATCGGGCCCGGCGAGCCGATCCGCCGCGAGGGAAGACCCACCCTCCACGGCGAGGAGTACGAGCTGGTGGCGGAGGAGGTGTATCCCCGCTACGAGCGGGCCCTGCGCGCCATGGCGATGGTGGACTTCGACGACCTCATCGGCCTGCCGGTCCGCCTCCTCCGGGAGAGCGAGGCGCTGCGGCGGCGCTACCAGGAGCGGCTCCGCTACTTCCTCGTCGACGAGTACCAGGACACCAACCGGGCCCAGCTCGAGCTCCTGAAGCTCCTCTCGCTGCCGCGGGCGAACGTGTGCGCGGTGGGGGACGACGACCAGGCGATCTACGGCTGGCGCGGCGCGGAGGTGGAGAACATCCTCCGCTTCCACCGGCACTTCCCGGGGGCGAGGGAGGTCCGCCTCGAGCAGAACTACCGCTCCTTCGGCTGCATCCTCGACTGCGCCAACGCCGTGATCGCGAAGAACGAGGATCGGAAGGCGAAGGCCCTCTTCTCCGATCGCGGCCCCGGGGAGAAGGTGCGGGTGGTCGCCTGCCCCGACGACGAGGCGGAGGCGCGCTTCGTCGTCGCCGAGCTCCGCGCCTCGATCGCCTCCGGGCGGCGCGCGGGGGATCACGCCATCCTCTACCGCACCAACCTCCAGTCCCGGGTCCTCGAGGAGGCGATGCGGGCGGAGGGGGTGCCGTACGACGTGGTGGGCGGCACGGAGTTCTTCGACCGGCGGGAGGTGAAGGATCTGCTGGCGTACCTGCGCCTCTTCGTGAACGGCGGCGACGAGGTCTCGCTCCTGCGGATCGTGAACTTTCCGTCCCGCGGCATCGGCGACGCCACCATGGAGAAGATCCGCCACCGGGCCACGGTGGAGGCGCTGCCGCTGCTCGCGGCGATGCGCAAGGCCGCCGCGGGCGCGTGGGAGGAGGTCCGCCCCGCCGCGCAGCGGGTGGGGGCCTTCGTGGAGCTGGTGGATCGCTACGCCGCGCGGCTCGCGGCCGGCGAGGCCGCCTCCCGGATCGCCCACGATCTGATCGACGAGATCGATCTGCGCGGCGCCATCTCGGCGCAGATGACCTCGGCGGAGGCGGCCGCCCGCCGGATCGCGCTCGTCGACGAGACGCTGATCTCCCTGGAGCGCTTCGAGGTCCGCGAGGGGAAGAAGGGCAGCCTGGGGCAGTACCTCGCCCAGCTCACCCTCGATCGCCGCGACGACGAGCCGGAGGGCCCCGCGGGCGATCGGGCGGTGCTCATGACCCTGCACGCGGCGAAGGGGCTGGAGTTCCCCGTGGTGTTCCTGGTGGGCCTCGAGGAGGACCTCCTGCCGCACAAGGGGATCCAGGGCGCCCCGCAGGATCTCGCCGAGGAGCGCCGCCTCGCGTACGTGGGGATCACCCGGGCGCGGGAGCGGCTCTACCTCACCCGCAGCGCCACCCGGCTCTCCCGCGGCAGGCCGCTGCCGCGCACGCCGTCGCGCTTCCTCGCCGACCTGCCGGAGCACGCCTTCGAGGCGACCGACATCTCCCAGCCCACCGAGGAGTCGGAGCGGCGCAGCGAGACCTTCTTCGAGGAGCTACTGGCGAAGCTGGAGGCCGGGTAGGGCGCCCTCGAGGGTGGCGGCGAAGAGCACGCCCGGGCCCGAGCGCGCGCTCGTTTCCCGGGGCGCTTCGCCTCATCCCGCTGCCTGGCGCGCCGGCCCCCCGCGATCGCCGCCGCGCGTCGCCTCCAGGCGCGCGGCGATCGCCTCGTTCACCTGGTCGAAGCGGCGGTCCCAGGTGTTCTCCCGGGCCAGCCCGATCCGCGCCCGCGCGGCCGAGGGTTCCCACCTCGCCGCGGCGAGGGCGCGGATCGCCTCGGCGAAGCGATCCGCGTCCGCGGCCGTACGCACCCGCCCTTCCGCCTCTCTCGCGACCACCTCCGGCATCGGGGTGCTCACCACCGGCAGGCCCGCTCCCAGGTACTCGTAGAGCTTGATCGGATCGGTCGCGAGGGTGAGGTCGTTGATGCGGAAGGGGATGATCCCGACGTCGGCGGCGGCGAGCTCGGCGGGCAGGTCCTCGTGGGCGAGCACGCCCAGCATGCGCACATTGGGCCGGGCGGCGAGGCGCTCCATCCGCGCGCCCACGCCGGGGTAGACCCGGCCCATGAGGCGGAACTCCGCCTCCGGGAGCCGGTCGATCACCGCTTCGAGGAGGTCGAAGTCGAACCACTCCGCGAAGGCCCCCTGGTAGGCGACGACCGTCCCGCCTTCGCCGCGCCGCCCCCGGGCGAGGGCCGCCTCGCCCGCCTCCACGAAGCGGCCGGAGACGCCGTTGCGCACCAGGACGGTGTTCGGGTTCCAGGCGGCGAGGCGATCCTCGAGGCGCGCGGCGCTCGTGAGGAGCAGGTCGACCCCTCGGGCGGTCGTCTCCTCCGCCGCGAGGAGGCGCGCCTGCATCCGCGGGTTGCCCTCGAAGAACCCGGCGAAGTCGTCGAAGACGTCGGCGACCGCGGCGAGGCGGCGCGAGCGGAGGAGGAGCTCGGGGGGAAGCACCAGGTTCACGCCCTGGAGCCAGAGCAACGTGCCCTCGTCGAGCCAGCGCTCGGCGAACCGGTCGAACGACGACTCCACCGCGGGCCGGAAGATCGCTTCGACCGCGGAGAAGCGCTGGGCGGCGTTGTACGGGTAGATCGACGACCACACGTGGTGCACGGCGTCGCGCTGCTCCCGCGAGATCTCGGTGGAGAGGAGGGTCGCGAGCTGAGAGCGGACCCCCGAGATCTCGAAGACGACCGTCTCGACCCCGGCCGCCTTGTACCGAGCGGCGAAGTGGTGCGGGCGCTGGTAAAGGAAATGCCAGCCCGAGTGCATGACGAACGCCACGCGGCGGAAGGGAAGCGAGCGGTCAGGTGTCACGTCGATCTCCGTCGATCGCCCGGCGGCGGATCGCCCCCCGGGCGATCGCCTCGTAGTCGGCGGCGGCGGCATCGCGGCCGTGGGCGCGCACCAGGTGTGCGTAGGCGCCGTGCGCGAGGCGCCGGCGCAGGCCCTCGTCGCGGGTGATGCGGACGATCGCGTCGGTGAGGGCCGCGGGATCGTCCGCGAGAAGAAGCTCCTCACCGTCCCGCACCGCGAGGCCCCTGGCACCCGCCGACGTCGCCACCACGGGGACGCCGGCGCGCATCGCGTCGAGGAGCTTCATGGCGATCCCGCTTCCGGAGCGAAGGGGTACGATCGCCGTGCCCAACCCGCGGAGCCACGCCTCCGCGTCGTCGACGAAGCCGCGGAGGGTGAGGCCGGCGCATCTGGCCAGCGCGGCGACTCCGGAGGGGAGGCCCCTGCCGCCGACCTCGATCCGCACCTTCGCCCCTCGGGCGGCGAGGGCGGGGGCGACCTCCCGCGCCAGAAAGGCGACGGCCTCCGCGTTCGGGGGCCAGGACAGCGTCCCCAAGAACCCGATCGCGTCCGTCGGCGGGGGTGGCGGAGGCGGCGCGGCGGGGAGCTCACCCATCGAGGGGAGCCGCACCACCACGCGGTCGGCGCCGCCGAGATCGCGCAGCCGCCTGGCGTCGTCGCCGGAGATCGCCACCACGCGATCCGCCCTCGCCACCGCGCTCCGCTCGAACGACAGCGCCGCCCGCCCCTCCACCCTGGACACCAACCGCAGCGGAAAGGATCCGGCGCCGGCGGCGAGCCGGAACAGATCCGACTCCACGTTGTGCTCGTCCAGGACCAACGCCGCTCCGGCGCGGGCCCGCACCGCCGTCGGCCAGACGTTGAGGTGGTCGCACCACACCACGTCCGGTCGAAACGTCCTCCCCTCCTCCAGCGCCAGGCGCTGGTACGCGCGGCTGCGGAACTTGGCGGCGAGGTAGGGCTCCATGTGGAGGAGGCGATTCGCGCCCGCCCTCGCCAGGTCCAGGGGCCGCCGCCGGATCCGGATCGGGTGGGGGATCGGCGGGAGAATCGCGACGCCGGGGAGCGCGGCCTCGAGCGCCGACCGATCCGCCTCGCTGGCGGGGGCCTCGCTCATGGAGACGACGCGGACCTCGGCGAAGCGGGAGAGGCAGGCGAGCGTCTCGAAGGTCCGGAGCTTCCCGCCTCCGTCCAGGGGCCATGGCAGCTCGGTCGTGAGGAAGAGGATGCGCAAGCGGCGGATCTCGGGGCAGAAATTGGCGGCGAGTGTACGGTCGCCGACTCGGATCGGGCAACCCGCGAGAGCGCGTGGATGGACCCCTCGGCGCCGCGGGTTTCGAGCGGGAAAACGGGTGGGGAGAAAGTGTCCGCGCGGGCCGCTCGCGCGCTTGACTTCCCCTGGACGTTGCTCTAGTAAGCCCGCTTTCCCTGCATCCCGTGCGAGACATGGGCGCCGGGGGACTGCCGGAGATTTCGGCGCCCGAGACACGATCTCGAGCAGCTTGGAGCAAATCGGATGAGCACGCACAGCGCCCGGAAGGGCGAGATCCGCCGGAAGTGGTACGTGGTGGATGCCAGCGACAAGGTCCTCGGCCGGATGTCGAGCCAGGTCGCCTCGATCCTCAAGGGCAAGCACACGCCCCTCTACACGCCCTCCATGGACACCGGCGACTTCGTCATCGTCGTCAACGCCGCGAAGGTCAAGCTCACCGGCCGCAAGGAGGAGCGGAAGAAGTACTACCGGATCGGTCTCCAGGGGAAGCCCGGCTCGCTGAAGGTCGCCACCGCGAAGGAGCTCCGCGAGCGGCGCCCCGAGGATCTGGTCAAGAACGCCGTCCGCCGCATGCTCCCCCGCAACGCGCTCGGCCGTCAGATGTTCACCAAGTTGAAGGTCTATCCCGGCGACGCGCATCCCCACGAGGCGCAGCAGCCGCAGGCCCTCGACATCCAGGCTTGAGGTTCGAGGAACTCCCCATGGCAAACGCGCAGAAGACGTACGCGACGGGGCGCCGCAAGGAAGCGGTGGCCCGCGTGTGGATTTGGCCCGGCGAGGGCAACATCACCATCAACGACCGGTCCCTCGACCAGTACTTCGGGCGCGAGACCTCGAAGATGGTGCTGATGCAGGCCCTCGAGGTGGTCGACCGCAAGGGCAAGGTGGACGTCTCCGTGAACGTCTGCGGCGGCGGCCTCACCGGTCAGGCCGGCGCGATCCGCCACGGCCTCGCCCGCGCCCTCTCGAAGATGGAGCCGGAGCTGCGCCCGGTGCTGAAGAAGGCCGGGTTCATCACCCGCGACTCCCGCGCGGTCGAGCGCAAGAAGTACGGCCAGCCCGGCGCCCGCAAGCGCTTCCAGTTCTCGAAGCGCTGAGGGATCCGCCCCGCAGGGCCGGAGTCGAGAGGCTGCCGCACCCACCTCGGGTCGGCGGCCTCTCGTCGTTTCGGGCGGCCGATTTCTTCATTCGCCGCGTCCGGGTGATAAGGTGCTCCACGATCACGAGCCCTCCGTTCGGGTGATCGTGCCCCGGGGCAGGGGCGCGGAGGGTCCGCACGCCGTCGGGGGATGGAGCCGCTGCCGATGGAGCTCAACGAGATTCTCACCCTGGCGCTGCGCGGAGGCGCCTCCGACATCCACCTGAAGGCGGGCCTCCCCCCCATCTTCCGGGTCGACGGCTCGCTGCTCCCCCTGAGCGACGCGCGGCGGCTCCCGCCCGAGGAGATCGCGCGGATGGCCTTCGGGATCATGAACGAGTTCCAGCGGGAGCGGTTCAAGGCCTCCAACGAGTGCGACCTCGCCTACGGCGTCCCCGGCCTGGGCCGCTTCCGCGTCAACGTCTTCCAGCAGCGGGGGACGGTGGGCGTGGTCTTCCGCGTGATCCCCTTCCGGATCCAGTCCATCGAGCAGCTCATGCTGCCGAAGGTCCTGGAGAAGATCGCGCTGGAGCCCCGCGGGCTCATCCTCGTCACCGGCACCACCGGCTCCGGCAAGTCGACCACCCTCGCCGCCATGATCGACCACATCAACACGGTCGAGTCCGATCACATCATGACGATCGAGGATCCGATCGAGTTCCTGCTCCGCGACAAGAACTCGATCATCAACCAGCGCGAGGTCGGCGTCGACACGGTCTCCTTCAGCCAGGCGCTCAAGAGCGCCCTGCGCCAGGATCCCGACGTGGTCCTCGTGGGCGAGATGCGGGATCT
>DATMSB010000144.1:0-5349 GCA_035565615.1 Vulgatibacter sp. | reverse complement strand
TCGTAGCCCGTGGCGGCGAGGACGTCCCATCGGTACACGGGCAGGCCCCAGTCCTGCCCCTCGGCGGAGTAGGCGTCGGGGGGGACGCCCACCGTGGCGTCGAGCCGGAACCGCTCCTGCCCCGCCCAGACATCGGCGCTGTCCTCCGCCACCATGAACGGGAGGTCGCCAGCGAGGTGCACGCCGTGGGATCGGGCCGCCGCCCGCGCGGCCTCGAGCTGGCGGTGGGCGACCCACTGCACGTACTCGTAGTAGTCACACTCCCTCGCGAGCCGGGAGCGGGCCTCGGCGAGGGCCGCAGGGTCGCGATCGCGCAGCGGCGGCTCCCATCCCCTCCACCAGTCGAGGGCGTGGTCCTCCTTCAGGGCGCGAAAGAGCGCGTACTCCACCAGCCAGATCGACTCCTCCCGGAAGCGGGCGAGATCCCGGCCGCGATCCGAGGCGGGGTCGAAGCGGGCCGAGAAGTACTCGAAGGAGCGCCGCAGCCAGCGCTGCTTGAGCGCCCGCACCTCGGCGTAGTCGACGGTGGGCCGGGCCCGCACCGCCGAGAGCGTCGCCCGCTCCTCGTCGGAGAGCGCGGCCTCCCCCCCGAGGGCGGCGAAGTCCTCGAGCGCCTCGAGCGACACGTAGACCGGATCGAGGGCGAAAGCGGAGAGGGCGGAGTAGGGGCTGTCCTGCCCGATGGCCGCCTCGATGAGCGGCAGCATCATCCACGAGGAGAGGCCGGCGCCGTGCAGCCATGGCGCGAGCGCGGCCACGTCGGGGAACTCCCCGACGCCCCACGAGCGGTCGCCGCGAACCGAGAACAGCGGAAGGAGGATGCCGGCGGTGCGCCGCTTGGGAAAGGCCAACTCGTAGACTCCGCTTTGGTTGCTCCAACCTAAGGCAGCGCGGCGGCGTCCACCCCCACCCCGAAGAGGGCGATCGGCGGGTCAGGCGGGCTGGAGCAGCGCCACGGGGAGGGTGGCGAAGAGGAGCGAGAGGGGGAGGGTGGGGCTGCCGCGGACGAGGACGGGGCGGTGGACCTCGCCGGTGAAGGCGCACCTCCACGACGTGCCGCCCGCGCCGCTGGGCAGGAGCAGGTAGGTGCCCGCCCACGGATCCACGCCGGCGGCCTCCTCGTCGATGAGCGGCGCGACCAGGCGGGGCACCGCCGCGATGGCCTGTTGCGGCCCCCGCCGGCGGCAGAGGGCGACCGCGCGATCGCCCCTGGGGCCGGCGCACTCCACCGGGACGTAGTCGCCGTCGAGGAAGAGCTCGGGGCGGCCGCGCCGGGCCTGCAGGGCGCGCCACGTGATGAAGTGCTTCACCCGTCCGTCGTGGCGGGACTCCCAGAGCCTCGCCGCCAGCTCGCGGGGATCGCCGTCCGCCGCCTCCCAGGCCTCCCGCAGGGAGCGGAGCCCGGCGGCGAGGTCCTCGAAGTCGACCGGCCGGCGGTTGTCGGGGTCCACGAGCGAGAAGCACCACCGTTCGCAGCCTTGGAAGATGTCGGGGACGCCGGGCGAGGCGATCTTCAGGAGCACCTGGGAGAGGGAGTTGCGGATCCCCACCTCGGCGATCCGCTGCTGGAAGGGCAGGAGCTCCCTCACGAACGCCTCGTCTCCGAGGAGGCGCCGCACGAAGATCCCGAGGGCCTCGTCCCAGGCGGCGTCCGGGTTGATCCAGCTCGTGTTGACCTTGGCCTCCTTGGCCGCCTTGAGGAGATACGCGGCGATCCGCTCGGTGAACTCGTGGCGCCGCGCCTGGTCCATCTCGCCGAAGGGCCAGGCGCCGACGAGGGTCTGGTAGAGGAGGTACTCCTCGTTGCGATCGGGCGCGACGCGCTCCTCGGCGAGCTTCACCCGGTGCTTGCGGGCCGCCTTCGACAGCCGGGAGAGCACCGCCTTCCACTCGGCGGGGACCTCGGAGATCGCGTCGATGCGGGCGCGGACGTCCTCGCTGCGCTTGGTGTCGTGGGTGGTGGTAGCGAGGAGCGAGCCCCGCGCGGTCTCCAGACGCTCGCCGCTCTGGGAGTGAAACTCCGAGGGCGCCACGCCGAACTGCCTCGGCTCGCCCCCCACCTCGTTCAGGGAGACGAGCCGGTTGTAGATGTAGAAGCAGGTGTCCTCCAGGGCCTTCGCCATCGCCGGTCCGGTGAGCTGCTGCAGCTTCATGGCGAACTGGAGGCGCTTCTCCCGCTCCTCTTCCGCCAGGTGCCCGCCGTGGCGCACCAGGAGCACGTTCCGCAGGAAGTCGAAGATGGAGACGTTCACCACCGGCAATCGCCGCTTCGCCCGGGCGATGGCGCGCTCCACGTAGCGCCGGTCGCGCTCGTCCACCCCTTGCGCCGAGACGTAGCTCCTGTAGACGGGGAAGCTCGCCACGTACTCCACCAACGCCGAGCGGAGGGAGTTCAAGGTGAAGTCCCGGGAGCGGCGGTTCATCTCGCTGATCCGGTTGAGCTGGTAGGCGAGCATGTTCACCTCGCTCGCCATCGACGTGGACATGATCAGCTTCTTCTTCTCGTAGAGGAGCTCCTCGAGCTGGAGGCGCAGGCCCGTGAAGCGGGAGAAGATCTCGTCGATGGCGCGGCGGGCGTCGCCCTGGACGAAGATGCCGTTGAGGGAGTTGAGGAACTCGTAGCCGGTGGTCCCGTCGATGGGCCAGCTCTCCGGGACCGTCTCGCCCAGCCCCAGCACCTTCTCCGCCACCAGGTACACGGGGCGCAGGACGCCGGCCCGCCCCGCCTCCGCCGAGAACCGCGCCCGCACCAGGGGGGCGATCTCGTCCGCCGGCCAGCCCTCGCTGCGGGCGATGCGCCGGCAGGTCTCCACGAAGTGTTCCTCCTGCAGGCGCTGAAAGTAGGCCTTGGGATCGAAGAGGCCGTCGGGGTGATCGATCCGCAGGCCCTGGATCCGCCCGTCGGCGAGGAGGCCGAGGACGAGGCGGTGGGACTCCTCGAAGACCCGAGGCTCCTCCATGCGGATCGCGGCGAGCTCGTTGATGTCGAAGAAGCGGCGGTAGTTGATCTCCTCGCCGGCCACGCGCCAGTGGGCGAGGCGATAGGCCTGCTCGCCCAGGAGGCGGTCCAGGAGGTCGAAGCTGCGGGGATCGCCGCGGGTCCCGTTGAACTCCCGCACGTTCTCTTCGAGGAAGGCGAGGATCGCCGGCGACGATCGACACAGGGTGTCGAGCCGCCGCTTGATCACCTCCTTCTCCCGGCGCCGCTCCTCGACCTTCTCGGGATCGGTCTCGGTGCGCGGCGGCAGGTTGTCGCAGGCGGTGCAGATCGACAGCAGCTCCTCGAGGACCACGTCGTTCGGGGGCAGCTCCTCCTCGAGCCGCTCCAACCGGTGGCGCAGGATCATCGGGTAGTGGCGGGGGTTGATGGGGAAGCGGTGCTCGAAGTAGCGGAGGAAGAAGGTCCCCTGGGCGAGCACGAGGCGGAGGTCGCCCGCCTCGAGGACGGCCCCGTACTGATCGCCGAGCACGGGTAGGAGCACCTTGTCCTCGAGCTCGTCCTTCACCGGCTTCCAGACGATGTCGAAGAAGGGCGCGTAGGTGGAGGAGGGGCCGTTCTCGAGCACGTCCTGCCAGAGCTGGTTCTCGCTGGAGATGCTCATGTGGTTGGGGACGAGGTCGACGAGGAGGCCCATACCCGCCTGGCGCAGCGCCTCGGTGAGGATCCGCAGGCCCTCCTCGCCCCCCATCTCCGGATCGATCGAGTCGTGGGCCACCACGTCGTAGCCGTGGGAGGAGCCCGGCGCCGCCCGCAGCCAAGGCGAGGTGTAGAGGTCGCAGATCCCCAGCTCGGCGAGGTAAGGGACGACGCCCGCCGCCGCCTGCAGCGGGAACTCCCCCGAGAGCTGCACCCGGTACACGGACGAAGGGATGCGGCGGCGCCGCAGCCTGGCGACGGTCTCGTCCCAGACCTGATCCGCCAGGGCGCGCACATCCGCGACGGGGTGTTTCATCCGGCCCAAAGTGGGCACGGATCCGGGGCCTCGCAAGGCCATCGGCCCCCGAAACGAAGCGGGCCCCGACCTGCTCGCGCAGACCGGGGCCCGTTCGCGAAGCGATGCGGAAGAAGGCCTACCGGGCCTTCTTGACCGCCTCCTTCCACACCTTGGCCGGGCGGAACTTGATCACGTTCTCGGCCTTCTTGGCCGGGATGGTGATCTCCTCGCCGGTGGCGGGGTTGCGGCCCTTGCGCTTCGGCCGGGCCGGCTTGGTGTGCCGCCGGAAGACGCCGAAGTTCTTCAGGCTCACCTTGTTGCCCTTGCGGACCTCCTCGGCGACGGTGTCGAGGAGGAGCTCGAGGGTCGTGTTCACCTGCTTCTTGGTGAGATCGATCTTCTTCTTGCCGGCCTTCTCGACGACCGACTGGACAAGCTTCGTCGTCGACATGGCGCCCGTCGACGCCGACTTCGTAGCTGCTGCCGCCTTCGTAGCCATTCTCACTCCTTGCTGATGCGCGTTCGACCGTTGAACGCGCTCGATGTCTCGCGCGGAGCGTGAGCACTCCGAGCGAGGGTTTGTTGCACCCAAGTCGAGAGCCGCGGTGACGCTGCAGCTCTCGCTCTTGAGGTCGACCGTGCTGCACCTGCAAAAAACGACGTATCCGCAGTTGTAGCGCAGAACACCGCGATGTTGAAAGAGGGAAAGAATGCTACGCGGGCGTGTCCCACACGCTCTCGTCCTTGACCGGGGTGGCGGCCGGTCGTTAGAGATCCGGCCGAAACGACGCGGTGCCGGACGCACCGAGAGGCCCGAAGAGAATGAACGAAAGTCGACTGGCCGCAGCCCTCTCCCACTACGAGCGAAACCGCGCCGAGGTCCGGGCGGACCTCGAGACCCTGGTGCGGATCCCCAGCGTCTCCTTCGAGGGCTTCGATCCCGCCGAGGTCCGCCGCAGTGCCGAGGCCACCGCGAAGATCCTGGAGAAGTACGGCTTCCAGGGGGTCCGCCTCCTGGAGCTGCCGGGCGCCCACCCCTACGTGTACGGCGAGATCCAGGTCGATCCGAAGGCGCCGACCCTGCTCCTCTACGCCCACCACGACGTCCAGCCCGCCGGTGATCCCGAAAAGTGGAAGTCCGATCCGTTCACGCCCACCGAGCGCGACGGCCGCCTCTACGGCCGCGGGGCCGCCGACGACAAGGCGGGGATCCTCATCCACGCGGCCGCCACCTCCGCGTGGCTGCAGGGCGCCGGCACCCTCCCCGTGAACCTCAAGATCGTCGTCGAGGGCGAGGAGGAGATCGGCTCCGGGCACCTGGCGGAGTTCCTCCGCACCCACCGGGATCTCCTCCGGGCGGACGTGATGGTGCTCACCGACACCACCAACTTCGACACCGGGATCCCCTCGGTGA